>DJWG01000023.1:3395-22376 GCA_002440945.1 Rhodobacteraceae bacterium UBA6236 | reverse complement strand
TGCCGCCGGGATAGGTCTTGGAGACCCCATCCATGTGATAGACATACTGGTAGGAGGCCATGACTGTGGTCCTTCATGCGGGGAATAGAGTTGGCCTGCGTTCTATCTGCGCCGGGCTGTCACTGCAACGGGCGGGTGCAACAGGGGGCGTGCGCGTTGACTCCGGGCTCCGCCAACGCGACAAAGGCGCGATGCGCGGCCCGGATTGGCACCGCAAGTGGGGGATTATGCAGGGTTTTCCGATAGCGGTGCGGGGGATGACCGTGGGTTTGCTGGGCGGGTCCTTCGATCCGGCCCATGACGGCCACGCCCATCTGACGCGCGAGGCGCTGAAACGTTTCGGCTTGCAGCGGGTCTGGTGGCTGGTCAGCCCCGGCAATCCCCTGAAGGCCAATCCGCCTGCGCCGATGGCCGACCGCATCGCGCGGGCGCGGGCGGTGATGGGCGATCCCCGCGTCGTCATCACTGATATCGAGGCGCGGCTTGGCACCCGCTACACCGCCGAGACGCTCAGGCGGCTGAAGACGATCTATCCCGGCGTGCGTTTCGTCTGGCTGATGGGGGCGGACAATCTGGCGCAGTTCGATCAATGGCAGCACTGGGAATGGATCATGCGCAATGTCCCCATCGGGGTGATCGCCCGCCCCGGCTACCGGCTTGAGGCGCGGGGATCGCGTGCAGTCGAGGAATATGCGCGTTATCGTATCGCACCCGAATACTCGCAAATGTTACCGCGAGTCGCGCCTCCGGCATGGTGTTTTCTGGATGTCCCCATGATGAAGCAATCATCCTCGGCCATCCGGGCGCGGGGCGAATGGGGAAAACGGCCGGGCGCGGCCTGACAGGATGGAATAGGGACATGTGGACACGGCGGGCATTTCTGGGGGGCTTGATGGTGGCGGGGGCGATGCCCGCGCTGGCAGAGGCCCCGCTGAAATCCCCGCGGCCTGGCGTCCGCCCGCTGGCTGCCCCCGCTGTCCAAGGCGGCGCGATCAAGGTTCTGGCCCAGCCCGCCGAGGAATTGATCGCGGCGGCGAAACTGGGTGGCGACGTGACTTATGCGGTCATCGACGCGGCAAGCGGTCTGGGGCTTGAGGCGCGCGGCGCCGAGCGGCTGATGCCTCCGGCAAGCACTCTCAAGACCGTCACGGCGCTTTATGCGCTGGAATGTCTGGGTGGCGATTATTGCTTTGCCACGCGGCTGGTGGCGACGGGGCCGGTTTCGGGCGGGATCGTGCAGGGCGATCTGGTGCTGGCCGGCGGCGGCGATCCGACGCTTTCCACCGATGAATTGGGCGACATGGCCGCGGCGCTGAAGATGGCGGGGATCAGCGGGATTTCAGGTCGGTTCCTCGTCTGGGGCGGGGCGCTGCCCTATCTGCGCGCCATCGACGACGGCCAGCCCGAATATCTGGGCTACAACCCGGCGGTTTCGGGGCTCAACCTCAACTACAACCGCGTCAATTGCGAATGGCGGCGCGTGAACGGGGAATATCAGATCGGGCTGGATGCGCGCGCGGAACGCTTCGTTCCTACCGTGTCCAGCGCCCGGGTGACCATTGCCGACCGTGAAAGGCCGCTATTCGCCTATTCGGACAACGATCAGGCCGAGGTCTGGTCGGTGGCGCGCAAGGCGCTGGGCAAGGGCGGCAGCCGCTGGTTGCCGGTGCGCAGGCCCGATGCCTATGCGGGCGATGTGTTCCGCACCCTTGCCAAGGCCCAGAACATCCATCTGCCCGCGCCGCAGATGACCGCCCAGGCGCCGCAGGGCACCGTGCTTGCCAGCCATGCCAGCGAAGGCTTGCGCACCGTGCTGAAGGCGATGCTCAAGCATTCCACCAACCTGACGGCGGAAGCGGTGGGGATGGCGGCGTCCCTTCGCATGGGCGTGCAGGGCGATCACGAGGCTTCGGCCCGCGCGATGACGGGCTGGCTGAAGGCGCGGGTCGGCGTGACGGATGCGGTGTTGCATGACCATTCGGGCCTTGGCGCGACCACCCGGATCACCGCCGCCGACATGGTCAATACCATCCGCGCACTGGGGCCGCAGGCGGGGCTGCGCGGGTTGATGAAGCCGGTGGTCTTCAAGGACGCCAAGGGCAAGAAGGCCGTCAGCCCGATCCTGGTCGAGGCGAAGACCGGGACGCTCAACTTCGTTTCTGCGCTTACCGGCTTCATGGTGGCGCCGGATGGGCGAGAGCTGATCTTCGCGATCTTCACCGGCGATCTGGCACGGCGCGATGCCCTGCCGATCGAGGCCCGCGAATCGCCCGAAGGCGGCACGGCCTGGGTTCGCCGTTCGAAACGGCTGCAGCAGCAGTTGATCGAACGCTGGGGCGCGGTCTATGGCGCCTGAGGATCAGATCGTGCGGTGCCGGGCGCGCACGCCATATTCGATGGCGGCGGCCTGCAGATGTTCGATGGAAAGCTCTTCGCGCAGTTCTTCCAGCATCCGAAGTTCGGACTGGCCAAGCCGCACATCGGCGGCGGCCACGTCGCAGGCCAGCGCATAGGCGGTTTCCTGAAGCTTCTGCGGCAGGGCGTGTCGCACCATCGCCAGAAGGGTATCGAGCCCGTCTTCTTCTTCAAAAAGCGTGTAGACCGTCTGCGCCACGGCAAGAATGCGGTCGGTGTCATAGCCCGCGAAGACCGGCAGGTGGTTCACCTGACGTTCGATCGCCAGAAGTTCGGCCGTGCGGATCGTTTCATCCGAGGCCGAAACCGCGACCATGACGGCAACCAGCGCGTCTTGGACGGTGAAGGAAGGCAAGGTCTGGGACATCGGTTTCTCCGGCTGGGCTTGGGCTTGCGGCAGAGATTATTGACGATGATCCCCCCGTTCAATAGGACCGGACGCGCGGGCCTCTGGGGCGCGCCTTTTTGACCGGATGATCCACCATGACCACGTTGCGCGATGCTGCGATGAACTCCAAAGCCTGGCCTTTCGAGGAAGCGCGCCGCGTGCTCAAACGTTATGAGAAGAAGGCCCCGGAAAAGGGCTATGTGCTGTTTGAAACCGGCTATGGCCCGTCGGGCCTGCCGCATATCGGCACCTTCGGCGAGGTGCAGCGCACCACGATGATCCGCCGCGCCTTCGAGATCATCAGCGACATCCCCACGCGGCTGTTCTGCTTCTCGGACGATCTGGACGGGATGCGCAAGGTTCCCGACAACGTGCCCAACCCCGAGATGCTGCGCGAAAACCTTCAGCGCCCGCTGACCAGCGTTCCCGATCCCTTTGGCGAATACCCAAGCTTTGGCGACCACAACAACGCCATGCTGCGCCGGTTCCTCGATACCTTCGGGTTCGAATACGAATTCATCAGCGCGACCGAATTCTACAGGTCGGGCCGGTTCGACGACACGCTCAGGCTGGCGGCGGAACGCTACGACGACATCATGAAGATCATGCTGGCCAGCTTGCGCGAGGAACGCCAGCAGACCTATTCCTGTTTCCTGCCGATCCATCCCGAAACCGGCCGGGTGCTGTATGTGCCGATCAAGAATGTGGACGCCAGGAACGCCACCATCACCTTCGATGACGACACGGGCCGTGAATGGACGCTGCCGGTCACGGGCGGCAACGTGAAGCTGCAGTGGAAGCCCGACTTCGGCGCGCGCTGGGCGGCGCTGGATGTCGATTTCGAGATGTATGGCAAGGACCACAGCACCAACACACCGATCTATGACGGCATCTGCGAGGTGCTGGGCGGCCGGAAGCCCGAACATTTCACCTATGAACTGTTCCTGGACGAGCAGGGGCAGAAGATTTCCAAATCCAAGGGCAACGGCCTGACCATCGNNGTGATCCCGAAGGCGGTGGACGAATATCACCAGCAGCTGAAGGCGTTTCCGGGGCAGGATGCGGCCGGGCAGTTGAACAACCCGGTCTGGCACATCCACGGCGGCAAGCCGCCCGCATCGGACATGGTGGTGCCGTTCGCCATGCTTCTGAACCTTGCAAGCGTCGCGGGGGCCAAGGACAAGACCGGGCTTTGGGGCTTCATCCGTCGTTATGCGCCCGATGCGAGCCCCGAGCATAACCCGCAGATGGATCAGGCGGCCGAATTCGCGCTGCGCTACTTCAACGACTTCGTGGCGCCGACGCGGACCTTCCGCCTGCCCTCCGACAAGGAACGCGCCGCGCTGGAGGATCTGGTGGCGCGCCTGAAGGGCTGGACCGGAGGCCTGGACGCCGAGGCGCTGCAAACCATGGTCTTCGCGGTTGGCACCGAACACGGGTTCGAACCGCTCCGCGACTGGTTCACCGCGCTTTACGAGGTGCTCCTGGGTGCAAGCCAGGGGCCGCGCTTCGGCGGCTTCATCGCGCTTTATGGGGTCGATGAAACCATCGCCCTGATCGAACGGGCGCTGAAGGGCGACCTGGCGGCCTGACCGGCGTCAGGTGTCGCGCTTGACAAGGTCTTCGGGCGTCAGCTCGAAGGCCTTGCCAAAGCCGCCGTTCAGGCTTGCATCGCGCCAGACCAGCCTGACGAACTGGAAATCGGCAAAGCTGGCGTAAAGACGGGCCTTCGGGTGGGCTTCCAGCCATAGGCCGGTCAATTCTGCATGGTCTTCGCTATCGCGCGGAACGCCTTCGGCGGTGGCCCGCAGCGACAGGCGCGGGCCCGCCAGAGGATCGCCCTTCGCGGGCGGGTCGCCCACCAGAAGCGCGCAGCGCGGATCGGCGGCAAGCGCCCGTGAATGGGCTGACAGCGACGACAGGAAGGTAAGCCCCGCGCCGTTCAGGTCAAGGAAGGCGATCCGGGTGGCATTGGGAAAGCCGCCTTCGGTCAGCGTCGCCAGTGCCGCTGTTCGCGCCTGCATCAGCAGTTCCCGCGCCAGATGGCGGGCTTCGTCATCGGTCGGACGGATGGGCGAGGCAGGTCTTTCCATGGGCGCGCTTGACTTTCGCTGAACCGGAACCGCAGGCTTTGTCAAAATCGGTACGGTTCCGTCATGACCCATGCAAGCCCCCCCGCACCCAGACCACGTTTTTCCGAACAGTTCGCGCCCAAGCTGCTGACGGTCCTGCGCGAAGGCTATGGCGCGGGCGCGCTACGATCCGACGCGATTGCCGGGCTGACGGTCGCCATCGTCGCGCTGCCCCTGTCGATGGCAATCGCCATCGCGTCCGGGGTGGGGCCGGAGCGCGGGCTTTACACCGCCATCATCGGTGGTTTCCTTGTCTCGGCGCTGGGTGGCAGCCGGTTCCAGATCGGCGGTCCGGCGGGGGCCTTCATCGTGCTGGTGGCGGCCTGCGTGCAAAGCCTCGGTGTGCCGGGGTTGCTGACCGCCACGCTTTTGTCGGGCGCGATGCTGATGGCGGCGGGGTTCCTGCGGCTGGGGCAATACATCAAGTTCATCCCCTATCCGGTGACGGTCGGCTTTACCGCGGGGATCGCGGTCATCATCTTTTCCAGCCAGATCAAGGATCTGTTCGGGCTGAGCCTTCCGGGTGGCGAGCCTTCGGCCCTTGGCCCCCGGCTGGAGGCGCTGTGGGCGGCGCGTGCCAGTGTAACCTGGGCCGCTGTGGCGCTGGCTGTGCTGACCATCGGCGTTATCCAGGGGATCAAGATGTGGCGGCCGCAACTGCCAAGTCTGCTGATCGCGGTAACGCTGGCGGCGCTTCTGGCCTTTCTGCTGAACCTGCCGGTCGAAACCATCGGCACGAAGTTCGGCGCGCTGCCCCAGCACATGCCGATCCCGTCGCTGCCCGACCTTTCGCCGGAAAGCGTGCTGGCCGCTTTGCCCTTCGCCATGTCCTTCACCTTGCTGGGCGCGATTGAATCGCTTTTGTCCGCGGTCGTCGCAGACGGGATGAGCGGCCGGCACCACCGATCGAACGCGGAACTCGTGGCGCAAGGGGTGGCCAATATCGGGTCGGCGCTGTCTGGCGGCGTGCCCGTGACAGGCACCATCGCGCGCACGGCGACCAATGTGCGGGCCGGCGCGCATGGGCCGGTGGCGGGGATGCTGCATGCGCTGTTCGTGCTTCTGTTCCTGCTGATCGCCGCGCCGCTGGCGGGCTACATCCCGCTTGCCGCGCTGGCCGGGGTGCTGGCTGTCGTCGCCTGGAACATGGCCGAGAAGGCTGAATTCTGGACGCTTCTGCGCAGTTCGGGGGGCGACGCGCTGGTGCTTTTGTCAACGTTCCTGCTGGTGATCTTCCGCGACCTGTCCGAAGGCATCGTCGTGGGCTTTGCCATCGGGTCGCTTCTGTTCATCCACCGCATGTCGCAAACGGCCGAGCTGCGCGAGGGTCTGCCGCTTGCCGTCGAGGATCACGCCGACAGCGGCGCCGCCTATGCTTCGGGTCAAGAACGGGACGTGATGGTCTATCGTCTGGCCGGGGCGTTTTTCTTCGGCGCCGCTTCGGCCATCGGGACGACCCTTGACCGGCTGGCCGACCGTCCGCGCGCCTTCGTGCTGGATCTGACCGAAGTGCCGCTTCTGGACAGTTCCGCCGCCCATACGATCGAGATGCTGGGCCGCAAGATGGAACGGCGGGGCGGCATCCTTTATGTCACCGGCGCCCGGCGCGAAGTGCGGCAGTCGCTTCTGTCGTTGGGTCTGCGCGAACCGCATGTCCATTATCGGGCCACCATTGCGGACGCGTTGACGACCATCCGCGAAGCGCCTCTTACCTAGCGCGAATCACTTCGTTCCAAGCACATCCGCGTGAAGTTGACGCAGGTGCCGTGGTTGGAATCGCGGCGCAAACCATCAACAGGCAACGTCTTGTCAGAAAATGGAATTTTCTTTCAGCCCGGCTGCTTGTTTACAAACCGCCGAGTAAATTTGTGAATTAATTTACAAAAAAATCATTTGAAAAAAATGGGTTACATTGTGTTTATGAATATGTTTACCTGAATACGGAGGAGGCGCGGCTTTGCCCGTGCCCGGGAATATCGATCAAGGGGGGAAGCATGGCGGAAGACGCTCTGGCGCAACTCGTTCGTCCGGTGCCGGAAGGGTTCGGCGAGACGCATGCGGATCTGGCCAAGTATCAGGCCATGTACAGCGAAAGCATTTCCGATCCAGAAGAATTCTGGGGCCGCGAAGGCAAGCGGCTGGACTGGATCAAACCTTATACCAAGGTGAAGGACAGCGATTTCACCTTCGGCAAGGTCTCGATCAAGTGGTTCGAGGATGGGGTTCTGAACGTAGCGGTCAACTGCATCGACCGGCACCTGAAGGACCGCGCGTTGCAGACCGCGATCATCTGGGAACCCGATGATCCCAAGACCCCCGCCTTGCACATCACCTACAAGGATCTGTCGCGCAAGGTGAACCAGATGGCCAACGTCCTGCTGAGCCAGGGCGTGATGCGCGGCGACCGCGTGGTGATCTACCTGCCGATGATCCCCGAAGCCGCCTATGCGATGCTGGCCTGCGCCCGGATCGGCGCCATTCATTCCGTCGTCTTCGCTGGGTTCTCGCCCGATGCCCTGTCGAACCGCATCAACGATTGCGGGGCAAAGCTGGTGATCACCGCCGACACCGCGCCCCGTGGCGGACGGCGCACGCCGCTGAAAGCCAATACCGATGCGGCGCTTCTGCATTGTTCCGACAAGGTGCGCTGCCTGGTGGTCAAGCACACCGGCGATCAGATCAGTTGGGTGCAGGGCCGCGACGTCGACGTTCTGGCGATGATGGACATGGTCAGCCCGGAATGTCCGCCGCGCCCGATGAACGCCGAAGATCCGCTGTTCATCCTTTACACCTCGGGTTCGACCGGGAAGCCGAAGGGGGTTGTCCATACCTCGGGCGGGTATCTCGTCTATGCCGCGATGACGCATCAATACACCTTCGATTATCACGACGGCGACGTGTTCTGGTGCACGGCGGATGTGGGTTGGGTCACGGGCCACAGCTACATCCTGTATGGCCCGCTGGCCAATGGCGCGACCACGATCATGTTCGAGGGCGTTCCGACCTTTCCCGATGCGGGCCGGTTCTGGGAAGTCTGCGAAAAGCACAAGGTCACGCAGTTCTACACCGCGCCGACCGCGATCCGGTCGCTGATGGGCATGGGCGCCGAATGGGTCGAGAAATACGACCTGTCGTCGCTGCGCGTGCTGGGTTCGGTGGGCGAACCGATCAACCCCGAAGCCTGGATCTGGTATGACAAGCACGTCGGCAAGGGCCGCTGCCCCATCGTCGACACCTTCTGGCAGACCGAAACCGGCGGCCACATGATCACGCCCTTGCCGGGCGCGATTCCGACGAAGCCCGGTTCAGCCACGCTGCCGTTCTTCGGCGTCAAACCCGTGGTGCTGGACCCGCAGAATGGCCGCCGCATCAGCGAGGTCGAATGCGAGGGTGTGCTGTGCATCTCGGACAGCTGGCCGGGTCAGATGCGGACGCTGTGGGGCGATCACGAACGCTTCCAGGAAGCCTATTTCAGCCAGTATCGCGGCTATTACTTCACCGGCGACGGCTGCCGNNGACGAAGACGGCTATTACTGGATCACCGGCCGGGTCGATGACGTGATCAACGTCTCGGGGCACCGGATGGGCACGGCCGAGGTCGAAAGCGCGCTTGTCGCCCACCCCGACGTGGCAGAGGCCGCAGTCGTCGGTTATCCGCATGATATCAAGGGGCAGGGCATCTATGCCTATGTGACCCTGATGAACGACATCGAGCCTTCGGAGGATCTGCGCAAGGACCTGGTGAAATGGGTCCGGACCGAGATCGGGCCGATCGCCAGCCCCGACCTGATCCAGTGGGCCCCGGGCCTGCCCAAGACCCGGTCNNGGCAAGATCATGCGCCGCATCCTGCGCAAGATCGCCGAAAACGACTACGGCGCGCTGGGCGATATCTCGACCCTGGCCGATCCGGCGGTCGTGCAGGATCTGATCGACAACCGCATGAACCGGGGCTGAGCCGATGGCAGGACAGATCATGATCCTTCTCGGGCCTCCGGGCGCGGGCAAGGGAACCCAGGCCCGGCGGCTGGAAGAGCGCCACGGCCTGGTGCAGCTGTCGACCGGCGACATGCTGCGCGCGGCGGTCAAGGCCGGCACGCCTGCCGGTCTTGCGGCGAAAGCGGTGATGGAGGCGGGCGGGCTGGTCAGCGACGATATCGTGCTGGCGATCCTGCAGGAACGCATGGCGCAGCCGGATGTGTCGAAGGGTGCGATCCTTGACGGCTTCCCGCGCACGGCGGTGCAGGCGGCGGCGCTGGACCAGTTGCTGGCGGCGGGCGGTGGCCGCGTCAGCGCGGCGGTCAGCCTTGATGTCGATGATGCCGCGATGGTTGCACGGGTTGCGGGGCGCTACACCTGCGCCGGCTGCGGCGAAGGCTGGCATGACAGCTTCAAGCAGCCCGCAAAGGCCGGCACCTGCGACAAGTGCGGCGGGACCGAATTCAGCCGCCGCGCGGATGACAACGAAACCACTGTCCGGGGCCGGCTTGACGCCTACCACGCCCAGACGGCGCCGCTGATCGCGCATTACGACGCGCTGGGGCTTCTGGCGCGGGTGGACGCCATGCAGGACATCGACAGCGTGGCGCGCGATCTGGAACGGATCGTGACCGAGACGACCGCCGGGGCCTGACAGCCGGCAGACGGCCTGATGCGAGGGGCATCCAGGAAAAACCGAAGGGCTGCCGAACCGCAGCCCGCAGAAGACCCGCGCCGGTTGGCGCGGGAACGATCCCGGCTTGCCCATCGGCAGCGGGAGAAATTTCGGGGGAAATACGGGCCGCAAAGACAGCCCGGCGCAAGGAGGAATGAAATGGCAGATACCACGACCAGCTGGGAGACAGAACGCTCCCGGCCCATGACCAGAGAGGAAAAGAAGGTCATTCTTGCCTCTTCGACCGGCACCGTCTTCGAATGGTATGACTTCTACCTGTACGGTTCGCTGGCCTCGATCATCGGCGCGCAGTTCTTTTCGGCCTACCCGGAAGCGACGCGCAACGTCTTCGCGCTTCTGGCCTTTGCGGCGGGCTTCATCGTGCGTCCGTTCGGCGCGCTGGTCTTCGGGTCGCTGGGCGACCTCGTGGGCCGGAAATACACCTTCCTGATGACCATCGTCATCATGGGGCTTTCGACCTTCTTCGTCGGCATGCTGCCCGGCTATAGCAGCTGGGGAAGCGCCTCGCCGATCATCCTGATCGCGCTGCGGATGCTTCAGGGTCTGGCGCTGGGCGGTGAATACGGCGGTGCGGCGACCTATGTGGCCGAACACGCGCCCAAGAACCGTCGTGGTTATTACACCTCGTGGATCCAGACCACCGCGACGCTGGGCCTTCTGCTGTCGCTGATCGTGATCCTTCTGGTGCAGGGCTACGTCAACGGCAACTGGGATCCGGTGCCGCAGTTCCTGGCGGATGGCACCCCGAAGCTGGATGCGAAGGGCGCGCAAGAAATGCTTGAGCCCTTCAAGGTCTGGGGCTGGCGGATTCCGTTCCTCGGGTCGATCCTGCTTCTGGCGGTGTCGCTCTATATCCGTCTGACGATGGAAGAAAGCCCGGCCTTCAAGAAGATGAAAGCCGAAGGCGCCCAGTCGAAAGCACCGCTGCGCGAGGCCTTTGGCCAGTGGCGCAACGCCAAGATCGCGCTGATCGCGCTGTTCGGTCTTGTCGCCGGTCAGGCCGTGGTCTGGTATTCGGGCCAGTTCTACGCGCTGTTCTTCATCAACAACGTCGTGAAGGTCGACACGTTCACCTCGAACGTGCTGGTGGCCTGGTCGCTGATCCTTGGCACCTGGGGCTTCGTCTTCTTCGGCTCGCTCTCCGACAAGATCGGCCGCAAGCCGATCATCCTCGTGGGCTGTCTGCTGGCCGCTGTCACCTACTTCCCGGTGTTCAAGGCCATCACCCACACCGCAAACCCGGCGCTGGCTGCCGCGCAGGAAATCCCGGTGGTGGTGACTGCCGACCCGAACGCCTGCTCGTTCCAGTTCAACCCGACTGGCACGGCCAAGTTCACCTCGTCCTGCGACATCTCGAAGGCGCTGCTGGCCAAATCCTCGGTCAACTACAGCTCGGAAGATGCGGCGGCGGGGACCACGGCTTCGGTCAAGATCGGCGAAACGGTGATCCCGTCCTATGAAGGCACCCTGACCGGCGACGAACTGAAGGCGGCGAAAGCGGGCTTTGAAAAGTCGGTCAACGACGCGCTGCTGGCGGCGGGCTATCCGCTGGTGGCCACGGAAAACACCACGGTGGCGAAGTCGCAGCACTTCTTCGACATCTTCACCGCGCAGAAGCTGAAGCTGGTCGTGCTGCTGACCTACCTGATCCTGCTGGTGACGATGGTCTACGGCCCGATTGCCGCCGCGCTGGTTGAACTGTTCCCGACCCGGATCCGCTATTCGGGCATGTCGCTGCCTTACCACATCGGCAACGGCTGGTTCGGTGGCCTGCTTCCGGCAACGGCCTTCGCGATCTCGGCCCAGAATGGCAACATCTATTCGGGCCTGTGGTATGCGATCGTGGTCGCAGTGATGACGGTTGTCATCGGTGTGCTGTTCGTCCCGAACGCCACGCACAAGCGCGACATCTTCCAGGACAACTGATCCGCAAGGACAAGCGAAAGCGACAGGCCGGGGGAATCCCCGGCCTGTTTTCATTTTTCCGCGAACGGGTCGGCGGGATAGCCCACCCCGGTCAGGTAAAGCCCCTGTGGCGGTGCGACCGGTCCGCAAGCCGCGCGATTTGTCGCAGCCAGCGCTCGCGCCACGTCCTCCGGGCGCCAGGATCCGGCGCCCACGCGTTCCAGAGTGCCGACGATGGACCGGACCTGATTGTGCAGGAAGCTCCGCGCCCGCAGGCGAAAGCGGTATTCGGTGCCATGCGGAACCGGGATCGCCTCGACCGCGATCTCGTCCAGCGTCTTCACCGGCGAGGCCGACTGACACATGGCCGACCGGAAGGTGGTGAAGTCATGCCGCCCGACCAGATGCGCGGCGCCGTCGCGCATCGCTGTCAGGTCCAGCGGTTGCAGAACCTGCCACACCAACCCGGCCTCGTGCGTGGCGGGGGCGCGGCGGGACAGAAGCCGGAATAGGTAGCGCCGTTCGATGGCCGAGAACCGGGCGTGGAAGTCATCGAGAACGGCGGCCGCCGCAAGGATCGCCACCCGGTGCGGCTTCAGGTGCCAGTTCAGCGCCTCTGACAGGCGGAACGGATCCCAGTCTTTCGCCAGATCGCAATGCGCCACCTGGCCCGTGGCGTGGACGCCGGCATCGGTGCGGCCTGCCGCCGCGATCCCCGGGGCATCGGGTTCCAGCTTCCGCAGCGCGGTTTCGACCGCCTCCTGCACCGAAAGCTGGCCGGATTGCCTTTGCCAACCTGCGAAGGCTGCGCCATGGTATTCGATCTTCAGGGCATATCTGGGCATGCCCGCCCCATAGCCGGGGCGGCAGGCTCTGGCAAGGATCGCTGCCTTTTCCCCTGTTCGTCCCCCGCGCCACTGCCTATCTTCCAGCGTGAGATGAGGGCAGGGAACGCGCGCTTTGGGCATTGGCGATATCGCAGGGGGTCTGATCCGGGGCGTTGGCGATCTTGGCGCAGGGATCGGCGATCTGTTTTCGGACCCGGTGATCCGGCTGGGGGTCACGGGTCTTAGCCGGGCGGGCAAGACCGTGTTCATCACTTCGCTGGTGGCGAACCTGATGGACCGGGCGCGGATGCCGGGGCTGCGCGCAGCGTCCGACGGGACGATCCGCGCCGCCTGGCTGCAACCCCAGCCCGACGACACCGTGCCGCGCTTCGACTACGAAACCCACCTTGCCGCCCTGACCGGGCCCGATCCGCACTGGCCTGAAAGCACCCGGTCGATCAGCGAATTGCGGTTGTCCTTCCGGCTGCAACCCTCGGGCCTGCTGGGGCCGCTGACGGGGGAACGGACGCTGCATCTGGATATCGTCGATTATCCCGGCGAATGGCTGCTGGATCTTGGGCTTCTGGACCGCAGCTATCCCGACTGGGCCGAGGCGACGCTGGCCCGCATCGCGGACCGACCGATGGCGGCCGGGTTCATGGCGATGGCGCGGGCCACCGACGCCAGTGCCGCGCTGGACGAGGTGCAGGCCAAGGCACTGGCGGGGCGATTTGCCGATTACCTGCAAGCGGCGCGGGCGGCGGGGTTTTCCGATTGCACGCCGGGGCGCTTCCTCTTGCCCGGCGATCTGGCCGGATCGCCGGCGCTGACCTTCGCGCCCCTGCACCGTCCCGAGGCCGACCGGCGCGGCAGCCTCTGGCGCGAGATGGACCGCCGGTTCGAGGCCTACAAGGCGCAGGTCGTGAAGCCCTTCTTCCGCGACCATTTCGCCCGGATCGACCGCCAGGTGGTTCTGGCCGATGTGCTGGGTGCGATCCATTCCGGCCCCGCGGCGGTCGAGGACATGAGGGCCGCGATGGCCGATATTCTGGCGGCTTTCCGTCCGGGGCGGAATGGCTGGCTGACGCAGATCCTGGGCGGCAAGCGGGTCGAGAAGATCCTTTTTGCCGCCACCAAGGCCGACCACCTGCACCACAGCCAGCATGGCCGCCTGACCGCGATCACCGCCGCACTGATGCGCGAAGCGAAGGATCGCGCCGATTTCGCCGGCGCCGCCACCTCGGCCCTGTCGATAGCCGCCGTTCGCGCCACGGTCGAAGAGACGGTGGCCCACAACGGCCAGACCCTTGATTGTGTGCGCGGAACGCTTCTGGGCAGCGGGCGGCAGGCGGCCTTCTACCCCGGCGAACTGCCCGACAATCCGGCGCGGCTGCTGGCCCCGGCGCGGGAAGGGGCGCAGAAGTGGCTTGATGCGGATTACCGGGTGATGACCTTCGCCCCCGCCCGCCTGTCGCTGCGCCCGGGCGAAGGGCCGCCGCATATCCGGCTGGACAAGGCGGCCGAGTTCCTGATCGGGGATCGGCTGTGACCATCGCCATCACCCCTGCCACGCCGGAAGATGCCCCGGCGCTGGCCCGGATCCTGA
This sequence comes from Rhodobacteraceae bacterium UBA6236, assembly GCA_002440945.1. Next base: position 8,430 of record DJWG01000023.1, on the reverse strand, counting down.
TCGACTGGGCACAGGAAACTCCGTGGATGCCGGATGTCTATCCAAGGGCGGAAACCGAGGCGCTGTTCGACAGGCTCTTGGCGACCCGCGCCGTCTGGGTGGCACGGCGCGGCGGGCAGTCTGTGGGATTTGTAGCGGTGGATGGCAGCGGTTATGTCGATGCGCTTTACCTGTCCCGGGTGGCGCGGGGGCAGGGGCTTGGGGCGCGGCTGCTTGACCGCGCCAAGGCCCATGCGCCGAAGGGCCTTGCGCTGCGGGTCTTCCGGCAGGCCGAGGATGCGCAGCGTTTCTATACCCGTGCCGGGTTTTCCAACGTCGAAGGTTCCGACGGGGCTGACAACGACGCGGGCCTGCCCGATATCCGTCTGGAATGGAGGGGCTGATGCAGTTCCCGAAGGATGGCACCCCGTCCGAGCCGCTGAAAGGCCCGGTCCTGATCGAGATCGAGGGAAAGGATCGGCCCGACCCCTCGCAAGCGCCGCTGGTCCCCGACAGCCTGCCCGAAGGCCGCGCGATGCGCACCGTCGCGGCGCTGGGCGCGCGGCGGTCCTCGCCGCTTTGGCGGTTCTTCTGGTGGGCGACGACAACGCTGGTGGGCTTCCTCGCCTCGGTCGCGGCCTGGCGCTTTGTCACCGGGTTGCTGACGACGAACCCGATCCTGGGCTGGATCGCCACGGTGCTGTTCGGCGCCTTTCTTCTGGCGCTCGCCCTTGTCACCCTGCGCGAACTGGTCGCCTATGCACGGCTTTCGCGCCTTGACGGGGTCCATCGGGCGGCGACGGTGGCGCTGGCCGCCAATGACGCTGCCGCCGCGCGCAAGGTGGCCGACCGGCTGGTGGTGCTTTACGCCGACCGGCCCGAGACGGAATGGGGCCGCAAGCGCCTTTCTGACCGCACGCCCGAGGCCTTCGACGCCGATACGATCCTCCATCTGGCCGAGGCCGAGTTGCTTGCCCCGCTGGATCAGGCCGCCCGGCGCGAAATCGAGGCCGCGGCCCGGCAGGTGGCGACCGTTACGGCGCTGGTGCCGCTGGCGCTGGCCGATGTCGCCGCCGCGCTGACCGCGAACATGCGGATGATCCGGCGCATCGCGGAAATCTACGGCGGACGTGCCGGTGTTTTCGGCGGCTGGCGGCTTTTGCGCACGGTGCTGACGCATCTGGTGGCCACCGGCGCGGTCGCGGTGGGCGACGACCTGATCGAAACAGTTGCCGGCGGCGGGCTTTTGTCGAAGCTTTCGCGCCGCTTCGGCGAAGGGGTGGTCAACGGTGCGCTGACCGCCCGTGTCGGCGTGGCGGCGATGGAGGTCTGCCGCCCGTTGCCCTTCGCCCGCCTGCCGAAACCCCGCGTCACCAATCTGGTCAGCCGGGCGCTGGCGGGGCTTTTCGGGCGCCCGGACCAGCCCGAGGAGGCAGACGGGAATATCTGACTTTGCCCTTGGGCGATCCCTGCGCTAATTTCAGGGCGACGTGAAATTACGCACGCGCTTCGGGGATACCATGACATTGCTGCTTGATCTTCTTCTGCTGATCGCTGCCGTGGTGCTGTTCTGGAAGGTTCGCAGCCTGACCCGACGGGTGGCGTTCCTTGAACGGGGCCTGGCAGATCTTGGGGCGCCGCAGCCTTCGGCGCCCGAACCGGAGCAGGCCGGGTTTCAGCCAGAGATCCGCCCCTTGGCCGAAAGCCCAGCCCCGGCACCCGTCGAACCTGCCGAGGTGGTTGGCCCCTGGCAGCAGACCGAGGTCCGGCCGATGCTGCCGCCGCTGCCCGCCGCACCCAGCCAAGTCGGGCCATCGGCGGTGGACCGGCGCATCGCGTCCCTTGGCCGCTGGCTGGTCGCGAACTGGGCCTATGCCGTGGCGGCTGTGTCGTTGATCCTGGCCGGGGTGTTCCTGGTGCAATATGGCGTCGAACGGGGGCTTTTACCGCCCAAGGCGCGGGTTCTGGCGGCACTGGCGCTGGGCGCGGCCCTGATCGCCGGGGGCGAGGCGATCCGCCGCCGTTGGGGCGACAGCCCCGACCGCAGCACCGCCTACCTGCCCTCGACCTTTTCAGGGGCCGGGATCGTCGCGCTGTTCATCGGCGTTTTTGCCGCGCGGCAGCTTTACGGGCTGATCGGGCCAGAGGCGGCCTTTGCCGGCTTTCTTGCGGTGGCGGCGCTGGCGCTTGTGCTGGGCTGGTTCCACGGGCCTTTCCTTGCGGCGGTCGGCCTGATCGGGGCGGGGGCGACACCCTTCCTGACGGGCGGGGGCAGCGGCGTGCCGGACTGGCTTCCCTTCTACTATGCGCTGGTCGCGGCAACGGGGCTGGGTATCGACACGATGCGGCGCTGGGCCTGGGTTTCCGTGCTGGCGCTGGTCACGGGTTTTGGCGGAATCCTGTTCCTGGCGGGCTTCATGGCCGATCAGGTCGCGCCCTCGCTGGCGGCGACCCTGATCGCGCTGCTGGCGATGGCCATTCCGGCGCGGTCGCTTTGGCCCGATCAGCAGGGCGCGACGGTGAGCGAGGCGCTTTGGAAACAGCGCAGCGCCGGCTTCCCGACCCTGCTGGCCGGGGGCGCGGTGCTGGTCGCCGTGACGCTGCTGACCCTCTGGCCCCAGGCGGGGATGGCGGCGCTGGCATGCCTTTCGGCCCTGGTCGTAGCGCTTGCGCTTTGGGCCAGGGGTGCGCCGGCGCTGTCGGATCTGGCGGCGCTTCCGGCCCTGGGGTTCATCGCGCGACTGGTGCTGGAATCGCAGGGGTGGCCGCTTTGGGATCAGGTCCGCGCCCAGGACATCACCCTGCGCCTGCCTGAATCCCCCGCGCCCTGGACGCTGAGCATGATCGTCGCGCTGGCGGTTGCCGGATCGCTTGCGGCAGGGATGCGGAGCCTTGCTGTCCGCGATTATCCCAAAAGCTGGGCGGCGCTGGCCGCGCTTTTCGCGCCCGTTGTATTGCTGGTGCTGGAGCTGTTGTGGCAGCCCGCGCTGGTGCTGGGTCCGGCGCTTTGGGCGGGGCATGTAATCGGCATCGCCGCCGTGATGGTGGCCCTTTCCGAACGCTTTGCGAAGGCGGACGGTGGCCCTGCGGCGCGCACCGCCTATGCGGTGCTGGCGGCCTTGTCGCTGATCGCGCTGGCGCTGTTCGTCCTTTTGACGAAAACCGCGCTGACCCTGGCGCTGGCGGTGCTGCTGGTGACGGCCGCCGCGCTTGACCGCAGGATGCGTCTGCCGGAAATGGGTTGGTTCATCCACGCGGCCGTCGCGGTCATCGGCTGGCGTCTGGTGGTCGATCCGGGGCTGGTCTGGGCCCATGACGCGCCCCTCTGGGAGGTGGTCCTCGCCTATGGCAGCATCATCGCCGGAACTTTGGCGGCGGTGTGGCTGTTGCGGGGCTTGGGGCACCCGGGCCCGAAGCTTTCGCTTGAATCCAGCGGCATCGGGGCGGCGGTGCTTCTGGGCGATGTGCTGATCTGGCGCTGGGTGGAGCGTTGGGGCGATGTGCCCGACCATGCGGCGGCGGCGCTTATGGCGCTGCCCTGGATCGCGGCGATGTTCGCGCAGCTTTATCGCCGCGCCGGAACCCGGGGCTGGTTCGGCATGGTGCGGCTTGCGCTTGCCCTGGCCGCCGGGGCCATCGGAGTGTTCCTGCTTCTGGTCGCGGCGATACCGCTCAACCCGCTGATCGACGGATATGTCCGTGGCTTCGCGCTGCTGAGCACGCTTGCGGTGGCTTATGGCCTGCCCGGGGCGCTGCTGATCCTTGGGGCGCGGCGGATCGCGATGCCGCGGTTCCTGTCGCTGGTGCTGCAAGGCGTGGGTGGCGCGCTGGCGACGCTTTGGGTGGCGTTGGAGATCCGCCATTTCTGGCACGGATCGCACCTGACCGGCCCCACTCTGCAGGCGGAACTTTACAGCTATACCCTTGCGCTTCTGCTGACCGGGGCTGCGCTGTTGTATCTGGCGATTACGAAGGGGTCGGAAAAACTGCGCCGGGTGGCGATGGGCGTGATCGCGCTGACGGTGGCGAAGGTGTTTCTGGTGGATGCCTCGGGGCTGACGGGGCTTGTGCGGGTCGCGTCCTTCCTCGGGCTGGGGCTGGCCTTGGCCGGGCTCGCCTGGCTGAACCGCTGGACCGCGCAGAAGGGCGCGGGCAAGTCCTGAGCCCATGAAAAAGGCCCGCCCGGGGGCGGGCCTTCTGGGCGACTGCCGGAACGAAGCGTCAGGCGTGGATGGCCCCGTCGCCGCAGGCAAGCGCCGCTTCGCGCACCGCTTCGCTGTAGGTCGGGTGGGCGTGGCAGGTCAGCGCCACGTCCTGCGCGCTGGCGCCGAATTCCATCGCCACGCAGATTTCATGGATCAGGTCGCCCGCGCCCGGACCGATGATGTGGCAGCCCAGAACCCGGTCGGTTTCCTTGCAGGCCAGCATCTTGACGAAGCCTTCGGCCTGGAACACGGCCTTGGCGCGGGCATTGCCCATGAAGGGGAACTTGCCGACCTTGTAGGCGCGACCTTCTTCCTTCAGCTGCTCTTCGGTCTTGCCGACGCTGGCCACTTCGGGGGTGGTGTAGATGACGCTGGGGATGACGCCATAGTTCACATGACCATGTTTGCCCGCGATGACCTCGGCCACCGCCATGCCTTCATCCTCGGCCTTGTGGGCGAGCATCGGACCGGGGATCGCGTCGCCGATGGCATGGATGCCGGCGATGTTCGTCGCCCAGTGGTCATTGGTGCGGATCTGGCCGCGCGACAGCATCTCGACCCCCAACGCCTCGAGGCCAAGGCCGGCGGTGTAGGGTTTGCGGCCGGTGGCGACCANNTTGCGCAGCTTGTAGCGCACGGTCGCCCCGGCTTCGGCGGTATCGACGCCCTGGACGGCGGCGCCAAGGACGAATTTCAGGCCCTGCTTGGCAAGGATGCGCTGAAGGGTCTTGGCGACTTCGGCATCCATGCCGGGAGTGATCGCATCAAGGTATTCGACCACCGTCACCTCGGTTCCAAGACGGGCGTAGACCGAGCCGAGTTCAAGCCCGATCACGCCGGCGCCGATGACG
>DJWG01000023.1:0-3258 GCA_002440945.1 Rhodobacteraceae bacterium UBA6236 | reverse complement strand
ACAGGAATTCGATGCCCTTGGTGTTGCCGTTGACGACATCCTGCTTGTAGCCCAGCATCTTCGCCCAATCGACGGTCGGATGGGCGCCCATCAGGCCCATCTTTTCGAAGTTCTCATGGGTTTCATGCAGCATGTGGCTGGCGTGGAGCANNGTTCAGGCAGGTGCCGCCCAGGGTCTCGCGGCCCTCGACGCAGGCGACCTTCAGCCCCAGCTGCGCGGCGCGGATCGCGCAGACATAGCCGCCGGGGCCGGCGCCGATGACGATGAGATCAAAGCTGGACATCGTTGTCTCCTGTAGGTGGCCGGGACCGGGGGCTGCCTGCCCCCGGACCCCCGGGGATATTTGAACCAAGATGAAGGGGTCAGGTAGGGTTTGCGGCGATCATGACGCAGGTGGCGAGAAAGCCAACACCCCAGATCGCAGAGCGTCAAGGCGCGAGGTTAAGGGCATCGGCCGGGAGGCAGAGAATGAGGCGGCGAAGTAGGCCGACGAGCGCGCATAGTGGTTATGAGGATTTTGGGAGCCGTTGATTTAGAATGGAACATCTTCTCCCAAGTCGTCGATCTTTCGAAGATCCTGCAGTTTTAGCGGCTCTTTCTCCGCTTGGAGTAACCGGTGCTCTTCCTCTTCATCTTCCTTTGCCTCCCCAACAATTGCAGCGATGGTGGTCAGTGCGTCGGGTGCGTCCGCCAAGAATGCAGTTGCTCCGCCGATGATTGCTGCAATAGATGCTACTACGGTCATCATCTTTGCAAAGTCGGCGCGCGGGGCGACAATAATTGTATGAAGTTCATTCAGTTTCGCAAAGAGTTTCTGTTTCTGTTGTTCTGATAGCTCTGAGTTGACGATCGACGTTCGGAGCCGCTCGATTTCTGAGTAGAGTCGTGCTTTCGATTTGCGTGGCAAAGCTACTGAGAATGCGGCATTCGCCGTTGAAGACTTCATGCTCAGCTTGGTCGCCAAAGCGATGATCTCTGAACGAATGCTTGGAAAGTGCTGCCTGATTGACGTGACTGAGAAATCTTCAAATTTCCCGAGCTCAAGCTCCTCGGCTGCACTTACCAAGACCATACAATACTCGACTAGATCTTCCTCACTGACCCCTTCCCGTGAGTCAGTGACATCAATTAAACGCCTTTCGAGCAAATCTCGCAGTTTCAACCAACGTGGTATCGGCTCGATGGGAAGTGCTTCAAAATCAGCCGAGAAAATTAGCGGCATGGCTCACAGATCCATCAGCAGCCTTCTCGGATCTTCCAGCGCCTCTTTCACGCGGACGAGGAACGTCACCGCGCCCTTGCCGTCGACGATGCGGTGGTCGTAGCTCAGCGCGAGGTACATCATCGGGCGGATGACGATCTGGCCGTTCACCACCACCGGGCGGTCCTGGATCTTGTGCATGCCGAGGATGCCGGACTGCGGGGGGTTCAGGATCGGCGAGGACATCAGCGATCCGTAGACGCCGCCGTTCGAGACGGTGAAGGAACCGCCCTGCAGGTCGGCCATCGCCAGCTTGCCGTCGCGGGCGCGGAGGCCCAGTTCGGCGATCTTCTTCTCGATCTGGGCAAAGCTCATCTGGTCGGCGTCACGCACGACCGGAACCACGAGGCCCGCAGGGGTGCCGACGGCGACACCCATGTGGACGTAGTTCTTGTAGACCACGTCGCCGCCGTCGATTTCGGCGTTGACCTCGGGGACTTCCTTCAGGGCATGGACGCAGGCCTTGACGAAGAAGGACATGAAGCCAAGCTTCACGCCGTGCTTCTTTTCGAACTGGTCCTTGAAGGTGTTGCGCAGTTCCATGATGCCGGACATGTCGACCTCGTTATAGGTCGTGAGGATCGCGGCGGTGTTCTGGGCATCCTTCAGGCGGCGCGCGATGGTGGCGCGCAGGCGGGTCATCTTGACGCGTTCCTCACGCGCGGCGTCTTCGGCAGTGACAGGCGCGCGGGGGGCGGCCACCGGGGCCGGCGCGAGGTTGACGACCGGGGCGGCTGCGGGGGCAGCCGCGGCGCGGGCCACGTCTTCCTTCATGATGCGGCCATCGCGGCCGGTGCCCTGGACCTGATCGGCCGAGAGGCCCGCTTCGGCCATCGCCTTGGTGGCCGAAGGCGCGTTTTCCACGTCCTTGCGTTCGCGCACCTGTTCCGGGCCCGCGCCGGGGGAGCCGACGGCTTCGGCCTGGACCGCCTTGGGTTCGACGGCTTTCGCGCCGCCGGCGCCTTCGGTGATGATCGCCAGGCGGGCCTTGGCGTTGACGGTGGTGCCTTCGGGGGCGAGGATTTCCGCCAGAACGCCCGCGGCAGGGGCCGGAACCTCGACCGAGACCTTGTCGGTTTCCAGTTCGCACAGCATTTCATCCTGTGCGACCGTGTCGCCGACCTTCTTGAACCAGGTCGACACCGTCGCTTCGGTAACGCTTTCACCCAGCGTCGGGACCATCACATCCGTCATCTTGCCCTCGTTGGCGGCGGGTGCGGTCGTGCCGGCAACCCGCGGTTTCATCTCTTGTTTCCCGGCAGCCGCCCCTTCGGCGATCTGCGCGAGCAATGCATTCACCCCGACCGTCGCGCCTTCGGGGGCGACGATTTCGGCCAGGATGCCGGCGGCCGGGGCGTGAATCTCGACCGTGACCTTGTCGGTTTCCAGCTCGCACAGCAGGTCGTCCGCGGCGATGGCATCGCCTGGCCCCTTGAACCAGGTGGCCACCGTCGCTTCGGACACGCTTTCGCCAAGCGTTGGAACCCGGACCTCGATCGTCATGCGGTGCGGTTCCCGATGGTCAGCGCCTCATCGACGAGGGCGTCCTGTTCGGCCTTGTGCTTGCTGGCCAGACCCGTCGCGGGCGAGGCGGTCGCGGCGCGGCCGACATAGGCCGGGCGGCTGTGCTTCGCGCCGACACGGCCCAGAACCCATTCGAGGTTCGGCTCGATGAAGGTCCAGGCGCCCTGGTTCTTCGGCTCTTCCTGACACCAGACGATTTCGGCCTTCTTGAAACGCTCAAGCTCATGCGTGAGGCTCTGGGCCGGGAAGGGGTAATATTGTTCCAGGCGCAGCAGGTAGACGTCGTCGATGCCGCGTTTGTCGCGTTCGGCCAGAAGGTCGTAGTAGACCTTGCCCGAACNNGAATGGCCCTTCTGCGCATCGTCCCACAGAACGCGGTGGAACTGGCTGCCGGTGGTGAAGTCTTCCGCGGTCGAAATGCAAAGCGGATGGCGCAGAAGCGATTTCGGCGTCATCAGCACCAGGGGCTTGC
>DJWG01000065.1 GCA_002440945.1 Rhodobacteraceae bacterium UBA6236 | reverse complement strand
TCATCGCCGCGCCGATGATGACCATGGACTTGCCGTTGGTCTTTTCGGCGTTCGAAGCGAATTCCCGCGCCACATGGATGATCTTGTCGCGCGACACGCCGGTGATCTTTTCCGCCCAGGCGGGCGTGAAGGGCACGTCGGCGTCGTAGGACGTTGCGACATGTTTGCCGCCAAGGCCGCGATCCAGCGAATAGTTGGCGCACATCAGGTCGAAGACCGTGGCGACATAGGTTTCCTGACCGTTGGCCAGGGTGATCTTCTTCGCGGGCACGTTGCGGGTCAGCACTTCGGGATGTTCGCAGACCGCAAAGCCATTGGTGGCCGCGCCGCCGAAATAGGGGAAATCGACCCCCACGACCGCATCATAGTCGCTGTCCAGGACGTTGCTCAGCCGCAGCCGGACCTCGGCCCCGTCGGCCTGCTGTTCCAGGTTCCACTTACCGGTTTCGCCCCAGCGGAAGCCGACGGACCCGTTCGGAACCACGATCTTGCCGGTCAGTTCGTCATAGGCGACGGTCTTCCATTCCGGGTTGTTGGTCTGCCCGAGCCCGCCGTCGAAGTCCGATGCGCGAAGCTGCCGGCCGGGGACGAAGCTGTCGCCCTTCGGTTCCAGTTGCACCAGCATCGGCATGTCGGAATAGCGGCGGATATAATCCTCGAAATACTCCGCCTGACGGTCGAGGTGGAATTCGCGCAGGATGACGTGGCCGAAGGCCATGCCCAGCGCGGCGTCGGTGCCCTGCTTGGCATTGAGCCAGATGTCCCCGAACTTCGCGGCTTCCGAATAATCGGGGCAGATCACCGCCGACTTGGTGCCGCGATAGCGNNGTCTGCGGCACGTTCGAACCCCAGAGGATCAGGAAGCCCGCATTGTACCAGTCGGCGCTTTCGGGAACGTCGGTCTGTTCGCCCCAGGTCTGCGGGCTGGCGGGCGGCAGGTCGCAATACCAGTCGTAGAACGACATGCAGGTGCCGCCCAGAAGCGACAGGTAGCGCGTCCCGGCCGCATAAGACACCATCGACATGGCCGGAATGGGCGAGAAGCCGAACACCCGGTCAGGCCCGTATTTCTTCGCCGTGTAGGCGTTGGCGGCGGCGATGATCTCGGTCGCCTCGTCCCAGCTGGCGCGCACGAAACCGCCCTTGCCGCGGGTGCGGGTATAGCCCTCGCGCTTTTCAGGCGCGTTCTGGATCGCCGTCCAGGCTTCGATCGGGGACATCTTGCGGCGCAGGTCGCGCCACATCCGGTAAAGCTTGCCGCGGATCAGCGGTGTCTTCACCCGGTTGGCCGAGTAAAGATACCAGCTGTAGGACGCGCCGCGCGCGCAGCCGCGCGGTTCGTGGTTGGGCAGGTCGGGCCGGGTGCGCGGGTAATCGGTCTGCTNNGGGTTTCCCAGGTCACGATCCCCGACTTGACGTAGATCTTCCAGGAACATGACCCGGTGCAGTTCACGCCATGGGTCGAACGGACGATCTTGTCGTGCCGCCAGCGCTGCCGGTAGACATCCTCCCAGGCGCGGTTTTCCGTGGTCGTCTGACCGTGTCCACCAGAGAAGGTATCCTGCCGCAGCGAGGAGAGGAAGTTCAGCCTGTCAAGCAGATGGCTCATCTTGTAGTCCTTTCAGCTCAGGTACGGGCGGCGGCGCTAGGCGCGCGCTGACCGCGTTCGATGTCATGCAGAAGTCCGCCGCGCCGGGTATAGGCGGCCCAGGTCAGGACCAGACAGAGGACGTAGAAGCCCAGGAACATCCACAGCGCCCCGATCGGAGAGCCGGTCAAAGAGATGGACGACCCATAGGCCTTGGGGATGAAGAAGCCTCCGTAGGCTCCGATGGCACTGGTAAAGGCGATGATCGCGGCGCTTTCGCGTTCCGACTGGCGGCGCAGCGCCACCGGTTCTAGGTCCGGCATCAGGCGCGGCACTTCGCGGCCCATGATGACCGGGATCATCTGGAAGGTCGACGAGTTGCCGACGCCGGTGAAGAAGAACAGCGCCATGAAGCAGGCGAAGAAGCCCCAGAACGCGCCCGGCTGACCGGCCATCCCGGCAAAGTGGATCACGCCATAAACCGCGACGATCATGCCGATGAAGACCCCGAAAGTGACCCGCCCGCCGCCGAAGCGGTCGGCGATCCAGCCGGTGCCGGCGCGGGCCAGCGCCCCCACCAGCGGCCCGAGGAAGACGTATTGCAGCGCGTTCACGTCCGGGAACAGGATCTTCGACAGAAGCGGGAAGCCCGCCGAATAGCCGATGAAGCTGCCGAANNACCCAGATGAAGCCCGCGTTCTGGATCCAGAGCTGTCCGCCCTCGGCCGTGGTCTGGGGATCGCCGCCCATCGCGCCGAAGACGCCGGTCGTGATGACCACGGGGACCAGGAACTGCATGACCGAGACGCCAAGGTTCCCAAGACCCGCGTTCAGCGCCAGCGCGTTGCCCTTTTCCGACTTCGGGAAGAAGAAGGCGATGTTGGCCATCGACGAGGCGAAGTTGCCGCCGCCAAGGCCGCACAGCAGCGCCAGCGTCAGGAAGATGACGTAAGGCGTATCTGGGTTCTGCACCGCATAGCCGATCCCCATCGCCGGCAGCAGGAGCGACGCGGTCGAAAGCGTCGTCCAGAGCCGTCCGCCGAAGATCGGGACCATGAAGCTGTAGAAGATCCTGAGCGTCGCGCCCGAAAGGGACGGCAGCGCGGCAAGCCAGAACAGCTGTTCAGAGGTGAAGGCGAAACCGATGGCCGGAAGCTTGGCCACCACCATCGACCATACCATCCAGACCGAGAAGCCCAAGAGCAGCGCGGGGATCGACAGCCACAGGTTGCGACGTGCGATCGCGCGGCCCTTTTCGGCCCAGAAGACCGGGTCTTCGGGGCGCCAGTCGTCCAGCACGCGCGGCATGGCGAGGCCCGTCGCATCGTGGACCTCTTGCAGCTCCGGCAGGCTCGGCAGACGATCAAGGGCGGTGCCCTGGGCCGCGCGTTCCATCGCACGGATCGACAGATGCATCCAGGCAAGCGACACGCCGACGATCAGGAACAGAAGCGCAAAGCAGCTGGTGTAGATCCCCGTCAGGTCAAGAAGCGCACCGAAGACCAGGGGCAGGATGAAGCCGCCCAGACCGCCGATCATGCCCACAAGGCCGCCAACAGCGCCGACGTGCTGCGGGTAGTAGACCGGGATGTGCTTGAAGACCGCCGCCTTCCCGAGGCTCATGAAGAAACCCAGGGCGAAGAGGGTAATGACGAAGGGCCAGAGCCCCATCTGCGTGCTGAAGCTGATCGGGCCATCCTTGCCTTGGATGACGTAGTCGGTCGGCGGATAGGACAGCATGAAGAGGAAGATCAGCGAAAAGCCGAAGCACCAGTAAAGCACCGTCCGCGCGCCGAAACGGTCGCTCAGATGGCCGCCATAGGCGCGGAAAAGGCTGGCCGACAGGCTGAAGGCCGCAGCCGACATGCCGGCGGTTTCGACATCGACGTGGTAGACGTCGATCAGGTAGTGCGGCAGCCAGAGCGCGAGCGCCACGAAGGCCCCGAAGACGAAGAAGTAGTACAGCGAGAAGCGCCAGACCTGAAGCTTGGCCAGCGGCGCGAATTGTTCCGCGAGGCTTGGCGTGCGCACGCCTTTGGCGCGACGCTCGACCAGTTCGGGGTCATCCTTCGCCAACAGGAAGAAGGCCACGCCCATCGCGATCAGCCCCACCGACCAGACCTGGGCCACGCCCTGCCAGCCGTAGGCCACCATCACGAAGGGCGCCACGAACTTCGTCACCGCCGCGCCGACGTTGCCCGCACCGAAGATGCCCAGCGCCGTTCCCTGCTTGCCTGCCTCATACCAGCGCGAGACATAGGCCACGCCGATGATGAACGACCCGCCCGCAAGCCCGATGCCCAGCGCGGCGATCAGATAGGTGGTGTAGGTCGTGGCCCAGGTCAGCGCCCAGGTCGCCAGACCCGCCAGGATCATCTGCGCCGAAAAGACCAGCCGCCCCCCGAAACGCTCGGTCCAGACGCCAAGGAACAGCCGCGTCAGCGACCCGGTCAGAATCGGGGTCGCGACCAGGAGACCGAACTGGAATTCGCTAAGCGAAAGCTCTTTCTTGATGGCGACGCCGATGATGGAAAAGATCGTCCAGACGGCAAAACACGCAGTGAATGCTATCGTGCTGAGTGCTAGGGCGCGGTTCTGATCGCCCTTCGACACCTGCGATACGGTCGGCATGACTGACTCCGTAAACAACGGGGATGACCCCGATTGCGACAGAGCCACACCAGAGCCTTGGGCATCTTCCGTTGATCCAGATCAACCTTTGCCGGGGCCATGCCGCCAAAGCGACCGGAATTGACCCGATCGACGAATGGCGGTGCGACCGGTCAATTCGTCACATGATCTTTGCACAAGTTTGGATTGATGAAAGTCAAGCGAAGGGATAAAATAGATCAAGACAATGGGACGAAAAGGGCGTGAGTCATGATCGAAGCCATCGCCGCCGGTGTTCGGAACCTCCAGCTCTTCGACGGAGTCGCGGATGAGACGATCCGCAACCTGATGCGCGCGGGCTATGACCAGTCCTTCCCGCCGCTTGTCACCCTGATCCATGAAGGCACGCCGGCCGATTTCCTGCATATCGTCGTCGAAGGCATGGTCGAACTTTACGCCGGCACCAACCAGCGCGAGGCGACGATGGCCGTGGCGCGCCCGATCTCGACCTTCATCCTTGCGGCCTCGGTCCGCGATGCGCCTTACCTCATGTCGGCGCGCACTTTGCAACGGTCACGCATCTTGCTGATCCCGTCGGCCGATCTGCGCGCGGCGATTGCGACCGACAGCCGCTTTGCCAACAATGTCATGCTGGAACTGGCGGGCTGCTACCGCAGCATGGTGCGCCACACCAAGAACCTGAAGCTGCGCAACACTCGTGAACGGATCGCGGCCTACCTGCTGCGGCAATCGCGGATTCTGGGCAATGTCCCGGGCTTCATCCTGCCGGTCGAGAAGCGGATTCTGGCGTCCTACATGGGAATGACACCCGAAAACCTGTCCCGCGCCCTGAAATCGCTGGCCGAGGATGGCTGCAAGATCGACGGACAGCGCATCATCATCACCGACCGGGCAAAGTTCGAGGCGCTGGCGCAGCTTTCACCGATGCTCGACGGACCCGACCCCGAAGTGGCGCAGGCGGGCGTCAGCCTGCCGCTGGCGCTGTCGGACGAACAGAAGACCGCCTGATCCCGCTTCAGATCTTGCTGTCATCGCCCGTATAGGCGCGCAAGGCATCCACATCTTCGATCCGGGCGACGTTCTGCCGGATGGTCACGCCGCTTTGCCGCAACCGGGCAAAGGCGCGGCTGAGGCTTTCGGGGGTCATGCCCAGACGCCCGGCGATCAGCGCCTTGTCATACGGAAGCGTGACCTCGCAGGCCCCTGCCGGGCATTGCGCCAGTTCCAGAAGGAACTCGGCCACCCTCTGCGCGCCGGTCCGCGCCTTCAACGTCTCGACCTGCGCCACAAGGCCGTTCAGGTGCACGAAGGTCGCCGACAGGATCGAGATGGCGATTTCCGGGCTTTCGCGGATCTGGCGCAGCAGGCTGTCGGCCTCGATGCGGATCAGGGTGCAATCGGTCACGGCTTCGGCGGCGACGGGATAGGCGTCGTGGCGGAAGGCCACCGCCTCGCCGAAGCTGCGGCCCTTGGTGAAGACCCCCACCACGGCCTCGGCCCCGCTTGGGGCCAGCCGGTAAAGCTTCACCCAGCCGTCGGCCACGATGAAGATCGCATTCGCGGGCTCCCCTTGCAGGAAGATCGTCTCGCCCCGCGCATAGGTGCGGACCCGCGCCTCGGCCAGCACCTTGTCGATGACATGATCGGGCGCCGATGACAAAAGCAGCGAGCGGCGTGCGATCCGTGTTTCTTCGAAGTTCATTCTGGTGCCCCGTTTTGGGCGACAACACCAGATCGCGCCGCGGATTACCAGCCCGCAGCGGTCGTTTCATTCGCAGTTTGCGACCTTCGAGGATCAGGCGCGGTCGCCCGACCACTCCACCCCGGCCGCACCCGTCAGGAATCCGTCCGAAAGCGTCCGGCCCGCGGCGCGAAGCCGGGCGGTCAGTTCCTCGGGCGAAAGCGTGCCGGCGATGCGCGCCGCATAGCCTTGGCAAAGCGCGGCAAAGTCGCCGGTTTCGGGCGAAAGCCGCAGCGCGTCCACGCCGGCATCGCGCAGGCGGTCGACCTGCCGCGCCATGCTGGCGGTGCTTTGGCTCAGCGTCTGGACACCGTTCACGGCCAGGAACTTCTGCCCGTCCAGCGTTTCGACATCGCGCCCGTCCGGATCCTCGCCGCAGACGAATTGGCAGCTGTCCTTCATGCGGTCGTGCAAGCGCGCGTGGTAACAGCGCCCCGAAATGGCCAGAGGCAGCTTTCCGTGGCCCCAGGCCTCGACCGCCACGCCGAGGTCATGCGCCGCAGCGGCCAGCACCGCGACCGAGGCCAGCGGCAGTTCCGGCGGCAGGCAGACCCGCACCGCGCCCCGCTTCGCCAGAAACCGCAGCGTGCCTTCGTTGTAGACGTTCACCAGCGGGCCGACCCAGAAGGGCGCGCCTTCGGGAACATGCGGAAGCGCCGACAGGTCATTCACCTCGATCGGCAGGCCAAGCCCCGCCAGATCGGCGGTCAGGCGACGTTCGCGCTTCAGCGTGATCAGCGCCAGGCTCGTCACCGCGACCTCTTTCCCCGCCTCCAGCAAGGTTTCGACCGCCACGGGGATTTCGTCCTGCCAGAAGGGCAGCCGCTTGGAACAGATCACCTCGCCCAGCACCACGCGGGCGACCGGGGCATCGGCAAGAGACTTGTAGAACTGCCGCACCGAGGCGGCGTCCCAGAAGAAGAAGTTGGGGCCGACGGTCAGGTCCATGGTCATCTCCAGGTTTTCGCATAGGCGCCGGCGGTGGCGGCCTGACCTTCGGTCAGCCGGGCCAGGGCGCTTTCCGGCATCGGCTGGCCGGCGGCATGGGCCTCGACCGCGGCGCGGAAGGCCCGCACCACCTGCGCCACATAGGCGCGGCTGCGCTGCCGGCCTTCGATCTTCAGCGCGCTGACCCCGGCCCGCGCCAGTTTCGGAATGAGGTGGCTCGCATCCAGGCTGACCGGATCTTCGAAGATGTGCCCTGTCTGCTCGGCCGACGTGAAGCAGCCCTTGCAAAGCGTCGGATAGGGCGCGGGCGCGGCTTTCGGCGTGCGGTGGATGGTGAAGCCGCCCAGACGGCTGACCAGATCGCCGCCCTCTTCGGAATACACAACGTGCGAGGCGGGCGAACAGACGCCGTTCATGTTGGGCGACTGCCCGGTCACATAGGACGACAGCGAACAGCGCCCCTCGGCCATCACGCAAAGCCCGCCAAAGGCGAAGACCTCGGTTTCGACGTCGATCTCGCGGTTGATGGCGGCGATTTCCTCGACCGTCAGCACCCGCGGCAGCACGACGCGCCGCACCCCGAAGGCCGAGGCGTAAAGGTTGATCGCATCGGGGTTGGCCGCCGCCGCCTGCACCGACAGATGCAGCCGCAATTCCGGGTGCGCCTCGGCAGCATGGGCCAGAAGGCCCAGATCCGCCAGGATCACCGCATCGGCCCCGGCGCGGGCGGCATCGGCAATGCCGCGGTGCCAGATCGCTTCGGCGCCGGCGCGCGGGAAGGTGTTGATCGCCACCAGCACCTTGGCGCCACGGGCATGGGCATGGGCCACGCCTTCGGCCAGTTCCTCGCGGCTGAAGTTCAGGCCCGGAAAGTTCCGCGCGTTGGTTTCGTCGGCAAAACCGCAATAGACCGCATGGGCCCCCGCCTCGACCGCCGCGCGAAGCGCCGCGGGTGTGCCCGCCGGGCAGACCAGTTCCATCATCAAAACTCTCCGTGATCGTCCATGCGATGCAGGGCAAGGCCCGTCGCCCGCTCTGTCTGCGAAAGCGCCCGGCGGATCAGTGTGCCGAAACGCCCCCCTGCGGCGGCCAGTTCGGCGCTAAGGTCAAGTTCGGCGTCGTCGATGGCATTGCGAAGCGCAAGCACCGCCGATGTGTCGCCCTCGATGGTCAGGTCCCGCGAAAAGAACAGCGCATCGCCGTCCTCGGCCCCGTGAAGCATCGCCAGAAAGGCCGACAGCGGGCCGGAGAGGCGCGCATCATGGGCTATCCCCCCGGTTCGGCGCAGCGCCGTGACCGAAGGGCTGGCCGGGACCATCAGAAATACGAAGGGCAGATCCGTCGGGTCGATCAGGAACCGCTTGCCCCCATGTTCCCCAAGCCGCTTCAGCATCGACGGATGCGACCGCGTCATGCGCCGCGCCACCGCGCCCAGCGCCACCGAAAGCGGCAACAGCGGAAGCGGGCGCATCGCATAGGCAAGCGCCCGCGGCATCGTCGGGAGTTCAGCAGCAGGCATGGCGATCCTCGGTCCGGGACATGGTCGCTGTCTATCGACCGGGATCGGAATTTTGATTGACATTGATCAAGTCACGCGAGGATTCGCGCTGCTATCAGGCCTCGACACATCGCCACCTTCCCGAGGCCACCATTCGCACCCTGCCCGCCTTCCCCGATCTTCGCAGTTTCCTCGGCTGGGCCGAAGGGGCGGGCGACCTTCTGCGCCTGCGCGATCCGATCAGCCTGCGCCACGAGATGACGGCGGTGCAACTGGCGGCCCTGCGGCGCGGCGGAAAGATCCTGCGCTTCGATGCGGCGACGGATGGCGATGGCCGCCCAGCCGCGATGCCGGTCATCGCCAACCTTTTCGGCACGCCAGAGCGGGTCGCGGCGGGCCTGGGCCTCGATCTGTCCGAGGTGCCGGCCTTTGGGGAGTTCCTTGCCGCGCTGCGCAGCCCCGCGCCGGTGGACGGGTTGCGCGATGCCCTGTCGCGCTGGCCGATGCTGAAGGCGGCGCTGGCGACCCGCCCCAGGATCCTGCGCCGCGCCCCGGCGCAAGAGGTGGAGGCCGCCCCCGACCTGACCCGCCTACCCGTCCAGACCCCCTGGCCGGAAGACGCAGGCCCGCTGATCACCTGGCCCGTGGTCATCACAAGGTCGATCGACACCGATCCCGCACAGGTCGCGCATTACAACCTGGGCGTCTACCGCGCGCAGGTTCTGGGGCCCGACCGGTTGATCATGCGCTGGCTTGCCCATCGCGGCGGCGCGGCCCATGCGCGCACCTGGGCAAACGCGGGCGAGCCGATGCCGGTCGCCATTGCCCTTGGCGCCGATCCGGCCACGCTGCTTTCCGCCGCGCTGCCGCTTCCTGAATCGGTGTCCGAACTGACGTTTTCGGGCATCCTGCGCGGCTGCCGAACGGAAATCGTGCCCGCCCGCACCGTGCCGCTGATGGTGCCCGCCCATGCCGAAATCATCGTCGAGGGCTGGATCCATCCCGGCGAAACGGCACTGGAAGGCCCGTTCGGCGATCATACCGGCTACTACAACTCGGTCGAGGCTTTCCCGGTGATGCGGATATCGGCCATCACCCACCGCCGCGATCCGATGTATCTGACGACCGTCACCGGACGCCCCCCCGATGAGCCTTCGGTGATCGGCGAGGTGTTCAACACCCTCGCCCTGCCCGTCATCCGCGCCCAGATCCCCGAGGTCCGCGACCTTTGGCTGCCGCCCGCCGCCTGTTCCTACCGGATGGCCGTGATCCAGATCCGCAAACGCTACCCCGGTCAGGCGCGCCGGGTGATGATGGCGCTTTGGGGAATGCTGGCGCAGTTTTCCTACACCAAGACCATCGTGGTCGTGGACGAGGACATCGACCCGCGCAACTGGGATGACATCGCCTGGGCGATGGCCACCCGGATGGACCCGGCGCGCGACGTGATGCTGCTTGACAGCACGCCGATGGATTATCTGGATTTCGCCAGCCCCCGCGAAGGCCTGGCAGGCAAGATGGGCATCGACGCCACCACCAAGACCGGCGCCGAGACGACCCGCGAATGGGGTCGCGTGATGGCGCTTGATCCCGCGCACGAAGCCCGCGCCGCCGAAATCCTTGCCCGCCACATGGGGGATGCATCATGACCCGGGTGATCCTTGGCGTTTCCGGTGCTTCAGGCGCGGCACTGGCGATGGATTGCGCCGCAGTGCTTGGCCGTCTGGGCGTGGCGATCGACCTGGTGCTTTCATCGATGGCCGAACGCACCCTCGCGCATGAGGTCGGACCCGATGCGCTTGACCGGCTGACGGCGCTTGCCGACCGGGTGCATCCACTGTCGAACCTTGGCGCCACCATCGCGTCGGGGTCGTATCCCGTTCACGGGATGATCGTCGCCCCCTGTTCGATGCGCAGCCTTGCCGCCATCGCACATGGGCTTGACGACAACCTCCTGACCCGCAGCGCCGGTGTGCAGCTGAAGGAACGCCGCCCCCTGGTCCTTCTGACGCGCGAGGCGCCGCTGACGCTTGCGCATCTGCGCAACATGACCGCCGTGACCGAGATGGGCGCCATCGTGCTGCCCCCCGTCCCGGCCTTCTACACCCTGCCCCAGACCACCGCCCAGATCACCGCGCAGATCGCCGCCCGCGCGGTCGACCTTCTGCGGCTTGCCCCCGCCCAGGCCATCGCCTGGTCCCCACCCGAAGGAGAGATTCCATGACCACCCTGTCGCTTGACGCCACCGTCAGCTCCATCGCGGCCGCCCTGCCCGGCGCCGCCGAGGTCTTTCGCAAGACCGGAATCAACTTCTGCTGCGGCGGAAACATCCCGCTTGCCGAAGCGGCCGAACGCAAGAACATCGCAGCCGATGCCCTGATTGCCCAGTTGCAGGCCCTTGTGGATG
This sequence comes from Rhodobacteraceae bacterium UBA6236, assembly GCA_002440945.1. Next base: position 29,173 of record DJWG01000065.1, on the reverse strand, counting down.
CCGCGGGCCGCAATGCCCCGGAAGACACCCCGGCGCTGATCACCCATATCCTCACGCATTACCACGACACGCACCGGGAAGAACTGGACTGGCTGATCCCGCTTGCCCAGCGTGTCGAACGCGTCCATGGCGATCACGAAGAAGCGCCCCTTGGCCTGACCGAAGCGCTTCTGGCGCTGCAAGACGAACTGCTTGGCCACATGCAGAAGGAAGAACAGGTCCTGTTCCCGATGATGCAGGGGGGCGGCGATCCGATGATCATCCATCCGATTTCCGTGATGCGCCATGAACATGACGATACCACCGCCCTTCTGAACCAGGTAGAACATGTGACGAACGGCCTGAGCCTTCCGGTCGGCGCCTGCGGATCCTGGACGGCGCTTTACACGGGGCTGCGCAAGTTTTCCGAGGATCTGGTGACCCATATCCATCTGGAAAACAACGTGCTGTTCCCCCGGTTCGAAACCCGGGCCGCCTGAACCGCGCCCCTGACCCGCACTTGACCGCACGGCGCGACGCAATGCCACCCCACAAGCCCTTGTTCCTGATGGCGGGCTTGTGGGCGCTTGTCGCGCCGTCGGTCTGGCTCTGGCCCGGGCTGGTCGCGGACCCGGTGGCCTGGCACCTGCACGAATTCTTCTTCGGCATGGCGGCGGCGGCCATCGGCGGCTACCTGCTGACGGCGCTGCCCCATTGGGCTACGGGCGACATCAGCCCCGTCGCCTTGCGGCTGCTTATCCTGTTCTGGCTGGCCGGACGGATCGCGCAGATCTGGCCTCAGACGCCGGGGGCTCTGGTTCTGGCCGTCGCTTATCCCCTGTTCCTTTGCCTGTTGCTTGCCCGGGGCCTGATCCCGGCCCGCGCCTGGCGCCGGATGTGGATGGCTGGCTTGCCCCTGGCTCTGGCCACCGCAGAAATGCTGACGGCCTACCGTCCCGGCTGGTCAACCGCACCCGTTCTGCTGACCCTTGGTTTTACGCTGATGATCGGCCTGATCGGCGGCCGCATTGTCCCGGCCTTCACCCGGAGCCGCCTGCGGCACATTGCCCCCCACCTCACCCTACAAGACCTGCGCAGCGCCGGATGGGTGTCGGCGATTGCTGCGGCGGCGGCCCCGATTCTTCTTGGCATGGGGCATGACCAGCCGACCGGCCTCGCGATCCTGATCGCGGGAACGGCCCAGATCATCCGGCAAAGCCGCTGGCGCCCCTTGCAGCTGAGGACCGAGACCGACATCCTGATGATGCAGGGCGCCTTCGCCCTGCTGGCCTTCGGTCAGATCCTTGTCGGACTGGCCCTGATCCGGCCCGAGGTTCTGGCGCTTCGGGCTGCCCTCCACATGCTGACGATGGGCGCGATGGGCGGGATGATCCTCGCGATCGCCAGCCGCCCCCTGCTTCCCCGCGCGAACGGGCGCCTGCAACCGGGCCGCGATATCGACACCGCCTTCCTGCTGATTTGCGCCGCCGGAGCGTCCCGCGTTTTTCTGGCCAATACCGATATCGCCGGTCTGACCGGCCAGCACTGGTCCGCCCTTTTCTGGCTGGCGGCCTGGGCGCTTTTTCTGCTTCGAAGTTTGCGCCTATGGAAGACCCCGGCGCCTTTCCCGGCGCTGAGCGCCGATCAAGGGAAAGGCGGATGACCGATTCGGAAAAGATTTCACTGGGGCTCCGAAAGCTCTTGTTGAAAGGGTCTACTGACTATTGTCCTCCATTCGGAGTATCCCGAGCGTGCAGTCGAAATCGCTCCGGTATGACGACGAAAGCTTCTCACATCTGACGTCCTCGCTTATTATCTTTATCTCTGGGTGTCTCTTTCAGAATGTCCGTCGGGTGAGAGCGTCTTCCTGCGGTTGGGAATCAAAGCTTGACATTTACATCTTGGATTCAGGCAACCACATTCCTGCTTGGCTATATGCATAAGCACTGCGGCACTTTTCAAAAATAAAAGTAACTGCTTGGTTTATCGACTACATCATAAAACCGCCGCCAGAGCAACCGCCCGGATTGGGGCATCATGGGGGGGGGGCTACTGTCACCACATTACGCGCTGTATTCAAGACGTTCCCAGTCTTGCAGGACACCCATTTGCTCTGGATCATCGTTACGACGGCAATCTACGCTCCCTATTTTACATTCTGCATGATCATTAAAAGGCATCGCGCATTAATTGATCGCCTGCACTGGATAAGCGTACCATCGGTCGCGCTTGAAATTCTTTTCCCATGGGCCGCTTCCATGCCGGGCGATATGCGGCCAAAACGCACTGGAACAGCCTTCAAGATAACGGCAGACGAATTGACGACGGCTGCAAACATCACAGCGGGTTTCTGGATTGCGAAAGCGTCTGTTTCGGGGCCCAAGTGCGATAGTGGGTCTGTCATCCCGCGCAATTCACACGATCCATCAGGTGCATTTCATCCTGATCTTTGCGCTCGGCCATCTTCTCGCACCGCTGATCACCAACGACGTCTTGCTTTACCTTGTCTTGTCTGTCGCGACGATCGGCACAGGGCTGGCCGTCCATGTCGGTGTCGTGGAACGTTCGGACAGCCTGCGCCTGGTCCTCAACGGACGCAGGCGCGCCTCCGCCTGACGGGTGTCCGCCTGGGTCTCGGCCGGTCCGAGGCCCCGGCCCGCCCAGCCTTTCGGCGGCAAAGCTGACCATCCGGGGCCAATACGCGCTTCGGTATGCATTCGCATTCCACTTAAATATCAGTTGACTTGGCAAAGATGCTAATTTATTGGGGCCGAACATTATTCATTGGATTGATTAGAAATGGACCTCGAAAGCCTGTCCCTTGCGGAGCTTACGGATCTTCAAAACAAAGTCGGCCGCGCCATCATCACCTACAAGGATCGGATGAAACGCGAAGCCTTGGCCGAGCTTGAACAGCGTGCAACCGCCCTGGGTTTTTCGCTGACTGAATTGGTCGGAATTGGATCGCAAAAACGCCGACGACCCGCGCGGGGGAAATTCGTGAACCCCGCCAATCCCGAAGAAACCTGGAGCGGACGGGGCCGCAGGCCGCGCTGGATCGAGGCTGCCCTTCAGGACGGCAAGTCTTTGGATGACTTCAAGATCTGAATGCTGCGCGCCGGATCGGCGCTGGAAAAACACCAAAATCGGCGGGGCGCGGGTTAAAATCATACCCGCGCCAATTGTGTTCCGCCGGACTTCACTCTCGTGAAAAGCTCTCTTGTACCTGCCGGTGACCGCATGCATCCGTCGCATGACTGATCGTCGCGGCAAAGCCTTGGCGATTGATAACGATCAGCGGGAAACTGCATCCCGGCCGACAATTACACTTTGCGCCGCCAGAAACGTGTATCGAAGCCAATACTGGTTGACTTAAATCAACCAAGACCTGCATTCGGCGCATAGCAAAAATGGAATTCCCTCATCTTCTGCAGGAAGAACGAAGGACTCAGCCGCAGGCTCCGCGCCCTCAAGCTTTTTCGTCCGGGCGGTCCCTTTCGTATCGGGTTTCCACCGGGAACGGCGGCAGCCAGGATTCGCGCCGGATCGTCCAAAGTTCATAGGTCGGTTGCAGCTGGTCGGGAGTGTCGAGAGCGCCGAGATTCACCTCGACCTCATCCCCTGACCGGCCGAATACCGACGAGCCGCAGTGCGGGCAGAAGTACCTTCCCTCATACCCGCGCACGTCACCGGTGACGGTCACTGCATGCCCTGGAAAGATCGCGGAAGCATGGAAAGGCGCCCCATGATGCCTGCGGCAATCCATGCAGTGGCAGAGACCCACCCGCTTGGGGCGACCCGAAGCCGCGATTCGGACGCGGCCGCAAAGACATCCACCTGTGAACCGAAGCATGCACTGACTCCCGCGGGGCGGACAACCGGCAACGGCGACAGCCTACACCAACAGTGCCTGCCTTGCTACCGGGGGACCGATCGCAGATGGACTTTGTCGTGGCGGTGGGCGCGAAGGAATGTAACAGTTTCGCTATGGTTGCACGAAACATCCAACAATCGTGGCAAAATAGTGAATCGCGAACCTTTGCATAACACCGTCTTTTCACAATCGTTCCGCGATAAGACCGCAAAGCCTTTCTAGGTATCAGCCAACACCAAGAAGAACACGGCGGCAAGAAATCATGACAAACCTGACCACAACAGCTCGCATCGGGCGGATAAGGGCATTGGCCGCAGCCGGTGCCGCAAACACCACTGCAAGACCGCCCCTTGTTGCGACATCGGGGCTTCCGAGCAGGTATTCCCTGACCGAGGAACAGCGCAAGACCGGCACTGGCGTATACCGCCTGCTTTCCGCGTCGGTTGCACGCTGGATCGCTGGACGGCAACCGGATTCATCGAGCCGCGCCACCAAATAGACCCGGAAACATGGAGTAGTGACATGGCATTTTGCAGTGTCCTGATAAGTGTGCCCGTGGCGTTCCTCACCAGCGTTATCTGGATCATCCTTTCAGGAGGCTCCTTTCTGAGGTTCCTTCTGGTTTATACAGTCTCGGCGCAGATTGCCTTTGTCCTGGCGATGCTGGCTTTCATGATCGCCGATCTGCTGAAGCTCCAAAGGGACGCCATGCCCCGCAGAGGCGACAAATTGGGATTCGACAAGTTGGCCTGACAAGAAGAACAAGACTGCTTGTGCAACTACAGCCTGTCGATATGCCGGTGCCCGACCTCTCCAGCGGGCACCGGTATTCTTTTCACCAGATGCGCATCGCTTAATGGGATCGGAGGGTCGATGCGCCAGATCCAGATGGAAGCATGAATGTTCAAGAACCTGACCGTCAGGACCGATGAATTGCGCAGACTTCTTCATCTTGCGCTTGAAGCTGCGGAAGCGGTCTGCAGCGAACTTGACCGCGCAAAGGACGATTGTCGCGAAAAACTGCAAAACCTTGAAATGGAATTCCCGCATTCGCAGGAATTCCATTCGGATATTCACCGGCTGACCAAGGATCTGAAAGAGGAAATGTATTTTTGCCATGTGCAGCGTGAAATGCGGCAGGGCCAGATCGCCTCGATCAACCATCTTCTGGCGCGGACCGATCTTGACGCAAAGCCGTTCTGGCGGATCGACCTGTCGTTCATGAGCGCGCTTATGAAACTGCGCGATGCGCAGATCCACCTGGCCGACGAAGCCCCGATCGAGGAACGCCGCGCCAAGGGGCAGTTCGCGAAACTCCATCCGGCGTGACGGCGCGAGGCGGTCGCGTAAAGTCCCTCCGCCATCCGGCCTTTCCGGCCCGCAGGACATCAGGGCGATTGAACCGCGGTCGGAAATGCCCCTACTCTGGCAACCACCTCCTTCCAGAGAAGGATCAGAGGATGACCGCTGCCGATCCGGGCCTTGAACGGTCGACGATGAGCCTTGCGAACCTGTCCCCTGCCTATTTCGGCCTCGTCATGGCCACCGGGATCGTGTCGCTGGCGTCCTTCATGATGGGCTACCCGAGGCTCGCCTTCGCGATGTTCTACCTCAACATCGTGCAATATGCCGTGCTGGCGGTGCTTTACGTCCTGCGCGCCTGGTATCATCCGCGCCGGTTCTTCGGCGACATGGTCGCCCACCTGACCGGACCGGGATATTTCACCACCATCGCCGCGACCGGCATCATGGCCAGCCAGTTCATGATCCTGGAAGAGAACCTTGCCGTCGGCGCCGCCTTCTGGGGGCTGGCCGTCGTCTTGTGGTTCGCGCTGACCTACACGATCTTCACCGCGCTGACTGTCCGGCACGAAAAACCCACACTCGACAAGGGCATCACCGGTGGGTGGTTGCTGGCGGTGGTGGCGACCCAGTCGTTATCGGTTTCCAGCGCGCTTCTGGCGGCCCGCATCGGTCAGCCCTACCGGCTGGAGTTGAACCTGATGGCGCTGTCCATGTGGCTTTGGGGCGGGATGCTTTACATCTGGATGATGTCGCTGATNNCGCTGATCTTCTACCGCTACCTGTTCTTCCGCTTTTCGCCGGGGGATCTCGCGCCGCCTTACTGGATCAACATGGGCGCGATGGCCATTTCCACGCTGGCCGGATCGCTTCTGATCCTGAACACCCCGCAGGCGCCGTTCCTCGCGTCGCTTTTGCCGTTCCTGAAGGGCTTTACGGTGTTCTACTGGGCCACCGGAACCTGGTGGATACCGATGCTTCTGGTCCTTGGCATCTGGCGGCATGGCTACGAACGGTTCCCGTTCCGTTACGATCCACTTTATTGGGGCGCGGTCTTTCCCCTGGGCATGTATGCGGCCTGCACCTGGCAGATGGACCGCGCGATGGAGTTCGATTTTCTCACCACCCTGCCCCGACTCTTCCTCTGGATCGCGCTCACGGCCTGGACGATCACCTTCACCGGCATGATCCGATCGCTGGCGCGCGGCCTGTTCGCCCGCAGGCCGATGTCGTGAATTTGGGGGGTGAAAAGTGCCACTTAGATGTTCCATTTTCGCGTCGAAAAACCCAATGAAATCAGATGCTCAATTTCTGAATGACGCACTCATCTGTCCATTTCCGCCACATAGCTTGTCCCGCCCCGGCAAAGCAAAAGGGCCGGTGAACACCGGCCCTCTGTTTTCGATCAGCCGATATCGGCGCGGCGGTAGATGGTCTGACATCGCTCGGGCAGCGGCAGGGGCGCAATGCCGCGGTCGGCCTGGATGATGGCTTCGGCACCGGGGTTGCGGCAGGATCGCACCGCCAGTTGTGTCACCGTGATGTAGTTTTGCCGAAACTCTTCCAGACTGGTTTCTGAAATGTACCGGCGGCGCCGACCGCTCTGGGGTTCGACTGCGGTGACGCCTTCGACATATACTCCGCCGATCAGGGCGCGCAGTGTCCGGATGTCGACGCCGATCATTCGAGCTGCCGCTCCCGGTGGCAGTGCCCCATCGGCAGGACTGGCAATCGCCTCGCGCAGAGTGGGCAGGTGTACGCGAAATGCCCGGAACCTGCTATCACAGCCGAGGTCACGGCGCAGGGGGATATGAAGTTTCAGGATCATGGCCGTGACCCGGTCGGTCGGGCAGTGCAAGTGGTGCGCCGCCGTTGGGATGTCGAGCCAGTCCTGGTTTATCCGACCACCTTCTACAAGCGCGTCCAGGCTGCCGATAAAGACTTCCAGATCGCGCGGGTGGTAGAGCGGCGACGCATGTTTCTCGGTGAAAAACTTCTGCACCACGCCGCCATCGGTCAGTTTGGTCAGCAAAAATCGCGCGATACCCAGGCACTTCGCGGCATCGCCTGCATTCATGAGCGCCGCGAAATCGCCCGCGATCTGATCCATCACTTCGGCCGGAACATAATCGGTCAGCCGAAAATACCGATCATCCGCGCTGCGCTGCGCCAGACCAAGCGCGGCAAGGCGCCGGCCAAGTTGCCAGCGTGTGACGCCATAGGCGCGGCTCGCGGTAGAGATCGAATGCACGAGCTGGCGCGGACAAGGTTTGCCCAGGACGATGGCGCCTTCTGCAACAGGGTAATTCTGGAAAATGAACTCCCGGACCAGATCGCGGATAATGTCGAAATCCGGATCATCATCGCGATATCTTAGCCAGTCGAAGAACAGGCGATATCGGGTTCGGTATAGTGCGGCGTCGAGCGGGACCGCGCGTTGCAGCTCCTTCAGCGTGTCGCACAGAGCGTCAGGGCCATCCTTCAGGATCGAAAAACCGATACTGCCTGCCTGATGCCATTCGTCTTCGGTGATCAGATCGCGGGGGGCATCCGGTCCGAGTAGGATCAACGCCCCGAGGTTTTCAGAGGTTTGGGCTGCGACATGGAAAGGCAGCATGTCGATCCAATCTGCCCCTGCACCATCCTGAATACGGGCCAGCAGGTAATTTTCCAACTGGCCTTCATCTGCTGTGATTGTGTCAAAGCTTCCCGCACGCACGCGCGCCGCGTGGAATGCGAAATCGAACACCTCCTTGTTGCCGGGGGTGACTGGCAGTTCGACCAGCAGGCATCCATGCGAGCCGCAGCGACGTATTGAACTGAGCTGCCAGATTGCCTGATGCGCGGTCTCACCATCGGCCAGGCAGGTGGGGCACGCCCGGGTTCTGGTCCGTGCAAAGGCGGTGAACTTGATCCGCTCATGGCCCAGACGGAACCAACTGTCGGCGGTAAGGCGCGGGGTCCAGAACAGCAAAGGTTCGGGGGCGCAACCGGCCAGGGCGGCCAGGCGCAATATCTCTGCGTCATTGCCATTGGTCAGGGCGCGGTGATTAAGGCCCATATCCGAGCAGAAAGTGACGAGCCGTGGCGCACCATTGCGCCGCGCGAGCCGGGCGGCAAGCGATGTCGCGCTTTCGCCGGGTACGGTTGGGACCGAAAGGCTGAGAGGTGGGAGGGCGGAGAACATCAGGCCACCTCCCGCGTGAAGACTTTTCGGGCATCAATCCGGTGATAGTCACTGACGATGAAGGGATTGAAGGCGTCCATGGAGGAGCTGCGCAGCGTGTAGGCTACCGCGAAATGCCGCCATTCAAGGTGGGAGGCGCCCTCGAGAAATGCGCCCTCGATGGCCGATATGATCATTTCGATCACCAATCCGAACTGGAAAGCCGCGGCATGGATCAGCCGCTCGGACAGGGCGATGTCGGTGACTTCACCGGACAAGACCAGATTGGCACGCCGGGCATAGCCCTCGATCAGCCGCGCCACGTCGGGCGCGTTCATCACCGGCGACAGGGGCGCGAAATGGATCGTATCCATACGGCGGGCAAGCTGAGGGTCGTGGTTGAGGATATTTTCCAGCTCTTCCGTCCCGGAAAGCAGGATCCCCACCGGCCAATCCGCATCTGTCATCAGGGTTTTCAGCATGGAGGCGACGGCATCCAGTTCATGCCGTGTGCCGCGCGCGCTGAGATCCTGCGCCTCATCAAGATGCAGGAACAGAACCTTTCGCTCGCGAAGCTGATGGCGCACCAGATCCCAGATGTACCAGGCCTGACGTTCGGCACTGAGATTGTAGCCGAGGGCGCGCAGCACCGTCTGCCCCACGAATTTCAGGGTGGCCGGCGAAGGAACACGCAGGCTGATGATCGTAGCATCTGGCAGAGACGAACCTGCCAGATACGCCCTTGTCTGGCTGAGAAGCTGCGCGGTGGCCGCGCTTTTTCCCGTACCTGATGCCCCGGACAGCGCGATGCCATGCGCCTCGGACGTGCGCCCGACAGTAATATCGGCAAGGCGTTTTTCGATCAGAAGCCGGAAGCGGCCCTGCAGGGGGGAATAGCGCTCATGGGTGATGAACCGCCCGCGCAGGGCAGCGATGCGAAGGGCGGTTTGGGCGACAAGATCATTCATCGTCAAAGCTCCACGTCCCGGCAGAAGAAGGGGGATTTAGGTTGGGGAGACCGAACGAACTTTCGGGAAGTGAGATCGTTGCAAGCGGCAGCACGGGCAGGATTTCGATCCCGTCGGCCAACGGATCAGAGCCGGGGCGTTGGCCTGCTAGCCTCTCTGCCGATGAGGTCAGCGAGAAATGCAGGGTCTTTTCGTTTCTGGTGACGTCCTCATCGGTGACATGGAACGGTGTCAGCTGCATTCGCAGCGCCGCTGTGCGGTTCGTCTCGGTGATCCGCGCGATGGCCCGCTGCACCAGGTCTTCGGAAAGCGTCGCAGCCCGTCGGTACTTGAGGCGCAGCTCACGACAGGCTTCCTGCCAGTCGGTGTAGCGAACGCCGTCGAAGCCACGATGATTACAGGGCGCGGAATGCCAGGCACTGCCGATCTTCACCGCAATCCAACCCAGATCAAAAAGATCCGTTCGGATTTCGACGTCGCGCTCGGGCGAATGCAGGAACGCTTCGCGCAGGGCATCGCAACTATATGAAAGCCCCGCGAACAGTGCCCCATCGCCCCGCAGCCGGCGTGTAAGCGGGCGCCCGAAGGCCTTTCGCAGGGTCAGGCCATCGGGAGCCGGCAGCAATCCCTGCTCAGCTGCCAGCCGTTTCCAGCAATTCGCCGGGGTTTCGCCCTTCAGCGCGTCGTGGGGTTCATTGTGGTAGATATCCACGACGAAGGTCAGCAGGATGCGGATCAGATCGTCATCATCGAGACAAGCCAGCTGCTCGGAAGGATAATCGCCGCGATCCGCCGGGTTGAAGAACGTCCGACCGGATAGCAGCGGCATGAGCTTGTGGCCGACTGTGCGGAAGAAGCTTTCGATATTGCCACGCATCTGCGGCATGCCCGCAGGTGGGAAGTGGATGGTCAGCCCAAGCGACTCCGCGACAGTGCGGAACTCCTCTGAGATGAAGGCAGAGCCCTGATCGGTGACCAGCGTGCCAATGCCCCCGACCTGATCCCACGGAGATTCACAGCCAGCGGCCAGAGCGTAGGCCGTGCGATCATGAAACACATCGCGCAAAGTGCGGATTGCATCCTGAGCGTTCGGCGTGTTGGCCAGCCGGATCGCCAGGATGCACTTCGTCGCGCAATCTTTCACAACATAAAGCCACCGGCGCCCCTTCAGTCTTTCGACCTGATCTGGCGGAAGCTGATCCAGAATACCGGTCGGGGCCAGCAGAGTGATCACGTCGAGACGGTGTTCGTCCATCTCGACCCGCTCCCCGGGAAACAGGGTCTCAACGCCGGTTTCGAACAGGTTGTATTTGCGGTTGGCGGCATCCAGGCCCAAACGGCGGGCATGGGTGTAATAGGGATCGGCCTGCTTCAGGCGGCGCAGCAAGCTTCGGGCAGATGGGATCGTCAGCGCCTCGCGACCATCCGCTATACGGCAGGCGTTCTCGGCCTTGATACGCCGCTGGACCTCCGCGACAGACTGCTTCCTGGTGGGGCGCTGCGTGGTGGAAAAAACTTCGATCACCTCCGAAGCCATGGCCTCAGTCCGATGGCACCAGCGCAGCCCTCGATTGCCGCTGCGATAGGTGCGCGGCAACAGGCCTAACAGGTCATGGCCACATACGTCATATTGTCTGACCCATCGCAGGATGGTCTTTGCGCAGGGCATTTTGCGCCAGATGATCTGGGTTCCGGCCCGGCGCACGCCGCGTTCGGTTCGCGCGGCGCTGTCATGGCGACGAACCTCCTGTTCGAGGGCGCCCATCTGCTCATCAACAGAGGCATATGTTCTGCAAAGACGCCCGGTCCGTTCGAGTCTAAGAAAGGCATCACAAATATCCTTTCTCCATAGCAGGTTAGATCGGATATCCGCATTCAGCTCGGCCATAAGTTCAACAGGGGTATTCTGCCGGGCCTTGCTACGCGCGAGGTCAAAATGCCCCGGCCGATACCGGGCCGTTGGTGACTTCAGGAGCGCGAAGACCTCGTCATGCGTAAGGCTTTGCGTGATGCCCGGCTGATCGGCACGCTCCAGCATGATACCTTCTGTCTGAATTTCAACCGGCCGGTAGGACACATCACCCAGTTGCAACAGGTCCGAGCGCGAGAGGCGAAGACGCATGGTCATGCTGCCACCTCCGTCAGGGCAGGACGGGTCCGCATGACTTGCCTGGCGGCCTCCGCCGCAGCGCGACGATCCAGCTGATCTTCTGTGACAAGCTTGATACGCTGGGCGAAATGCTTCGGCATCGCTGCCGCCACATGGCCCAGTTCGGTGACAAAATCCCGGCGGACCACACGTTCCGCAGGCTTGATAGCAACTGCGATCCGTTCGCCGCCGGTCAGCGTGACCAGAAAATCAAAGACATGGCTGGCGGGGCTGCCATCAGCGCGCCGGTATTGGATCTCCGGCGGCTGCTCCAGAATGTCATGCACATCGGCGCGCACCAGCATCAGACACAGAAAGCGATATTCCAGCATGCTTTCGAACTGGATGACGCGAGGACGATCAAATGCTGGCAATTTGGCGATCAAGCTGCCGCGCAGGCTCGCTTTCGAGCGGCGCGCAACATCCCGGCTCGCGCGGCTCGGCTCCGGCGCGCGATAGATCAGGGTCTGGGTCATATGGGTTTCGAAAGCGCATGATCTTCCGGGCCGCGACCGTCCGGCGCGGGGGAAGAGGCGCTTCCGCCTCCTTTCAGGAAATGCAGGGGATTGCCCCGCCGAAACCACTCCGGCGGGTTGACTTTTTCTGCGTCTCGGGGGATGAAAGAAGGGTCGGGTATCAATCGACGCCTAGTTTCGAAGGGCCTTCCTGTTCCACCAGGAGGGCCTTTTCCCTTTCGACGGCATGCTATCGGGTGGGGTGTTCCTCCTGTTCTGAATAACGGTCAGGGAAGAGGTCCTGCGGCGTGGTGCCAAGGACTCTGGCAATTTCGGCCTCGATACGGCGCGACCGCCTGTAACCCTGGCTCACAACGGTTACTGTCGGTTGCTCTACCCCCAACCCGGCTGCGATTTTTGTCAGTGAGCTCCCCTGCTGGCGCAGTCGCGCCTTCACCTCTTGATGTCTGGAGAGATCAACGGACATATGGATTCCCGCAGCTAAGGATAGACTATATTTCTGGGCGGATACCCATATCTGGTGGGCACCTGCGGCCGACCGAATCACAAGATTTATTCATCGTCAAACTTTAATTTTATGAAAAACACAGCATAATCATTGCATTAGATATGTTTTGACAACAGCACATATGCGCTGAAGCCAATTTATGGTCGGCTCTTAGCCTGGCTGCGGTCAGCTACAGGTCGGCCCGGTCACTCGGGCGGCGTGTGACCTCGTTGGGTGAGCCGCTCGCGAATGCTGGCAAGGATGCGGACGCGCCGTTCATCACGACTGATCTGACCCGTAATCCAAAGCTCAGCCAGCCTGACCGACTCCGCATCCGGCTTTCCCAGGCCAGCCATTCGGGCCGACCAGTTCGCCGACGACACCATCTTGCGGCGGCGGGCCTGTTCCTCGGCGGACAGCGCGGTGAAAGGGCCCACCCCGCCAGAAACCTGATCGCAAACCATGCCGGGCGCAGTCACCGACGCATTCTCGTGCTGGGCTGGCGTTCGTTGACCCGATGGCTCTGCGGATCCAGTTACGCCTTCGATAGCAGCAACCATTTTGTCCAGAGATCTGCGGGCTTTTGCATAGCGGTCGTCGCTCGTCAGGCACGTTGCCTTGGAACTTGTATGCTCTATGTCGGTTTTATCCATGAAGCGCAGTTCTCCGTCCTCGGACCCGCAGTTTGGTCGGGCTCGTCCCCTCGGTTCTGGACTCAGAACGGGCAGACCGGAGGGACGTCAGATCAAGTTCAGGCCTAAAGGCGTCAGCCCGGCCTGGACAATGATTATAGCGAACCAGCGCGGAAAATTCTATATGATCCGCCCCTTGCTGCTATCAGCGTCCACCAGTTCGGTTCTACGTCGCGTGCAATTCACTTGGAGATTGATGAGATGGCTTCCATCAACGGAACCCTTCCCCGCCATGAGCGAGATGCAAAGTTGAAATGCTGCGATGTTCCGTGGCACTATAGCAGACTTGGATGGGCGGCGTTCGGGCAGGCTGACCCATCGGGGGCTATGCACCATCAGGAGATCGTGATTATGAAGGCACTTCCTGCGCCCCTGCCGCCGCTCCGCAGCGATGCCGAGGCGGAAGCGTTCGTGGATATGGCAGATCTTACCGAGTACGACCTGTCGGGCTTCAGGCTGATGCGATTCGAGATCAAGCCAAAAGAGACCTCGCTGAACACACGACTGCGCGCTTCGCCGCCGGGCCGGTGAACGCCAGGGCCAGCTACGTCCAACACCCGCTATGTATGGATGCTGCTGGAAACGGATGTGGCCGCCCCTGCTGGTCGAGGCGGTGAACGTCGGTGCTGTGCCGCAGCATGTTTCTCGGAGCCCATCACAGATATTTGGACAAGCGGCAGCAGGCTGCAGCCTTTGCGCGGGTAACGGAAGGCGCGGCCCTTTGCGGACGGTCGGTCTCGACCGATGCTGCTCTGCGGCGTTCCTGGAAGCGATCGCTCGAAGCGTGAGCCGCTTCTTCGCCCGTGAGTGTCGGGTTTTCGGCCTCGCGGTAGTTGCCGGTTGGGCCGCGATGGTGTCGCGGCCCAGCCCATTCAGGCCGTGGCTGCAACCGGAGCACGGACGCCGAGCGCGATAAGTGCCCCGGCGATCAGCAGCACCACGCCGCCATAGACATAGACTCCGCTCGCACCCGCGCTTTCGAACAGGATCCCACCCGAGGCTGCGCCAAGCGCGATGGCGAACTGGATCGCGGCGACAATCAGGCCGCCGGCGCTTTCGGCCTCGTCCGGGGCGACACGGGTGTTCCAGGTCGTCCAGGCGACCGGAATGCCGCCAAAGGCCATCCCCCAAAGCGCGACGAGCACAAGACTGAGGATCGACGCGGTGTTCAGCCCCGACAGCGCCAGCGCACTGGCCCCGGCCAGAAGAGGCATCGCCACCAGCGTGATGCTGAGGCTGCGCTTCAGAAGCGGGCCGGCCAGCAGCGTGCCTGCAAAATTCGCCACGCCAAAGCCCAGCAGGAACACGGTGAGCCAGGTCACATCCGCGCCCAGCGTGCCCTCGATGAACGGCCGGATGAAGGTGAACAGCGCGAAATGCCCGGTGAAGACCAGCGCCACGCAGACAATGCCCTGCCAGACGCGGGGACGTAGCAGAACCTCGAACAGGGTCCTGAGGCTCGCGGTCGAATTGGAGACCATCGAAGGCAAGGTGACCCATTGCGCAATCAGGCCCGCGAAACCGAAGACGGCGCCCGACAGGAACACCATGCGCCAGCCGATCACCGCGCCGAGCCAGCTGCCGAGCGGCGCCGCGACCACGGTGGCAAGCGAGACGCCCGCGAAGATCATCGAGAGCGCCTTTGGCACATCTTCGGCCGGGACCAGCCGCATCGCGGTGGCGGCGGACATCGTCCAGAAGCCGCCGATCGCGACGCCCAGCAGCAGCCGACCCAGCACGAGCATCGGGAAATTGACGGCAAACGCCACCAGCAGGTTCGACACAATCAGCAGGACAGAGAAGCTTAGCAGCACATTGCGGCGGTCGATGCCGCGGGTCAGAGAGGCGATCAGGAGGCCGGTGAAGAGCGCGACGACAGCGGTCGCGGTGACGCCCTGGCCGGCGAGGCCTTCACTGATCGCCAGATCATGGGCCATGGGGGTCAGCAGGCTCATCGGCAGGAATTCGGCGGCGATCAGGGCGAAGACGCCGAAGAACAGTGCATAGACGGCGCCCCAGCGGGGAGTGACGGGCGCGTTGTAGGTTGGGGGAGAAAACTGTCCGTGCATCGGTCAGCCCTTTCATATGGGAGGTCGGACGGGAGATCTATCCAAAGCGCGCCGGACGTTCTATGATGGTCTATCCGCAAATTTTGACTGGACGTCCGGAATGCTCGACAAATTGCCCAGACCCGCCCCGTCTGTTGCGCCTGACATGATGAGTGAGCTGCTGATGGGAATGCGGCTGAATGGCATCTTCTACCGGCGCATGCGGCTGACGGCGCCCTTCGGGATCGGATTCGGCGGGGCCCCCGGCAAGGCGCAGCTGCACTTCGTGGCCAAGGGCGAGGCCTGGCTCAGGATCGACGGCCAGATGCGGCGCATCGGCTGCGGGGATGCGGTGTTCCTGCCGCGCGGCACCGGTCATGCACTGGTATCCGAGGCGGGCGCGCGGATCCGCGATCTGTCCGATTTCGCCGTCGCACCGATCTGTGCCGCCGTGGATGAGATCGATTGCTGTGACGAAAGCACCTGCCGCAGTCAGGATGTGATCCTGTTCAGCGGCTGCATGGATTTTGATCTCGGTTCGCTGCATCCGCTGGTGGGCCTGATGCCGGAGGTAATGCAACTGAGCCAGCTCACTGACCGCCAGCCGGAAATCCTGCCGATCCTGGAGGCGATGGAACGCGAGGCGCGGACTGAACGGGCGGGATTCGCAGGCATTCTGGCACGGCTGGCGGATGTGGTCGCAGCCTCTATCGTGCGCGGCTGGGTGGAAAGCGGCTGTGGCAGTGCCTCTGGCTGGGTCGAGGCGTTGCGCGATCCGAAACTGGGGCGCGTGCTGCTGGCGGTGCATCGCGATCCGGGGCGGAGCTGGACGGTCGCGACCATGGCGGCAGAGATGGGCGCGTCGCGGTCGGTCTTTGCGGAGCGGTTCCTGAATGTGACCGGGGTGACGCCGCTGCGCTACATCACCGATCTGCGGATGCGCCTGGCCGGACAATGGATCGGACGTGACGGGATCGGGATCGAAGATGCTGCGCATCGGCTTGGCTACAGCTCGCAGGCAGCGTTCAGCCGTGCGTTCAAACGTACGACGGGCCATCCTCCAGGGGCGCTGCGCGGGGCCAACTGAGCGCGCGTCCGACGGCGGCACTTCCGTTGGACAAGGTGACGGATCGGCCTGCATAGGCAAGCGGTATCCCGGGTAAGCAGCGCAGAGGGCGTTCGACGGGCTTATTGCGGAAACGCAGCCCATAGCTGACGGTCGATCTCGCCGTATGCTGCGCGCTCACATTCCAGTAAGCTGCCGTTCGCCTCGCACCGCAGCGAAGAGCCGGCCAGAATGACAGCGATGCGGGACGGAGCGATCGTTCGCTCCTGCAACATCGGAACAAACTACGTTGCAGCAGGTTCGACCGGCAGGGCGGAGAGCGGCCTGACGGCAGGGCGGCATGGCCGTCGCGGCGAAACCAAGAAAGCGGTCAGCCGGCGAGGTGACGGCTTGCCGGGCCTGAGAATGGAAAGCTGATGTCCGCGGCCGACTACGGGCGAAAATCAGTTCAAATTTTTGTCCGCATCCCCCAGGCTCAACTTCGCGAGGAAACCAACAAACCATTGGACATACAGCAAAAAATGGTGCAAAAATGACGCTTGAGTAAATCATGAGAAATCTCGCCCGATCAGGCAGAGACGGATTGGGCTGAAATAATGGGAACAAGTAAAGAGGCCTTCCGTTTCGTCGACCTCTTCGCTGGGCTGGGTGGCTTCCACGTCGCACTCGATGAGTTGGAGGGGCGTGGCGTGTTCGCAGCAGAAAGGGAGCCTAAACTGAAAGCTCTCTATAAAGTCAACTTCGGCGTTGACGCCTGGGGCGACCTTAACGAGTTGAACAGCGACGAAATCATAGCCATCAACGTGCCCGATCATCACGTCCTTACCGCGGGTTTTCCATGCCAACCGTTCTCTAAAGCAGGAGACCAACTGGGCTTTGAGGACACAGACCAGGGTAATCTCTTCTTCAAAGTGCACGACGTTTTGCGCGTCAAGCGGCCACGACACTTCATCTTGGAGAATGTGCCCAATATCCTCAAGCACGATGGCGGTCGCACCAAGACCACGATTATTCGCTTGCTGCAGGAACTTGATTACACCGTCAAAGTTGCGCACTTCTCGCCCCACGACTTCGGCATTCCACAGGTGCGAGACCGTGCCTACTTCGTTGGGTCCCTCCAGGGGCTTGATCATTTTGAGTGGCCAGAGAAGCATAAAGATCCAACCGAAATCCAATGGGTACTGCGCCACGAAGGGCAGTCCACGCGCGCCATCCCGGAGCAGACGCTGCGAGCCATTGACATGTGGGGCGATTTCCTGCGCCGCTCGCCAGCTTCGCTGAAGCTGCCTTCCTTCCCGATCTGGGCGATGGAATTTGGTGCAACCTATCCCTACCTGGCCGAGACTCCAGCAGGAGTTTGGCGTCGCAGACCTGTGCGGGGTCTTAGCCGGATGGGCTTCAAGGGCAGCTTCGGCCAGTCCCTTGATTGCTCGCTCGACGAACAGTTTGCGAGGATACCTAGTCACGCTAACCGCCTAGGCGACTTAAATTTCCCACATTGGAAACGGACTTTTATCAGGCAAAATCGCGAATTCTACCAAGCCAACCGTCACTGGATCGATCCTTGGATCGCAAAATGGAGCCCACAAAGCTTCCCATCTAGTTTCCAGAAGATGGAGTGGAACGCGCAAGGCGAGGACCGTAACATCGATAACTTCGTGCTACAGGTGCGTGCGTCAGGACTGCGGGTCAAGCGTCCCACTACCTCCCCAAGTCTTATCGCCTTTACGCAGACCCAAGTGCCCATCCTCGGTGCAAACCTGGCCGGCGAACGTCGTTACATGACACCAGCCGAGTGCGCTGAACTTCAGTGCCTCGGAGGTATCCAGTTACCTGCGTCCGACATCGACGCGTATAAAGCCTTGGGAAACGCAGTGAACGCTCGCGTAGTCAAAGCAATCGCCGAACGGTTGTTGCGCGGGCTCATCCGGCCCGCCTCGAACACCTCCTCTGACCTCGAACCGTTGAGAGTTACTGGATGACTGATCACATCGAACAGGAAGACGACTTCGACGAAGATGACCCGCGGGTCCTCCTGCTGGAGAGCATCGCCGACGGGTTGGCTACTCTCTCCGAGGCTTCAGATACGCCCACCGGCGTTCCCCCAGTATCGTCAACGTTCAGCAGCGGTGACGTCGACTTCGCCTCCGCCTCTTGGATGAACAAACTGGCTGAGATTCAAGGCTGGTTAAGCCTGAGCGAGGACCTCCCTCGCACGGGCGGGGAACCATTCCTTCAGGCACTCATCACTGAACTCAAACTTGAATCCACCGACCTCCTTGCTCCCGGAGGCGCCTACCCGCCGCTGAGTCTTCGTGCACTAGAGCGTCTAAGCGAGCGCGTGGAGGCAGCCGGACGGCTCCAGGGAAACTTTCTTGAAGAACTTGAGGCCAAGGGCACCAGCCGTGCAACCGCTACGCAGTCGTGGGCTGATGCATGGGCCGAGATCGACGCGAGCGAGGAGGCTGTGAATCCGGAGCCGGTCACGGCAAAGGCGGCAGTATGGCCGATCTTCCAACTTACAAAGAAGGCACCCAACCTAACGCCATCATACCAGCGTGGTGACGTATGGGGCAATGGCGACAGACAGTCCCTGATGGAGTCCATCCTCCGTGGCGTCCCTTTGCCATCCATCATTCTTCTGCGCACCGGATCTTCCACGCCGCATGAGGTCGTCGACGGCAAGCAGAGGCTCACGGCCATCCTCCGGTTTGTGGGAAAGCACCCCGTCGCCAAGCAGAAGGTCGCGGAGGTCACCGTGCGGCACAGCGGTAAAAAGTTCAACGATCAAGGACGTCTCGATGAACACGGCGTCAGGAATTTAACGGACCTGTTCAATGACGATTACCCGGCTTTCCGCCGTGCGTGGAAAGCGCTGGAGGGTTACGCACTCAATTCCACACTGGAGAACGAATATTACTTCCCCTTCAAGCTACGAACAACTGGAGACGGCGGGCTGGTTGGCCCCTACCTTGAGCCTCTCCGCGGGAAATACTACACGCAGATTAAGGCTCGAGAAATCAACGTCGCTGGTCAGCAACTCACAGTCGAAGCGTTGTTCGAGGACGTTGTGGAGTACACCGTTCCCGTCATCGAATATACTCAGGCCAGTCAAGCCCAGATCCATGAGGTCTTTCGACTATACAACAAGCAGGGCGTACACCTGAATGCGGAAGAGATCCGTAACGCAGTCTACCACGAGGTCGAACTTACCCGCGCGACCCTTGCCGCCGCCGGCGACGCCGACCCGAACACTGATGTCGCCAAAATTTCCGGATCGCTTGCCGGTATCCGCGATCTTGGCCGCCTAGGTGAGGCGCTGAAAAGCTACGGTTTTGGCGACACGCGCTACAAGCGCACCAAGGTTCTCGCGTGGGTCATCTCGGTCCTAGTGCATGACACCGCGGGGAAAGACTTGGCATCGACTAGCCGTAACATCGACCAGTTGCTGATCGCGGTTCAGAAGGACAAGTCGCACCTGCTAGCCCACTCATCGACGTTAACCAAGCTGTTCACACTGCTGCTAAACGCAGTCGAACTCCACTCATCGCACGATGAGTTGTGGTCTGATCAATTCAAGGATGGCGGCAAGGGCGCCAAATGGCAGGAACTTCAACTTGTAGGTTCCCTCGTCGGCATTACCATGGCCTTAGCGGCCTCGCCAGACGACATCGAGGACCGCATCGAGGCTAATGGCGATGCTATCCGAACCGCGAGCGAGGAATCCGCGGAATGGGAACGCCCCGAAAAGACGCAGACCAAAACCCAATGGGACTACATCGCCAGGATCAGCAAAAGTCTCCTCGAACTATTGGGCATCGACCCTGATCATGCGGCTGAGGCAGTACGTCTGCAGTTCGGGACTTCCGGGTACGCATCGTTGCAGCGGATGCTCATCGAACGGAAGAGTTGAGAGCGTTGCCAGGACATTCCCCACTCGTCGAGCAGGTCTACTTCAATCCACCCGCTCCCCAGGAGGCGGACTCGTGGTGGACTAGGTACAAGACTCAGCTCGCCGGCTTGACCGACACAGCGCGTGCCTCAATTGAGGCAGACTCTCGCTATATTCTCCAGCGCGGAATCTTGGCAGCCGATACCGCGAAACCCGAAGATTGGTCATCACGCCGATCACGCACGGGACTCGTCATGGGCTCGGTTCAGTCTGGTAAGACCGCTTCTATGCTAGGTGTCTCAGCCTTGGCCATCGACAACGGCCTTGACATCATTGTCGTTCTCGCGGGGACCCGTCTCTCCTTGTGGCGCCAGACCTATGAGAGGCTGGTGCAGCAGTTGGATTCGGGCGAGGAAAGCGCACAGAAGATTAAGCGCCGCCTACTGTGTCCCGCGCCTAGCATCGCTATGTCAGAGCAGACCTACCCACTGGCAACCACCTACCGCTTGCCACCCGCGCAGGTTCGACAACGACTGAGGGAACGCAGGCCGTTAATCATCGTGGCGATGAAGCAGACTGACCATCTGCACGCCTTGGCAGCAAGCCTACGCGGCAACGTATTTAACGCTATTGAGGAGCTAGATCGCACCGTCCAGATGCTCGTGCTGGACGATGAAGCGGACGATGGCTCTATTCTCGATGCCATTGTTGAGTCCTCGCAGGACCCCATTTACGGCAGACTGAAGCAGATCCCGCGTTCGATAGCCAACCTCTGGGATCCTCCCCAGGGTTCGCCTAATAACCTGTTCTCAACCTATATCGCCTACACGGCGACTCCCCAGGCCAACCTCCTTCAGGAGGATCACAACCCCTTGGCGCCACGAGACTTCCTGATCTCTCTTCGCACGCCACTCGACGTCGGCCACCCAGTAGATACAGTTGACCCTAGCAATCTCCATGCCCCACGCTCATCGACCTACCCCGAGGCGGCTGGTATTCGTTCTTTCTACACCGGCGGTGAGGTATTCTACCGCCGTGCGGAGGCAGCCAGACTGTGCGTGCCTACCACCAATTCCGAGCAGCAGGACCTCGCTGACGCCGTCCGAGCATTTCTGGTAGCGGGCGCCATCCGCCTATACCGCTCTGGCAGGCTCGGCCCAGCGTCCGCGCTCGCAAAGCAGTTCGACACCGAGGAACAGGCCCTTGCCAACGCGGCCCCGCCGCACTCGATGCTGTATCATCCTTCTGCGGCAATCCAGCACCACTTCCGGGGTGCTGAGGACGTCCTGATCTGGGCGGGAATTCAGGATCGAGCGACGGCGCGAAATATGCTCGATACGGGAGATGCAAGGCTTCCCCACACCTTGGTGGATCAACTTCTGGCGGACCCTGTCCCATGGGCGCAATGGCTCGAAAAGTATCGTACCTCCGCCAGAGCAATCGAGGATGAGTTCGACGTCCTGATACCGGCGAGCTTCCCGGACTGGCAGACCGTCAAAAGCCTACTCATTAGCGAGTTGATCCCTGGAACTAGGATCGCCGTGGTCAACAGCGATCCTAACGCTGATGATCGCCCTGCCTACGCACCAAGCCTGAATACTGACACCAGTAAATGGAGACCAGCCCGCGACCTCTGCACGATCTTCGTCTCAGGGAATGTCATGGCCAGGGGGCTGACTCTGGAAGGGATGACCACGGCATTATTTCAGCGCTCATCAGCTAACCCGCTGGCCGACACCCAGATGCAGATGCAGCGCTGGTTCGGCTACCGCGGATCATATATTGAACTGTGCCGCGTCTTCGCCTCAAGAGACCAACTCTCCCTCTTCCGTGCATATCACGATGTCGACGAAGCGGTTCGAACTGCCATCACCGAGCGCATGATGAGCGACGCCCCCAAACCTACAGTTTTGCAGGGGCTCAATTTCGAGGCCACCGGCAAGATCGCAGGCGTGGGCAACCTTCCACTATCACCAGGGGCGCGCCCATTTGTTACAGTCATCAATGACAGCCGGCGGGAGGATCCCAATGCAGACATCGTCGCTGGGCTCTTCGATCGGCCATCCAGCGACCTCACTGTCGCCAATGTGCTGCGGGGCCGGATCCTAGATGTTCCACTAGAACTGACCAAGGCCGCCGAACTCTTGGATAGCCTCACTTATGCTGATTACCGCCCCGGGAGCGAGGGGTTTCACGCGGACTTCTGGAGCGGTATCGAAGCCCGAGCAAACGCAGTTGCCCCGCTGGCGGATACACCTTTCTATCGCCCGCCGGTGAGAGATGGTCAGGGAGACCAGCCGAGGCGAGCCTGTCCCTATGCCATCGCCGCCTACCTTCGACTTTGGTCGGCCAGCCTCACTCGGTCGATCACGGGCCTATTTGTCACCGGCCAACCCGGCGATCTATGGTCCTACGCCGACCTTAGGCGCAAGAACGCTGAGCGACCACGGTTCTGGATCGGCATTCGTTACGGAGATGGTGCCATCGTATCTAAAGGTCCGCTGGCACTGCTTCCATTTGACATACGCGCCACCACAAAGAGGGTGGCCGGAGGCGAACTCAAGACCACTTGGGGGGCGAGTGACCCCAACGCCGGCCCGAGCCAGTATCGCGGCGACGTCTATTTCGACTACTACCACCGTTACGCGGACGTGCCGTCGAGCAACACCACGGGGTGGCGACCCGGCGGCTCCGACGGTCAAATCCTATTCTACGTTAATCAAAATTCGGACGACGTGAACCCCGCGGTCGCGGTGGGAGTCTGTCTCCCTGCGGGAGGTCCGGAGCAGTTTTCAGCCACCCGTGCTGGGGCGACCATCGTTAAGAAGGAACTCCCATGATCAGCTACGAAGACGTTTTAAACCAGATCAACGTCGTTCCAACGGGCACAATTGGAGATGACCGAGCCATTACTTGGTTGACAGATGCGAAGGTGGTCGGGATCGCTCGGAATAGTGGTGGTCATTTGGAACTGTTTCTTGCAGGCGACGAGTTAAGGCCCCGGACCGGCACAGTGAAGACTGCGATGCGCTACCACTCCTGGCACCGTGACGCCCTGCCTCCGCTGAACGCAAACCGCATTTGCTTGCCCGCGCTCGGGCATTTCGACCAGGTCGGTGCATTTATTGCCGCTGAACTGCTGCGCGAGAAAGCTGATTCTAATTTGGAGCGTGCCTTTGCCGTCACCGAGCCGCTGATCGAACTCGCCATTAAGCGTATGGAGATCTCCGAGAACGCTATCCTCGGACTCGTCGGGGAACTGCTCATACTCGACGCTCTCTGCCGCCGCGCGGCCGATCCCCAAGTCGGTCCAATCGTTCAAGCTTGGGATGGCTGGCGCCGCTCGGCAAGGGACTTCACATGGGAAGGCACCGGCGTAGAGATAAAAACCACTACCCGCAGCACCTCAAGTCACGCCATCCATGGCGTCCACCAAATCGAGCCTATCTCTGCCAGTAATGACACCACAGGGGAAACGCGCCTGCTCCTCGTAAGCATCGGTCTGTGCCAATCAGATCTCAATGCGCCTGCCTTGTCGATCCCTTCCTTGGTGGAGAGAATTCTTGAGCGACTCAACGCCACAGGGGCTACCGGCTTGGTCGACGAGTTCCTCACGCGCGTGTCCGTGTACGGCACAGAGTCGGGCATCGGATACGAGCATGCCACGATGGTCAACGAGGCACCGTTCACGACTACATTTGGCGTGACGTTCGTTCGTGGGTACGACATGGCAGACCCGGCCGTCGAGGTCCTGCGGAGCGATGACCTCATCACCCATCAGCATGTGGATGCCCAGTCAGTCAACTTTCGCGTGGAGCTTCCCGCGACGATCAACTTGGACAACCCCATAGTAGGTGCCCGGCGCGTCGCGGAGGCGATCCTGAGCCTGTATAGTTAGGGACTGTAGATTTCCGAGCGAAACGGCCCCTTGGGTGATCGCTGACCCGGGCCTTCAATATCGCAGCCCTATCCATGCCTGTGTCCCAAAATTTAGATATGGGCTACATCCGCTGGAATTTCAAATTGCGACGAGAATCTATGTGCTACAAGAAATGGAGCACCCTCACTAAGCAAGGCAGAATATAATGCGGATTTCAGAGACTGCGCTTGCCACGAGTGAGCCGTTATTTGTGCAGTTCGTCGAATGCATGAGGGCGATCAGGGACTACCATCGTCAAGCCTTTGCACAGCATCCCCAAAAAAACCTGCACTCCGAGACTCTGCGGGTGCTCAATCACTATCAGCAAGACCGGGCCCAAGCAGCATATTGCCTTATCGTGAACGGGCTCGTCTGGGACGCGGAGGTTATAATCAGGGTCGTCTACGAGACCTTCGCGAAGGTGGCTTTCCTGGCAACCGCCTCTGAAGAGCAACGCGACGAATTGCTCCACGAGTATTGGGAGTTGCTCGGCGCCGTCTACGACAGGCAGGGTGCCCTAAAGGCCGAGGCGTCGGAGCGCCTCCTCAAACGCTTTGGTAGCCACGGCGGCTCTCGCGTAATGGCCGCGCTTCGCGACGGGCGCGTGTATAGGACCGACCCGCTCGGGGATAGGCGCTTTCGAAAACAACTCGAGCAACGATGGTCTTTCTCGGAAATCCTCGGGGCGCTGAAAGGCGGCCGGCTGGGCAACGCTCCCCTGGTTGGTATTGACGCGCTTGCGCACATCTATGGCATGTCTAGCCACTTTGCTCATGCCAACTCGAGAGCGCTGGACCTCTTGGAAGATCGCGCAACCCGGGGAAGCGACCTTCTTCAACTGGAGGTGGGGCATCTTTGCCGGATGCTGAGCGACATGATTTCAATCACGTCTTTCAGCCTTTTCCTGAGTGAACGGTCATGGGTAGGTGGCAACAAAATGCCGGAACCACTCTCGGCTGCCTTTCAGGCTATGTCGGAGAGCACCAAGCCATTCCAAGTAGAATTCCAAGCCTCGCAGGACGGCTTCTATAGTAACTGGCCGATGGAGGGATAACGAGGAGGCGCGGTTCGGTGGACGGCTGGTTTCGGCATACTAGGACACTCCCAGTAAGCACGGCACGTGCGTGGGTAGCTATGCAGGAAAATTATGACCTTTGGCTGGCCATGCAGTCATGCGTGCACCATCTGCAAAATCCAGACGGTGCTCCTAGCGACTGATCGAGGCGCCACTTTTGGCCAACAGCGCTTATTAAGTTTCCCATCGCCGCCAGTGCGGCGGCCCAGCGTTCTGACATTTGAACGGCGAGTAGCGATTTTTGGGCATCCCGGAATCGGCAACGAAATGTCTGAAGTTTACGGAAATCAACAGAGGCGGGGGCGGCGATGCCTGAGTTCTTACGCCGTAGTGCCTGAGACGACAAAAGCCAGCAGAGCAGTCCCTACTCGCTTCTGATCTCTTCAGCGACGTAGATTGTCCAATAAAATGGACAAACCCCTGTCATTAATGGAAGATCTATCTGGCACTTGCCAGGGGGGGATCTGGTGGAGCAGAGGGGAATCGAACCCCTGACCTCGTCATTGCGAACGACGCGCTCTACCAACTGAGCTACTGCCCCTCACCGAGGGTGGATTTGGCTGAAGGCGGTGGCATTGTCAAGCCGCCCGCCGGGCCTGTTGCAAGAAAATCGTTGCAATCCAGAAAGCGCCCGGCGGTGCGATCCGCTTCACCCGCGCGCGGCGGGCTGGCGGGCGCTTGAGGCCACGAAATCGGCAATATGGTCGGCGGGTCGCGCCCCCGGCAGGCGTGCCACCTCGCGCCCGTTCTGCCAGAGGATCAGCAGCGGAATACCCCGGATGCCTAGCCGGTTCGAGATTTCCGGGTGGTCTTCCGTGTTGATCTTGGCAAAGCGCGCCTTGCCTGCCATCTGCTGGGCGGCCTTGGCGAATTCCGGTGCCATCATCCGGCAGGGGCCGCACCAGGGCGCCCAGTAATCGACGATCAGCGGCAGCTCGTCATTGCGGCTGGCCTTGTCGTGGATAGCCGGGTCCAGCGTCGCGACCTTGGGCGAAATCAGCGCCGCGCCGCAGGTGCCGCATTTCGCCGCCGCTGCGGGGCGGTCGGCCGCGACCCGGTTCAATTGCCCGCAGGCAAGGCAGGCCAGACGATGCGCGTTTGTCATTTGGGCGATCCCTTCACATTCACGTTGCTGAATGTAGGTGCGCCCAACCTCGCTGCAAGGGTCACGCGACCAGCGCGAAGACCAGGCCGTAAGCCAGCGCGCCACCAAGCGTTGCCATCACGACCGAATGGCGCACGAACCAAAGCCCCGCGGTGGCCAGCGCCCCGGCGATCAGCGGCAGCGGAAGGCTCAGGCCCGCCAGCGAGGTATGCGGCGTGACGCCGCCCTGCACATCCGACAGGATCGCCGCGACGAAAAGCGTGGCGATGGCGGCAGGGCCGGTGGCGGCCAGGAACCGCGCCAGCGCCCCATCCGTCCGCATCCGCTTCAGGTTCACGCGCAGGGGCAGGTAGCGGAAGGCCCAGGTGACGGCCCCCACGGCCAGCGTCAGCCACAGGACATGATCAGACCGCATCGGCACCCTCCGCATCTCTTGGCCTGACCGCTTCACCGGGCAAGAGCACCCCCATCAGCGCCCCGGCAATCATCCCGCCGACGATGCCAACGGCGGTCGTGGCGGTCAGCATCAGAACCACCGTCACCACGCCCGCCACCGCGATTACCGGGATCTGGCGTGGCGACAGGATCGCCAGCAGAAGCGCCAGGAACAGCGCCGTCAGCATGAAGCCAAGCCCCGCCGCCAGCGCCGGAAAGTCATCGAGCGCCCCTGCCCCGGCAAGGCCGCCCAGCACCGTCCCGCCGACCCAGGACGAATAGGCACCGACGCCAAGCCCGAGCATGTAGCTTTCCGAAAACCGCACGCCCCCACGACTGAAGGCAGCAAGCGCGGCGGCAAAGACCTCATCCGTCAGACTGAAGGACCAGAGCCACGCCATTTTCAGCGGCGCCTTGGGTCGGGCAGCACGCATCAGCGTCGGGCCATAGATCAGGTGGCGCAAGTTGATCAGCACCAGCGTCAGCACCGCCACCGGCAATGACGCGCCAGCGGCGATGATCGCCAGCGCCATGAACTGCGCCGCGCCCGAATAGACGATCAGCGACAGCCCGGCCGTCTGGGCAAGGCTGAGGCCGATATGCGTGGCCGCGATGCCAAAGGAAAAGGCAATCGGCGCATAGCCCAAGGCAATGGGCAGCGATGCGGCCAGGCCGCGCAGAAAGGGCGAGCGGTGTGTCTGGGTCATGGTGCTGTCGCTTTGCCACGCCGGGCGCCCCCGGTGCAAGGCCCCGCGCCACACACAGGCCGCCAACAGGAAAAAGGCGGGGCCATCACAGCCCCGCCTTTCGTTACTCGGCAGCGTCCATGTAGGCCTCGATCGGCGGGCAGGTGCAGATCAGGTGGCGATCGCCATAGACGTTGTCCACCCGACCGACCGGCGGCCAGTACTTGTCGACCCGGAACGCGCCGGGCGGGAAGCAGCCCTGTTCGCGCGAATAGGCGCGGGTCCAGTCGGCAACCAGATCCTCGACCGTGTGGGGCGCATGGCGCAGCGGGCTGTCTTCGGCGCTGATCGTGCCGCTCTCGACATCCTTGATCTCGGCCCGGATCGCCATCATCGCGGTGATGAAGCGGTCGATTTCGGCCTTGGTCTCGGATTCCGTCGGCTCCACCATCAGCGTGCCGGCGACGGGCCAGCTCATCGTGGGGGCGTGGAAACCGTTGTCGATCAGCCGCTTGGCGATGTCATCCACCGTCACGCCGGCTTCCGCGAAGGGCCGCGTGTCCAGGATGCATTCATGCGCCACCCGGCCCCGGTTGCCCATGAACAGGATCGGATAGGCCGCCTTCAATCGCGCCGCGATGTAGTTGGCATTAAGGATCGCCACCTTCGTCGCCTGCGTCAGCCCCTCGCCGCCCATCATCAGGCAATAGGCCCAGCTGATAAGCAGGATCGAGGCGCTGCCGAACGGCGCGGAGCTGACCGGCCCTTCAAGTCCGCCGGTCATGGGATGGCCCGGCAGATAGGGCGCCAGATGCGCNNGCAGGTTCAGGTGGCTCACATCGCCGCCGATGGCGCCGGGCTGCACCAGCCCGACCATGGCGTTCATGTTCGCCCCGTCGATATAGACCTGCCCGCCATGCTTGTGCGTGATCTCGCAGACCTCGCGCACGGTTTCCTCGAACACGCCATGGGTCGAGGGGTAGGTGATCATGCAGGCCGCCAGCGTATCCCCCGCCGCCGCCGCCTTGGCGCGGAAGTCGTCCAGATCGACGTCCCCCGTCGCGGTCGAGGCGACGACCACGACCTTCATCCCCGCCATATGCGCCGAGGCCGGGTTCGTGCCATGCGCCGAGGTGGGGATCAGGCAGATCTTGCGCTGCGTGTCGCCATTGGCGCGGTGATAGGCCAGGATCGTCAGAAGCCCGGCATATTCCCCTTGCGCGCCGGAATTCGGCTGCATGGAAAACGCGTCATAGCCAGTGATCGCGCAGAGCTTCTCGCTCAGGTCATTGACCATCTCACTGTAGCCCGCTGCCTGGTCCATCGGCACGAAGGGATGCAGCGTGGCGAATTTGGGCCAGGTGATCGGCTCCATCTCGGCCGCGGCATTCAGCTTCATCGTGCATGACCCCAGCGGGATCATCGCCCGGTCCAGCGCCAGGTCACGGTCCGACAGGCGGCGCATGTAGCGCATCATCTCGGATTCCGCCCGGTTCATGTGGAAGACCGGATGGGTCAGCACCTCGGACGTGCGCAGCATCGCTTCGGGGAAGCCGACCTCGGCCGCCGCCGGGGGCGCCTCGTGGATGCCGAAGGCGCGCAGCACCCGGATCAGCACGTCTTCGTTCGTCGTCTCGTCAAGGCTGATCCCGACATGGTCGTGGCCGACCTTGCGGAAGTTCAACCCTTCGGCCCGCGCGGCAGCCAGAATGCCCGCCTGCCCCACGCCCACGTTGACGGTGATCGTGTCGAAGAAATGCTTCTGCGGCAGCGTCGCGCCCGCATCGCGCAGCGCCTTGTTCAGGCGCACGGTAAAGCCATGCACCCGTTCGGCAATCGCGCGCAGCCCCTTCG
>DJWG01000070.1:502-22487 GCA_002440945.1 Rhodobacteraceae bacterium UBA6236 | reverse complement strand
CATGGGATTTGTGCAACAGAGCCATGTTCCGGCGAAACGCTGCTGATAGTGCCGTTCGCCGCCCAAGGCAGGCCCCGTGATGGCATTGCGCCGCGCTTCATCCCCGGCAATTGACGCCATCCGGCCCGGCCCCTAAACCGCGCCTCTACAGCCCGGAAGGATCAGCATGGCCGACTTCTTTGCCTATACCGATGGCGCCTGTTCGGGAAATCCGGGTCCGGGCGGATGGGGCGCGCTGCTGATCGCGCGCGACAGCACGGGCGCGACGCTGAAGGAACGCGAGCTTTCCGGCGGCGAGGCTGACACCACCAACAACCGGATGGAGCTTCTGGCCGCCATCTCGGCGCTCGAGGCGCTGGGGCGCGACACCGCGATCACGGTCGTCACCGACAGCGCCTATGTGAAGAACGGCGTCACCAGCTGGATTCACGGCTGGAAGCGCAATGGCTGGAAGACGGCGGATCGGAAGCCCGTGAAGAATACCGACCTATGGCAGCGGCTGGACGTGGCGCAGGCGCGCCACAAGGTGCGGTGGGAATGGATCAAGGGCCACGCCGGACACCCGGAAAACGAACGCGCAGATGAACTGGCACGCGCAGGCATGGCGCCTTACAAGTCGAAGAAATCGCCGGCGTGACCCTTCAGAACCGTTTCGGCCCGTAGGTCCGCCAGAGCCAGATCAGGAACATCGCGCCCAAGACCGCGCCGACAAAGCCTGCGGCCCAGCCGGTGATCATCGCCAGAAACCGCAGCACGAACCCACCCGCCAGCGCGCCGAAGACGCCGATGGCGATGGTGGTCACGGCGTCGGCCTCGATCCGCATCAGGCGGGTCGCGATGAACCCGGCGGCGATTCCGACGATCAGCAGTCCAAGGATGAGCATTCGAGTCTCCGGCTGTCTTCAGCCAGCATATAGGGCGAAGATCACAGGAATTACAGGGAACCGCCTCCGGATCATCCCGGAACCGATCATCCCAGGACGGGGGGCAGCGCCAGCCCGCGCAGGATATCCCCCGCCGCCATGGGGCGCTTGCCTTCGCGCTGCGCCTCCAGCACCTCGACGGCGCCGGTCCCGCAGGCAATGGTGAAACCGTCCAGAACCTGCCCCGGCGCGCCCTGCCCGTCAGCAAGACGCGACTTAAGAAGCTTCACCCGTTCGCCCTGAACATCCGCCCAGGCGCCGGGAAAGGGCGACAAGCCACGGATCTTGCGATCCACTTCGGCGGCGGGGCGGGTCCAGTCGACCCGGGCCTCGGCCTTGTCGATCTTGGCGGCATAGGTCACGCCCTGATCCGCCTGCGGCACCGCCGTCAGGTCCGGCAGCCGGTCCAGTGCCTCGAGGATCGCTTCGGCGCCCAGAAGCGACAGGCGATCATGCAACTCGGCCGTGGTTTCCTGCGGCCCGATCAGCACCTCGCGGCGCAAAAGCACCGGCCCGGTGTCCAGCCCTTCGTCCATCTGCATGATGCAGACGCCCGTCGCTGCATCCCCCGCCATGATCGCGCGATGGATCGGCGCCGCCCCCCGCCAGCGCGGCAAAAGCGAGGCGTGGATGTTCAGGCACCCAAGGCGCGGCGCATCAAGGATCGGTTTCGGCAGGATCAGCCCATAGGCCACCACCACCGCAACATCGGCGTTCAGCGCGGCGAAATCCGCCTGATCCGCCGCATCGCGCAGCCGCACCGGATGGCGGACCGGAATGCCCAGCGCCTCGGCCCGTTCCTGCACGGGGCTGGGGCGGTCCTTCTTGCCGCGTCCCGCGGGACGGGGCGGCTGGGAATAGGCGCAGACCACCTCGTGCCGGGCATGAAGCGCCTCAAGCACCGGCACCGAAAAGGCAGGCGTTCCCATGAAGACGACGCGCATCATTCGTCCCGCTTGCGCAGCTTTTCCACCCGCGCCGCCAGCATCTTGCGGCGCATGGGCGACAGATGGTCGATGTAGACCTTGCCGTTCAGATGGTCGATCTGGTGCTGGACGCTGGTCGCCCACAATCCGACGAAATCGCGGTCCTCGATCTGGCCGTCCTCGTTCAGGAAGCGCACCGTCACCGCACGCGGCCGTTCGATCACCGCCGACACGCCGGGCAGGTTGGGGCTCGCCTCGTCATGCTTGCGCATCTGGACCGAGGCGTGCAGCACCTCGGGGTTGGCCATCTTCACCGCCTGCCCGCGCTTGTCGGACGCATCGACGACCGCCAGCCGCAGCATGATCCCGATCTGGGGCGCCGCCAGTCCGACGCCGGGCATCGCATCCATCGTCTCGACCATGTCGTCCCAGATCATGCGGACGGTTTCATTGACGTCGGCCACGGGTTCGGCCGGGGTGCGCAGGCGCTTGTCGGGATAAGGCACGAAGGGACGCACGGTCATGGCAGATAGGCCGCCAGCAGCGCGGCCCGTTCGATGGCCGAAATCCGGTCGAAGGTCACGATGCCGTCCAGATGGTCGATCTCGTGCTGGGCGCAGCGGGCATCGAAGCCGGTCAGCCGTTCCAGATGCGCGATGCCGTCAAGGTCGGTCCAACTGAGCGTGATTTCTGCCGGTCGCGTCACCTCGGCGGTGATGCCGGGGATCGACAGACAGCCCTCGATCCCCGTGTCGGTCGCATCCGAAGCCGCGACGATCACCGGATCCAGAAACACCCGCGGTGTCGGATGGCCCTCTTTCCAGCCGGCATCCATGACGAAGATCCGCTGCATTACGCCGATCTGCGGACCGGCAAGCCCGCGGCCTTCGGCGGCATACATCGCATCAAGCATCTTCTGGGCCAGATCGCGCACCGCCGCCGTCACCGGCCCCACGGGCGCACAAACCTGCGACAGGTGCGGGTCGGGCCAGATCAGGACCTGCGCGCTCACAACTCGTCCCTGAATTCGGACTTCACGCCGTCGCGGGCGCGTTCGCGCTTCAGCTTTTCCATCTTGCGGGTGATCAGCTGGCGCTTCAGCGGCGTCAGGTAATCGATGAACAGCTTGCCGTTCAGGTGGTCGATCTCATGCTGGACGCAGGTGGCCCAAAGGCCGCTGAACTGTTCCTCCTGCTCGGCGCCGGTCACGTCCTGCCAGCGCACGCGCACCTCGGCGGGGCGCGTCACCTCGGCGAACTGCTCGGGGATCGAAAGGCAGCCTTCTTCGTAGACGCTGCGTTCGTCCGAGGCCCAGGTGATCTGCGGATTGACCATCGCCAGGGGCCGCCCCGGCGCTTCGCGGTCCTTCACGCAATCCAGCACGATCAGCCGCTTCATCAGGCCGATCTGTGGACCGGCAAGGCCGATCCCCGGCGCGTCATACATGGTTTCCAGCATGTCGCCGGCAATGCGGCGCAAATCGTCCGTGAATTCGGTCACGGGATCGGCCACCTTCTTCAGGCGCGGGTCGGGGTGGATCAGGATCGAACGCAGGGTCATGGACCGGATTTAGGCGATGCCGCCTGCCCGCGCAATGGCACTTGCGGTGGCGCGCCGGACGGATAGCTTGGCCAAAACGGCAGGAGCGGACATGAACTTCGACGAGATGATTGAACGGCGCGGCACCCATTCCGACAAATGGGACCGGATGGAGACGCTTTACGGCGTGCCCTCTGCCGACGGAATCCCGATGTGGGTGGCCGACATGGACTTCCGCCCGCCAGAATCCGTCCAGCGCGCGCTCGAAAAGATGCTGGCCCAGGGCATCTACGGCTATTTCGGCGATGACCGCGACTATCTCGCCGCGATCCGCTGGTGGATGGAAACGCGCCACGGCTGGAAGATCGAGGCGCCGTGGATCTTCACCACCCACGGGCTGGTCAACGGCACCGGGCTTTGCGTCGATGCCTTCACCAAGCCGGGCGACGGGGTGGTGCTGATGACGCCGGTCTACCACGCCTTCGCCCGCGTCATCAAAGCCGCAGGCCGCAGCGTGGTCGAATGTGACCTTGCCGTCGAAGATGGCCGCTATGTTCCCGACTTCGCCGCCTGGGATGCCCG
The DNA here is from genome assembly GCA_002440945.1 of Rhodobacteraceae bacterium UBA6236. The sequence continues at coordinate 18,517 of DJWG01000070.1, read as the reverse complement.
GATGACGGGGTCCGAACGGATGATGATGCTGTGTTCGCCGCACAACCCCGGCGGCCGGGTCTGGACGGCGGAAGAACTGCGGGGCATCGCCGATTTCTGCAAGCGGCACGACCTGATCCTGGTCTCGGACGAGATCCACCACGATCTGGTCTATCCCGGCAGCACTCATATCCCCACCGCCGTGGCCGTGCCCGACATCGCCGACCGGTTGGTGACGATGACGGCCACCACCAAGACCTTCAACATCGCCGGCGCCCATTCCGGCAATGTCATCATCGCCGATGAACGCCTGCGGAAGCTCTTTGCGGGCCGGATGGGGGCCTTGGGGATTTCCCCCAACAGCTTCGGGATCGAGATGGCCACCGCCGCCTATTCCCCCGACGGCGCCGCCTGGCTGACCGCGCTGATCGCCTATCTGAACGGCAACCGGCAGATCTTCGATCAGGCGATGAACGCGCTGCCCGGTATCCGGTCGATGCCGCTCGAGGCGACCTACCTTGCCTGGGTCGATTTTTCGGGAACCGGCATGTCGCAGGAGGAATTCACCCGCCGCGTCGAAAAGGACGCCCGCATCGCCGCAAGCCACGGCGGAAGCTTCGGGGCAAGCGGCGCAACTTTCCTGCGCTTCAACCTCGCCACCCAGCGCGCCCGCGTGATCGAAGCGACCGAACGGTTGCGGCAGGCTTTTGGCGATCTGCAATAACCGATGAAGCGCCTCGCGCGGGTCTATCGGCTGATCCTGCTTCTGGCTGCGCTGGGGTTGGGCCTTTACTGGCTGCAATCGCAGGCGCCACTGCCGCCGGTGGACAACCCCGCGCCGCCGAAGGGCTACGTCGCCACCCGCGCCCCTGCCCCGCAACAGCCGCCGCTGACGCAGCCTATCGACCGCATCCTGGTCGAGAAATCCGCCCGCCGGCTGACGGTCTTCCGGCAGGGCAAGCCGCTGCGGGTCTATACCATGGTGCTGGGACGCGAGCCGGTGGGGCCCAAGCGCATCCAAGCGGACGGCAAGACGCCCGAAGGACTTTACCGGATCGACCGCCGGAACGCGTCAAGCAGCTATCACCTGTCGCTCGGGATCGACTATCCGCGTGGCCCCGACCGCCAGCGCGCCGCCGATCTGGGCCATGCGCCGGGCGGCGACATCTTCCTGCACGGGCAGCCAAACAGCCTCGATTCGGGCCTGATGCTGAAGGGCGACTGGACCGCCGGCTGCATCGCGCTCACGAATGCTGAAATCGAGGAGCTTTGGCGCATCACCCCGGTCGGGACCGAAATCGAAATCCGGCCCTGATCGCTGGGCGATCCGGTGGCGACGAGGCAAGCCAACTTTCCCTCCGCAGAATTGCGCAGCACTCAGATGGCGCATCCGGGGCACTGGCTGGAATCTGACTGCGCCTCAGCGCCTCCCGCGTCGTGGCTTCGTTCCATCCGGGATCAGGGCGACGGGCGCATCCTCGTTCCGCACGAAGTCCACAGCCTCCGGCGCCGAAACCGCCGTCGCCTGCTTCACGCGGCAGATCAGTTCATCGCCCTCGACCTCCGAAGCGACGATCAGGCATTGGAATAGATGCCGCCCCCCGTCGTAGACATCGACCACGCCCCGCAGATGATCGACCTGCGAGACATCAAGCGTGAACCAGTCGGATCTGAAACGCAGGACCGGATAGATCTGGTCGCCCGTGCGTATCCGCAGGCGGGACTTCCGGCGCATGGCATCCATTCTGGCCGATTCCAGTTCGGCCCGCAGTCCCGGAGGAAGATACTCGAACATCACACACCTCATGCGCCTTGAGCCGAGTATGCGAATTAAATCAAGAATATCACGCTTTTTTCCGGGTTGCCCCGCGATTGTCGCAATCAGCCGGACGATCCGTTGCGAAAGGTGGTGTTAGCCAGTGAACTTGCAGGCAATCCTTAGCTTGGCCGAAGCATACAGGCCCGGCCACAAGACACGCATCAGGGCAGCTGGCTGTCCAGAACCACGCGGCAGGTCGACAGGCAGGCGATTTCCTTGTCGATCCAGCGCACGGCCGAATGGTTGGCGCCGGTCAGCGCCATCACGATCATGAGGGCGGCGGTGAAGAAGTGTTCCTGCATCGGCGGTGTGCTCCGGGACGGTGGCGTGTTCCCGAATCGTTCTAGACGTTAACCCTTAATCCGCCGTTACCCCTTTCTCCGCGAGGTCAGGCCACAAGCGCCTCGGCCCGCTTCAGATCGACGCTGACCAGTTGGCTCACGCCCTGTTCCTGCATCGTCACGCCAAACAGCCGGTCCATGCGGCTCATGGTGACGGCATGGTGGGTGATGATCAGGAAGCGGGTATCCGTGCGCCGCGTCATCTCGTCCAGAAGATCGCAGAACCGGGTGACGTTCGCATCGTCCAGCGGCGCGTCCACTTCGTCCAGCACGCAGATCGGCGCGGGGTTCGCAAGGAACACCGCAAAGATCAGCGCCAGCGCCGTCAGCGTCTGTTCGCCCCCGGACAGAAGGCTCAGCGTCGCCAGCTTCTTGCCCGGCGGCTGGCACATGATCTCCAGCCCCGCCTCCAGAGGATCATCGCTTTCGACCAGCACAAGGTTCGCCTCGCCGCCGCCGAAAAGATGCGTGAACAGCAGCCGGAAGTTGGTGTTGACCTGCTCGAACGCCGTCAAGAGCCGTTCACGCCCTTCGCGGTTCAGCCCGGCGATCCCGGCGCGCAGCTTCTTGATCGCCTCTTCCAGATCGGTCTTTTCGCTGACCAGAAGGTCATGTTCGGCCTGCACCTCGCGCGCGTCCTCCTCGGCCCGCAGGTTGACCGCGCCCAGCGATTCCCGCTGCCGCTTGAGCCGGTTGACCTCGATATCCAGCGCCTCGGCGGCGGGCATCCCGTCAGGATCGGCGGCAAGGCTTTCCAGAAGCGCGGCCGGAGTCGCCTCGGTTTCCTCGGCGATGCGCGTGGCGGCATAGGCCACGGTTTCGCGGGCGGCGTCGGCGCGAGCCTCGGCGCGGGCGCGGGCCTCGCGGGCCTCCCCGGCGGCGCGGGCGGCCTCGCGTTCGGCGTCTCCGGCCGATCGCAATTCCGTTTCGGCCTCGGCCAGACGGTCGGCGGCATGCGCGCGGCGGTCTTCCGCCTCGGCCAACGCCTCGTCCAGCGCCTCGCGCTTGGCGGCGATCTCGGAGGGCGCGGCGCTGGCGGCCCTCAACTCGGCTTCACTGTCCGAACGCCGCCCGGTCAGTTCGGCTGTGCGCTTTTCAGCGGTCTCAAGCCGGTGTTTCCAGCCCGAGATTTCCTTTGCGATCTCCTGCCGCCGCTTCAGCCGCGCCTCGCCTTCGCGGCGCAATTCGTCATGGGCCGAACGACGGGTCATCATCGTCAACCGCGCAGCTTCGACCGTCAGCTTCACGTCCTCGACCCCGGCCCGCGCCCCGTCAAGGTCGGGCAACTGCGCGGCCTGCGTCTCGGCCTCGGTCAGCCGCAGGCGGGTGGCGAGCGCCTCTTCGTCGTGGCGCGCGACCGCGAGCCGGGCGCTTTCCAGCTTCCCCGCCGCGATGGAACGGTCGGCTTCCGCCTTGCTTAGCGCGCGGTTGGCGTCGGCCATGCGGCGGTCGGCATCGCGGCGGGCCTCGCGCGCGGCCTGATCGGCGCGGGTGGCGTCGGCCAGTCGCTGCGTCAGCAGGTCATGGGCCCGTTTCGCCCCTTCGGCCCGCGCGGCGATGTCTTCAAGGTCGCGCTTCAGCTCGACCAGCCGGTTCAGCTGCTGAAGCCGCAGCGCCGCGGCCGAGGGCGCATCTTCCGCCGAGGCGCGAAACCCGTCCCAACGCCAGAGATCCCCTTCAAGCGAGACAAGCCGCTGCCCCGGGCGCAGCAGCGGCTGCAGCCGCGCGCCATCGGCACGGGCGACAAGTCCGATCTGGCTGATCCGCCGCGCCAGAACCAGCGGCACCGTCACATGATCGGCCAGCGCCGCGATGCCTTCGGGCAAGGGCTGATTGGCATCATAAGCGGGCAGCACCGCCCAGCCGGACCCGTGGTCCGTCTCTGGTGCGCGCAGATCATCCGACAGCGCCGCACCCAGCGCCTTTTCATAGCCCGGAATCACACGGACCCGATCAAGGATCTGCCGGCCGGCGGCGGATTCGCGTTCGACAAGCCGCGCCAGCGCCGCGACTTCGGCCCGAAGCGCGCCTGCCTCGCCTTCCGCCTCGGACCGTTGCGCCCGCGCCTCGGCTTCGCGCGACTGGACTTCGGCACGGGCGGCATCGGCTTCGATCAGGGCCTCTTCCGCGGCCTCGGCGGCATCCTGCGCGCCCACCTGCGCCTCTTCGGCGGCGGTGAACTCCTCTTCGGCGCGGGCCAGCGCCTCTGCCGCGGTTTCGGCCGCGTCTTGAGCCTTGGAAAGCTCGGCTTCCGACCGGGCGAGCGTCGCGCGATGGTCGGACAAAAGCCGCTGCGCCGACTGGTGCCGCGCCGAAAGCCGCGCCACATCCTCGGTCAGTTGCGACAGCGCCGCGTCGCGATCCTGCAGCACCTGCGCGGCCTCTGCCGCCACATCGGCGGCTTCCGACAGCCGATCGTCATGGCCTTCGGAGGCCTTGGCGATCTGCGCCTGTTCCCAGTCCAGCCGGGCGATGGTTTCGCCCGCGTCGCGGTTCAGGCCCGCTTCGCGTTCCAGGTCGCGGACCAGCTGCGCGATGCGGCCTGTCAATGTCTCGATGGTCTGCCGGGCGCGGGCTTCGTCCTGGGTCAGGGTGTCGCGCTGCACGGTCAGGCGTTGCAGGATCGCGCCCGCGATCACCTCTTCCTCGCGCAGGAGCGGCAGCCGGTCTTCTGCCGCAACGCGCGCCTTTTCCCCCGCCCGCGCCGCCGCTTCTGCCTGCGCGGCGATGCGGGTGCGGTCGGTCAATTCGCCTTCCGCCAGAAGCCGCGCCTGATCCGCCTCGCGCCAGCGCCGGTAAAGCAGCATCCCCTCGGCCCGCCGCAGTTCCCCGCCGATCTCGCGGTAGCGCGCCGCCTGCCGGGCCTGCCGCGCCAGTTGCGCCAGTTGCGTACCCAGCTGTTCGATCACGTCGTCCACGCGCAGCAGGTTCTGTTCGGTCGAACTCAGCTTCAGCTCGGCCTCGTGCCGGCGCTGGTAAAGCCCTGAAATCCCCGCCGCTTCCTCAAGGATGCGCCGGCGGTTCTTCGGCCGCGCGTTGATCAGTTCGGAAATCTGCCCCTGCCGCACCAAGGCGGGCGAATGGCTGCCGGTCGAGGCATCGGCAAACAGCATCTGCACATCGCGGGCCCGCACGTCCTTCGTATTGGCCTTGTAGGCCGACCCGGCGTCGCGGGTGATGCGACGAACGATTTCCAGCTGGTCGGCATCGTTGAAGCCGGACGGGGCGAGCCTTTCGCTGTTGTCGATGGTCAGGACCACCTCGGCAAAGTTCCGGGCGGGCCGGGTCGCCGCGCCGGCGAATATCACGTCTTCCATCCCGCCGCCGCGCATGGCGCTGGCGCGGGTTTCGCCCATCACCCAGCGAAGCGCTTCAAGCAGGTTCGACTTGCCGCAGCCATTCGGCCCGACCACGCCGGTCAGCCCCTCATGGATCACCAGATCCGTGGGGTCGACGAAGCTCTTGAAGCCATTGAGCCGAAGGCGGGTGAAGCGCAAATCCGTGGGTCCGATGATTCCGGGCGGCCTGCTATCTTCGGGCCAGCGCGCCCCCGGGTCAACACGACCCCGCAGGATGTGGCGGGGCTTCGGCGGTTATCCCCAAGATATTGCCAGCCCAAACCGCGTGTCGCGCCAGTAAAGAATCCCGCCCGGGGGTTGACAGCCCCATGTCAGGCCCGGCTTGATCGTTCCATCACAAGATAACGAATGGATCATGACAATCACCATTACCCCGGAATCCCCGCTTTCCGAAGAAGGCAGGGATCTGATCGCCGCAAGCCAGGAAGCCTTGCTGGACGTTTTCGAAGCCGATGAAATCTTCTCTTTCTCTGCCGAGGATCTCGCGCTGCCCGGTGTCACCTTCCTGATGGGCCGCGATGAGGACGGCGCGCCCCTGGGCTGCGTCGCGATGGTCGACTACCGCGATTACGTCGAGGTGAAGCGCCTTTACGTCGCGCCCCGTGGCCGCCGCCGCGGTGTCGCCCATCTGCTGATGGAGGATCTCGAACGGCGCGCCCGCGAGGCGGGTCATGAAATAGTGCGGCTGGAAACCGGCGATGCGCTGGTCGCGGCGGTGCAGCTTTACACGACGCTGGGCTACGCGGTGCGCGGGCCGTTTGGCGATTACGCCGAACATCCCGCAAGCCTGTTCATGGAAAAGCACCTCTAGCCCAGAATCGCAGCACAGGGTCACTGCCCAACCGGCGAAAGGTCGATCAGCAAGGCCCGCCCACCCGCGCCGGTCTGCACCGCTTCGCGCTCCGTCCAGGCGTAATCGCCGGGCGCGAGTACCACCTCCCCCACCCTGACCTCACCCGACAGCGCAAGAACCGCCGTCGCCGTGCCGATGGCATCGGGATGCAGAACCATGACCTCGACAGCAACCTTCCCGGCGTCGAAGATCACGTTCACATCGCGGCAGGGTCCGTCCCGAAGTCGGCCATGGATCGGCGTGTCGCCGGAAAAACGCACCGGTTCCAGCGGCAGGGCGTGCAGGATCTGCGTCGGCCCTTCAAGGTCGAGGCCGGCGCCATCAATCACCGTCAGCACCCGCATCAGGCCCGGAAAAGACGAAAACGGGCCATCGCGGCCGACCTCGGCCAGGCTGATCCGCCAGACCAGCGCCGGGCCGGCGTCCAGGCGGGCGATTTCATGCGTCACGCCGCCGCCGTTCTTCCACGGGGCAGTCCGAAACTCCGACCGGGGTATCCTGCGCATCATCCATTTCCTTTGGTCATTTTAGGACACTGGGAACCCTTGCCGCCCGGTCGAAGTTTTTGCCCCGTGACGTCTTGAAGGGCCAGCAAGCCCGATTGCCACCCTGCCACCGAAGGAGAGCAAGATGAAGTTTCCTTTCCCCCTCACCGCACTCGCCACCGTTGCGGCGCTGGCCGCCTGTGGGCCCTATGTGAAGACCACCGTCTCGACCCCCGACGCGACCACCACCGTCGAAAAGGTCGGCGCGCGGACGAAATCGACCACGGTCGTCACCCCGGTTCCGGGCGCCAATGCCCGGTCGAACGTGCAATGGGCCGGCACCTACGCCGGCACCCTGCCCTGCGCCGACTGCGCCGGGATCGCCACCTCGATCACGCTGGGCCTGCAAGGCCGCTATCAGCTGACGGAAACCTACATGGGCGGCGGCCAGACCACCAACGTCAGCGGCCGCTACGCCTGGGATTCGACCGGCAATTACATCAAGCTTGACGCCGCCGGAAACGGGGCCTGGTACAAGGTTCTGAACGGCCAGTTGCAGCGCCTTGACGCGACGGCCCAGCCGATGCGCGGCGCCAATGCCTCGGCCTACTTCCTGACCAAAGCCTGATTTCCCGACCAAGGCCCAAGCCGGCTTGTTTGGGCGCCCGGTTGCCGCCGGGCGCCTAAACCCAAGGCCCGACAATCGCCAGTTGCCCCTGCGGTCCCGCCTGCCTATCTTGCCGGAAAAACTGCGGGGGGCAGGATGTATCGGGTCTGGAACTACGTCACCAATTATTCGCTTCTGCTCATCGGCGGCGCGGCGCTCGCGCTTTTCTGGGCGAATAGCTCACCCGAAAGCTATCACGCCTTTGTCGAATATCCTCTGGTCCAGAACTTCCTGATCGGACAGGCGGAATACGAAGGTGGAAGCCTCACCCGGACGCTGACGCTGCATTTTCTCATCAATGACGTGCTGATGGCGCTGTTCTTCGCCATCGCCGCGAAAGAGGTCTGGGAAGCGGTGATCCTTGAGGAAGGCTCGCTCCGCGGACGCCGGGCGCTGACGCCGCTGGTGGCCACCGCAGGCGGGATGCTGGGTCCGGTGCTGGTCTATCTGGGCCTGGCCCTGGCCTTGGGCATCCTGCCCGAGGTCGGGCGCGGCTGGGCCATTCCCACCGCCACCGACATCGCCTTTTCCTATCTTGTCGGCCGCGTGGTCTTTGGCGCGGGCCATCCGGCAATCCGGTTCCTGTTGCTGCTTGCCATTGCCGACGATGCGGCGGGCCTTGTGATCCTGGCGATCTTCTACCCGACCGGAGAGGTCGCGCCCGCCTGGCTTCTGCTGTCGCTGGGGGCTGCGGTTGCCGTCTTCGTGCTGGCGAACTGGCTGCCCCGGCGGCTGGACCGCGGCGATCAGCTGCGCCGCAATTCGACCTGGGTCCGCAAGCGCCTGTCCTTCTGGCCCTACCTGATCGCCGGCGCGCTAAGCTGGTATGGCTTCCAGGAAGCAGGCATCCACCCCGCCCTTGGCCTTCTGCCCATCGTGCCCACCATCCCCCACGCCGACCGCGCCTTCGGCATCTTCGCCGAGGCCGAGGTCCACCTGACCGACCTTCTGAACTGGATCGAGCATCACCTGCAGGTGCCGGTGCAGATCATCCTGTTCTTCTTCGGCCTGGCGAATGCGGGCGTCGAGTTTTCCGCCATCGGCGCGCCGACCTGGCTGGTGATGTTCGGCCTGCTCATCGGCAAGCCTCTGGGCATCTTCGCGCTTGGCTGGTTTGCGGCGCGAGCCCTGCGGCTCGGGATGCCCGAGGGCATGGGCATGCCCGACCTTTTCGTCCTGGGCTGCGTCGCGGCCATCGGCTTTACAGTGGCGCTGTTCGTGGCCTCGGTCGCCTTCCCGGCGGGCGAAATCCAGGATGCGGCAAAGATGGGGGCGCTGTTCAGCTTCGGCGCCTCGGTCGTGGCGCTGATCGCAGGCCGCATCATGCGTGTGGAAAAGGTCCACGGTTAGCGCCAGTCGCCGCCGATCGCCTGGGACCGTCGCACTCGACCCTTGGCCTTGGGGGCCATCGGTGGCAATTACCCAAGACGGATTCATGCGAAGAGGCAGGCCAGATGACGGCGATGACGGATGTGACACTCGGCGGGCTGACCGTCGGCAACGACCGCCCCCTGACGGTCATCGCCGGGCCTTGCCAGCTGGAATCGGCCGACCATGCCCAGATGATCGCCGGCCGGATGGCCGAGGCCTGCGCCGCCGTGGGGGCGCAGTTCGTCTTCAAGGCCAGCTATGACAAGGCCAACCGCACGTCGCTATCGGGCAAGCGCGGCGTGGGGATCGACGCGGGGCTGAAGATCCTGTCCGACCTTCGGACCAGCATGGGCCTGCCGGTCCTGACCGATATCCACGACGCCGAACAGGCGCGGGCGGCGGCGGCGGTGGTCGATGTGATCCAGATCCCGGCCTTCCTCTGCCGCCAGACCGATCTGCTGATCGCCGCCGGGGAGACCGGCTGCGCGGTCAATATCAAGAAGGGCCAGTTCCTTGCGCCCTGGGACATGGCCAATGTCGCGGCCAAGGTCGAAAGCACCGGCAACACCCGCATCCTCCTGACCGAACGCGGCGTCAGCTTTGGCTACAACACCCTTGTCGCCGACATGCGGTCCCTGCCCACCATGGCGCGGACCGGCTATCCCGTCATCATGGACGCGACCCATTCCGTCCAGCAACCGGGCGGGCTAGGCGGCGCCAGCGGCGGGCAGCGCGAATTCGCCCCCGCGATGGCGCGGTCGGCGGTGGCGCTGGGCATCGCGGGCGTCTTCATCGAAACGCACGAGGCACCCGATACCGCGCCTTCCGACGGGCCGAACATGATCCCGCTCGACCAGATGCCGCGACTGCTTGAAACGCTGATGGCCATCGACCGTATCGCCAAGGCCGATCCCGTCCGTGTCTGAGGCCGTCGACCCGATCCAGCCGCCACTGATCGCCGCTTCGGGCTTTCGGGAATACGACCTGCGCTGGCGCTACCCGTCCGAGGTCAACCTGCCCGGCATGGTCGAGGTGGGCCTTGGCATCGCCACCCAGATGCGCCGCGCCGGGATTGCGCCCCGGATCGTCGTGGGCTGCGATTTCCGCAGCTATTCGCTGGCGGTAAAACAGGCGCTGATCCTTGGCCTGATCCGCGGCGGGATTGCGGTCAGCGATATCGGCACCGTCGTCTCGCCCCTCGCCTACTTTGCCCGTGGCCATCTGGACATCGACGCCGTCGCCATGGTGACGGCAAGCCACAACCCGAATGGCTGGACAGGGGTGAAGCTGGGTTTCATCCCACCCCTGACCCACGGCCGGGAAGACATGGCGGAGCTGCGCGCCATCATCCTGTCGGGCGAGGCGAGCGCCGCCCCCGGCGGCGGCTGGGCCCCGGTCCCCCACCTGCGCGACGTCTGGCTCGACCATCTGACCCGGGGCCCGCGCCTCGGCCGCCCGCTTCGCGTCGTCTGCGCCACGGGCAACGGAACTGCCGGGGCCTTCGCCCCTGCCCTTCTTGAACGGCTGGGCGCGACGGTGATCCCGCTTCACACCGACCTGAACCCGGATTTCCCGCATTACAATCCGAACCCCGAATCGCTTGAGATGCTGGCCGACATGGCCCGCGCCGTCAGGGACAGCGGGGCGGACCTGGCGCTCGGCTTCGACGGCGACGGCGACCGCTGCGGCGTGGTCGATGACCGGGGGCACGAGGTGCCAGCCGACAAGATGGGGCTGATCCTCGCGCGCGGATGGGTGGCCGGCCACCCCGGCGCGCATTTCATCGCCGACGTGAAATCGACCGGGCTATTCGCCACCGACCCGGTGCTGCGCGCCGCGGGTGCCACGGTCGAATACGGCCCCACCGGCCACAGCTACATGAAGCGCCGCCTGCGCGATACCGGGGCGCTGGCGGGGTTCGAGAAATCTGCCCATTACTACCTGAACGCCCCGCTGGGTCAGGGTTATGACTGCGCCCTGACCGTGGCCGTCCATATCCTGCGCCGGCTTGACGCCACGGGGCAGCGCCTGTCGGAACTGGTGGCCGAGCTTCCGCAAAGCTGGACCTCGCCCACCATGTCGCCCGCCTGCCCCGATGACCGGAAATACGATGTCGTCGAACGCCTGACAGCCCGCCTGCAGGCGATGCGGGCGGCCGGAACGCCGCTGGCCGGGCGCCGGATCGTCGACATCGTCACCGTCAACGGCGCGCGGGTGATGCTGGACCACGGCGGCTGGACGCTGATCCGCGCCTCGTCGAATACGCCCAATCTGGTGGTGGTCTGCGAAAGCCCCGAAAGCCTTGCCGACCTGCGCCTGATCTTCGCGGCGACCGACGCCGTCCTGCGCACCGCGCCAGAGGTTGGCGCCTATGATCAGGTCATTCCCGACTAGGCCCAAAAACCACTTGCGTGCGCAGAGAATCCCAGTATGGTCCCGGCCTCGCATGATGTTTGGGTTCAGCACCTGGTCGCGCATGGCAACCAGTGACGAAAACCCAGGAAATCGGGGCCTCGCCCCCAATAACCCGAGGTTGAGACATGGCTGTCCCTCAGAACCGCACCACGCGGTCCCGCCGCAATATGCGCCGCGCGCACGACGCGCTGGTTGCTGGCAACCCGAATGAATGCCCGAACTGCGGCGAACTGAAGCGTCCGCACCATGTTTGCGGCGCCTGTGGCCATTATGACGGCCGCGAAGTCGTCGCTCAGGCCGCCGAAGTCGATCTGGACGAAGACGCGGCGTAAGCCGCGCCCGGTCGAACTGTCCTATGGCACCCGCTCTTGATCCAGCGGCAGATGGTTTGACCGGCGGGGCCACCCGGCCCGGTTCGGACTCGCAAGTGGTGATTTCGGTCGACGCGATGGGCGGCGACCGGGGACCGGCGGCAGTTGTCGCCGGTATGGCCATTTGCGCCGGGAAGATCCCGTCACTCCGCTTCATCGTCCACGGTCCCGAAGCCGAACTTTCGCGGTTGATCGCCAAGCGTCCGGCGTTGGCGGGTCGCACCACGATTCGCCACGCCTCGGGCGTGGTGACGATGGAAGACAAGCCGAGCCAAGTCCTCCGCCACGGCAAGGACACCTCGATGTGGTCGACCATCGGGGCGGTGGAATCCGGCGAAGCAGCGGCAGCCGTTTCCTGCGGTAACACCGGCGCGCTGATGGTCCTGTCGATGATGCGCCTGCGCAAGCTGCCGGGTGTGAACCGCCCCGCCATCGCCTGCCTCTGGCCCTCGAAGAACCCGCAAGGCTACAACGTCATGCTGGATGTCGGCGCCGACATCCGCGCCGAACCTTCGGACCTGCTGGCCTATGCGATGATGGGTGCCGCCTATGCCCGCGACGGCCTGTCCGTCGTCCGCCCGCGCGTCGGATTGCTGAACGTCGGCACCGAAGAACACAAGGGCCGGGCCGAACTGAAGGAAGCGGGCGAGTTGATTGCCCAGCATGCCGCCAACGGCGAATTCGACTATGTCGGCTTCGTCGAAGGCGGCGACCTGCCCGGGTCGCGCATCGACGTGATCGTGACCGACGGCTTCACCGGAAACATCGCGCTGAAGACCGGCGAAGGCACCGCGAAATTCGTCGGCGAAAGCCTGAAGGACGCGTTTTCGGTGGGCATCCTGTCGAAGTTCGCCGCGCTCTTGGCGCTGGGATCGCTCAAGCGGCTGCAACGCCGCATCGACCCGCGCCGGGTGAATGGCGGTGTGTTCCTGGGCCTGAACGGAACGGTCGTGAAATCGCACGGATCGTCGGACGAAACCGGCGTTTCCGCCGCGATCAGCCTGGCCGCGCAGCTGGCACTTTCGGCCTTCCAGGAACGACTTGCCGCACGGGTTGCCTCTGCCGCGCAGGCAAGGCAGGATGACGCTTCGAATAATGTGGGGAACGGGAACATCGAATGACACTTCGCGCCGTCGTCCGTGGCGTTGGCCACTATCTGCCTGAGCGCGTCGTTCCCAACAGCGAATTCGAAGCGAGGATCGACACGACCGACGAATGGATCCGCACCCGCTCCGGGATCGAACGCCGCCACTTCGCGGCCGAGGGCGAAACCACGTCTGACCTCGGCGCCGCGGCGGCCAGGGCGGCGCTTGCCGATGCCGGGATGCAGGCCGACGAGATCGACGCGATCATCCTCGCCACCTCGACCGCCGACCTTACCTTCCCCTCGGCCGCGACGATGGTGCAGGCCAAGATCGGCATGACCAAGGGCTTTGCCTTCGACGTGCAGGCGGTCTGCGCGGGCTTCATCTTCGCGCTGGCCACTGCCAATGCGATGATCCTGTCCGGCCAGGCAAGGCGCATCCTGGTGATCGGCGCCGAAACCTTCAGCCGCATCCTGGATTGGGAAGACCGCGGCACTTGCGTCCTGTTCGGGGATGGCGCGGGTGCGCTGGTGCTGGAGGCCCAGGAAGGCACTGGCACCACCGCGGACCGCGGCATCCTGTCCAGCGACCTGCACAGCGACGGCCAGTATCGCGACATCCTTTACGTCGATGGCGGCCCCTCGACCACGGGCAAGGCCGGGGTCCTGCGGATGCAGGGCAACGCTGTCTTCCGCCATGCGGTCGAGAAACTGGCAAGCACCGCCCATGCCGCGCTGGACAAGGCCGGCCTTGGCAGCGCCGATGTCGACTGGATCGTGCCTCATCAGGCCAACCTGCGCATCATCGCCGCCACCGCGCAGCGGATGCAGGTGCCGATGGACCGCGTCGTTGTCACCGTCGCGGACCACGGCAACACTTCGGCCGCCTCTATCCCGCTTGCGCTGTCGGTCGGCAAACAGCGCGGCCAGATCAAGCCGGGCGACTTGCTGGTGACCGAGGCCATCGGCGGCGGCCTCGCCTGGGGGTCGGTCGTCCTGCGCTGGTGATCGGCGAAATCCCCGCCTGCCAACACCTTCAACATCCTGCGGCAAGCCGTTGATATTGACTCGGGATTCCAAACCGCTCATCCTTCGGCAAACATCTGGGGGGATTGGGAATGAGCGATAAGACCCTGACGCGCATGGATCTGAGCGAAGCCGTGTTTCGCGAGGTCGGTCTGTCGCGCAACGAATCCGCGCAACTGGTTGAAACCGTCCTGCAGGAAATGTCCGACGCGCTGGTGCGCGGCGAGACGGTCAAGATTTCATCCTTCGGCACCTTCTCGGTCCGCGAAAAGGCCGCGCGCGTCGGGCGCAATCCCAAGACCGGCGACGAGGTGCCGATCCATCCGCGCCGGGTGTTGACCTTCCGTCCCTCGCACCTGATGAAAGACCGCGTCGCCGCAGGCAACCGGAGCTGACAACGTGAAGTCCGCAGATGCGTTCCGCACCATCAGCGAGGTGTCCGAACTGCTCGACACCCCGGCGCATGTGCTGCGCTTCTGGGAAAGCCGTTTCACCCAGATCAAGCCGATCAAGCGCGCCGGCGGGCGGCGCTATTACCGGCCCGGCGATGTGGCGCTTCTGGGCGGGATCAAGCAGCTTCTGCATGACGATGGGCTGACCATCCGTGGCGTGCAGAAGATCCTGCGCGAACGCGGGGTCGCGCATGTCTCGGGCCTGTCGCCGCACAAGATCATGGATGCGGTGGGACTGGCCGCGACCGCCGCGCCTGACCTGCACCCGCTGCCGGATGACGTGCTGGTGGAGGAGGTTCTTGTCGAGAACCACCTGATGGAGCGCGAGGCCGAAGGCGACGAAGCCGACTTCGACCCCGAAGCGGAAGCCTGGCTTGAAGCAGCTTTCGACGAGGCACCGACCGAGGTGGAACCCGCGCCCGCTGACGAACTGCCGCTGTGGGCCGCGTCTGACACGCCCGACACGGCCGAAGCTGATACACGCCTTCTGCCCGACCCGGACGACATCGCGCTGGCAGACGAAGCGCCAATGCAGATCGACGTCCCCACCCTGCCCGATCTCGGCCACGGCATGGTCACGGCCATCGGTCGGGTCCGTGGTCTGAACATTGATCCGCCGTTCGTGTCCACAGAGGTTACCGACACCGCGCCTTCCGCCACGGTCGAAGACCCCGCGCCGGACGATGCGCTTGCGGTTATGGAAGCCGCTGCGGATGCCAGCCTGATAGATGTCGACCTGCTTCCCGCCGCGCGGCTGCTGCGCGCCATGACGGCGCTGCGCGCCCGCGACCATCGCGACGAACTGGTGGCCATCTATGATCGCGCCCTGCGGCTTCACGAACGCCTGTCCCAGACCGCCGAGCAGCCGCCAGAGGCCGTCTGATCCTGGCGCGGCGGCAATGCGATTTGCCGCTTGCCCCGCCCCGCACAATCGTCTTATACACCGCCCCGTCGGGCCGTGGCGCAGTCTGGTTAGCGCGTCCGTCTGGGGGGCGGAAGGTCGTGAGTTCGAATCTCACCGGCCCGACCATCATCGAAACGCCCATTCCTTCGGGGATGGGCGTTCGTGTTTCGCGGGCAGCAAAGGGAAGCTTGCAATGATCGCAACCGGCGTCCTGCCCGACCATTCCTTGCGCGACCTCATCGCCTCTGGCGCCATATCCGCCGACCCGGCGGTCATCGACGCGCAGATCCAGCCCGCAAGCCTTGACCTGCGCCTGGGGACCACCGCCTACCGGGTCCGCGCCTCGTTCCTGGCGGGCGAAGGCCGCAGCGTGGCCGAACGCATCGCCGAATTCGAGATGCACCGGGTGGACCTGACCCACGGCGCCGTGCTGGAAAAGGGCTGCGTCTACGTCGTTCCGCTGATGGAACGGCTTGCCCTTCCCGAAGGCATCACCGCCGTGGCAAACGCCAAAAGCTCGACCGGGCGGCTGGACCTGCTGACGCGCACCATCACCGACGGCGGCACCGAATTCGACCGCATCCCCGAAGGCTATGCCGGCCCGCTTTACGCCGAGATCTGTCCGCGCAGCTTTTCCGTGCTGGTCCGGCCCGGAATGCGCCTGAACCAGATCCGCTTCCGCCACGGACAGGCCACGCTGACCGATGCCGAACTGGCTGCCCTTCACGCCGCCGAGCCGCTGGTCGACGGAACCGCCGTCATCTCCGAAGGTCTGGGCTTTTCGGTCGATCTGCGGCCCGCCAAAGGCAACCTCGTCGGCTGGCGCGCCAAGCCCCATACCGGCGTGATCGACCTTGACCGCATCGGCCACTACGACCCCGCCGAGTTCTGGGAAGAACTCCAGAGCCGCGAGGGCCGCCTGATCCTCGACCCCGGTGCCTTCTACATCCTCGTCAGCCGCGAAGCCGTGACCATTCCGCCCGATTACGCCGCCGAAATGGCCCCCTATCTGGCGATGGTCGGCGAATTCCGCGTCCATTACGCCGGTTTCTTCGACCCCGGCTTTGGCCACGGATCGGCCGGCGGCAAGGGGTCGCGCGGTGTTCTTGAGGTGCGCTGCCACGAAGCGCCCTTCGTTCTGGAACATGGACAGGTCGTCGGCCGTCTGGTCTATGAACGCATGGCCTCGCGCCCCGAACGGCTTTATGGCGCCGACCTTGCATCGAACTACCAGGGACAGGGCCTGAAACTGTCCAAGCATTTCCGCGCCGGCTGACCGCAGCCCCCTCGCTTGCCCCGACCGCCGCTTCGTGGTCTATTCCGCCGTCCAGCACAAAGAGCCCGAGCAGATGAACGACCTCCTTTTCGCCGCCCCGGACGACTACAACGCCTCCTCCATCGAGGTTCTCGAAGGGCTGGAGCCGGTGCGCAAACGCCCCGGCATGTANNGCATGTATATCGGCGGCACCGATGAACGCGCGCTGCATCACATGGTGGCGGAAATCCTCGACAACTCGATGGACGAGGCGGTCGCGGGCCACGCCAACCGGATCGAGGTCGAACTGCACGCCGATTATTCGATCTCGGTCCGCGACAACGGGCGCGGGATTCCGATCGACCCGCACCCGAAGTTTCCCGACAAATCGGCGCTTGAGGTCATCCTGTGCACGCTGCACGCGGGGGGCAAGTTTTCAAACAAGGCCTATTCGACCAGCGGCGGCCTGAACGGTGTCGGCTCCTCGGTGGTGAACGCGCTCTCGGACCGCATGATCGTGCAGGTCGCCCGCAACCGCGAACTGTTCGAACAGGGCTTTTCGCGCGGCGTGCCGCAAGGCCCGGTGGCCAAGCTTGGCGCAGCCCCGAACCGCCGGGGCACCACCGTCACCTTCCACCCCGACCCGGAAATCTTCGGCACCCTGCATTTCAAGCCCGCGCGGCTGTTCAAGATGGTGCGGTCGAAAGCCTTCCTGTTCTCGGGCGTCGAAATCCGCTGGAAGACCGAAGTCCCCGATGGCGACACGCCGATGGAGGCGACGTTCCACTACCCCAACGGCCTCGCCGATTTCCTGGCCGTGACGCTGGAAGGCGCGACCACCTACGCCGACCGCCCCTTTGCCGGGAAGGTCAGCTTCCAGGAAAAATTCGGCGTCCCGGGTTCGGTCGAATGGGCGATCAACTGGACGCCGGTGCGCGACGGTTTCATCCATTCCTACTGCAACACCGTCCCCACCCCCGAAGGCGGCACGCATGAGGCCGGGTTCTGGGCCGCGATCCTGAAGGGCATCCGCGCCTATGGCGAGTTGGTCAAGAACCGCAAGGCCGACCAGATCACCCGCGACGACATGCTGGCGGGCGGCTGTGCGCTGATCTCGATCTTCATCCGCGAACCGTCCTTCGTCGGCCAGACCAAGGACCGGCTGTCCACGGAAGAAGCCGCGAAATGGGTCGAAAGCGCGGTCCGCGACCATTTCGACAACTGGCTGGCCAATGACACCAAGTCCGCCGGCGCGATCCTTGATTTCCTGGTCCTGCGGGCCGAGGAACGCCTGCGCCGCCGGGCGGAAAAGGAAACGCAACGCAAGTCGGCCACCAAGAAGCTGCGCCTGCCCGGCAAGCTGGTCGACTGTTCGGCCTCGAACCGCGAAGGGACCGAGCTTTTCATCGTCGAAGGTGACTCGGCCGGCGGTTCGGCCAAGATGGCCCGCAACCGGCACCTCCAGGGGGTCATGCCGCTTCGGGGCAAGATCCTGAACGTTCTGGGCGCGGCTTCGTCCAAGCTGGGCGCGAACCAGGAAATCAACGACCTTTGCCTTGCGCTTGGGGTCGGCATGGGGACGAAATTCCGCACCGACGATCTGCGTTATGACAAGGTCATCATCATGACCGACG
>DJWG01000070.1:358-494 GCA_002440945.1 Rhodobacteraceae bacterium UBA6236 | reverse complement strand
ACAAGGGGCACCTGTATCTGGCCTGCCCGCCTCTGTACCGGCTGACCCAAGGCGCCAAGCGGCTTTACGTCTCGGACGACCGCGAGAAAGACCTGTGGCTGGCCAAGGGCATCGGCGGCAAGGGCAAGATCGACGT
>DJWG01000070.1:0-322 GCA_002440945.1 Rhodobacteraceae bacterium UBA6236 | reverse complement strand
TGGTCGAGCGTCTGATGGGCAAGAAGCCCGAACTGCGGTTCGAGTATATCTCGGCCAACGCGCGGTTCGTGGAGGAGTTAGATGTTTGAGCGGGATCCACGACCATAATGCCGCTTAAGGTGCTTGATCCCGAAGCAGAAGGGGGCTTCGCGAAGAAGCTCAAGCGCCTTATCAGCGCAAATCGGGCATATTTCCTTCTAGTTGGCACGGCGCACTATCTAGAGAATCTGGAGAAAGCCGGAGAAGCGGGTCATCCGTTTTTGATGCCTGTGGTAGATTACTCTCTGATTACCTATGCAGGGTTCTGTTGCACAAATCCCTT
>DJWG01000114.1 GCA_002440945.1 Rhodobacteraceae bacterium UBA6236 | reverse complement strand
CCTGGCCCTTCTTGAAGGCGAAGACCAGCTCGTGGCGCGAACGGTGGAAGCTGCCCATGCCACCATTGTCCTTGGCCCAGACAATGAGGTTCTTCAGCTCGTCATAGACCGCCTGCCCCGCTGTCAGCATCTCGGCCATGTGCCGCCAGTCCATGCAGAGGAAATGGATCGAGCCCTCGACACTGTGGTCGGCGAGGTTGCGGCAGGCCCGGGTCAGGAAGGAGGTGAACTCGTCCGCGCTCATCTCGCCCGAGGCCATGGCGAATTCGCGGTGCTTGATCTTGCCCGCGCCGCCGACATGGCCGTCGATCTTCACGTTGTAGGGCGGGTCGGAGAATACCATCCGGGCCGCCTCCCCCGCCATCAGCAACGCGACCACCGCCGGATCGAGGGCATCGCCGCAGACCAGCCGGTGGCGGCCGAGCTGCCAGACATCGCCTGGCATCACCCGCCGCGGCGCGGTCTCGGGGATCACGTCATCCTCCGGATCGCCGGGCTCCTCGGGGGAGAGCCCCTCGATCAGGCTGTCGACCTCGGCGATCGAGAAGCCGGTCACCCCGAGATCGAAGCCGAGATCCCCAAGCCCCATCAGCGCCTGCAGTTCCTCGCCGAGCAGCTGGTCGTCCCAGCCGGCATTCAATGCCAGCTTGTTGTCGGCCAGGACATAGGCGCGCTTCTGCGCCGGCGTCATGTGCCCGAGCCGCACGCAGGGCACCTGCGTCATCTCGATCAGCTTCGCGGCCGCGACGCGACCGTGGCCGGCGAGGATGGTGTTTGCCCCGTCGATCAGCACCGGGTTGGTGAAGCCGAAGGTCTCGATGCTGTCGGCGATCTGCCGCAGCTGCTTCTTCGAATGGGTCCGGGCATTCCTCGCCCAGGGCCGCAGATCGGCAATGGCAATCATCTCGATGGTCTGCCGTATCATCCAGGAGTTCCTTTTCACCCGCCAGCTTCATGCCCTCCGCCGCCAAGCAAAACCTTGGGGCAAGGGGATTTCTGGCCACGCGTAAAGGGTGAGAGCGAGTCAGGGTCAAAGCAAGGACGGATCGGAACAAAGGGGGTTCACAACGAGAACGTTGGAAAATGATGCCAAAAGGACACAGTCTCGCCCTTTCCTTGGTAATGGATTGACATGCGCGATTGTCATATCACCCGTTTAAGCCGGGCAGTTCCCTGTAAAGCGCGTAAGCGTCCCATTCCTGACACGTTGTCTTGTCAGTTCGACCTGGGCTGCCAGCTCAAGGCAAGATGGCCATATGTCACCCGCGCAGGACATCGGTGATCCAAGCCCGGGACTCGACGTCGTTCGGTTTCGCAGTGGTGATCAGGCTGCTGATTGTGGCCCATCTGCCGGCGCCGCCGTCGGAGCCGGCCAAGAGATGGCTCTTACGCCCGAGCGTCACCGGGCGGATGGTGAGAGCGCCGGCCAGCAGCGCATAGCGGATGGCCTCGGCAAGACCACTGCGCTGTGGCAGGCGCTGCATCTGCAGGTCCAGCCAGGGTTTCAGATCATCAACGATCGGGCACGCACGACGGTCACGCACGGCCTGCCGCTCAGCGGCTGATCCGCCCCCCCAACGCTGGACCACCCGAAGACAAGGTTTTCCGGCTTCGCGCAGGGTGACGGGCTGGTGGCGCCCCCCCCCCGATTTCGTCAGCGTGATCGGGACCTTGTCCCCGATCGCGCTGTCCGAAGGGAGATTTTGGAACGGAACCTTGTCGTCATAGTCTGTCGGAAATCTGGCGGGTCAGGTTCCGCACTGCTTCGATCTGCCGTGCTTCGGGTTGGGGTGGAAGATACTGGACTGATCCGATCAGTCCGATGCTTCCCACCAGCGTACCGTTCCGATCGAAGATTGGGGCAGACAGGGCGTTTATGCCAAGAAGCGATTGCTCGGGTGTCACGGCATACCCTTGTGCGGCCACGACCTTCACGGCAGCAAGAATTTCATCGATGTCGGTGATCGTCTTGGGCGTGATCTTTGCAAGCGGAGGTTTCAACGCCTCACGCAGTTCGGATTTGCCGAAGGCCAACATGACGAGCCCTTGGGCGGATGCATGAAGCGACAGCTCACTGCCGGGTTTCACGCCGATGTCGATCGGTTGGTTGCTGGACAGGGTGGCCAGCACGAAAGCCGATCTTGGAGTGGGAACGCTCAGCACGACCGCAAGGCCCAACTCGTCGCGAGTGGCCCGCATGAGCGGCAAAGCAATTTCTGATAGCTCCTGCGCCTGAGGCGCTCTTTGCCCCATCAGCCAGACCTTGGGACCTACACTGTAAAGCGATGTCTGGGCGTTCTGCACAACCATGCCATGGTCGATCAGCGTCCGGAGGTGCTTGTGTACAGCGCCTTTGGCCGTATCCACCTGCGCCGCGATCTGCGTGACACCCAGAGGACCTTCGGCGAAGGCGATGTGCTGCAGGATCCTGAGGCAGGTATCAGCGGCACGGACGGTGGAGATCTTTTCCAAGATGCGGTCTCGCGGGTTGCTTGAGACTCTATTGACTCAGACGGCGCGCCCTGTCAATTTGAGAACGCAGTTCTCCTTGTGGGAACATTAGGGAGGAAATTCATGAAATACTTCGCGTTCAACGTGGTCGGCCTTGCGCTGCTGGCTGGCACCGCAGCCTGGGCCGAGCCGGTGACTCTTCGCCTGGGCCACCCGGTTTTCGAAGCACATCCGATCCACGACACGGCAGTGCGGTTCAAGGAAGCCGTGGAGCGCATCTCGGGCGGGGACGTGAAGGTCGACATCTACCCGGCGCGTCAGCTTGGGGACGTCAAGGAACTGGCCGAAGGCGTGCAGTTCGGGACCGTGGACATGACGGTGAACTCGACCTCCGCCTATTCCTCGCTCGATCCGGCCATTGACGCCTTCCAGCTTCCGGGCCTGATCCCGGACTACGAAGGCTTTGTCGCGATGGCAAAGTCGCCCGAAGCGCGGGCTATCATGGACGGTCTTGAAGCGCACAACCAGATCGCTCTGGGCGTCTACGACGGTGGCCTGCGCCATTTCATGACGACCGGCAAACCCGTTGAGTCCCTGGCCGACATGAAAGGGCTGAAGACCCGTGTCGCGCCCAACAAGATGTTCCTTGACGCCTGGAGCGCGGTTGGTGTGAACCCGACCCCTATGGCTTATGGCGAAGTCTACTCGGCGCTGGAAACCGGAACGCTCGACACGGTCGAAATCAACCTGACCTCGATCGAAAGCGAAAAGTACTATGAAATCGGCAAGGGCGTGACCCTGACGGGCCACTATTTCTGGCCTGGCTTCCTGCTGATCAACAAGGCCAAGTTCGAAAGCCTGAGTCCCGAACAGCAGCAGTTCATGCGCCAGGCGGCAGACGAGATCGTGGAACCGCAGGTAATGGCCGTGAAGGCGCTGGATGCCAAGATCACGAAGCACCTTGAAGAGCTGAAGATCCCTGTCGTGACACCTTCGGATGCGTTCAAGGCCGAGCTCTCCGCCGCTTTCAAACCGGTCATCGAACGCTATGAAGCGTCGAACCCGCTGATCGCGGCCTTTGCCGCGAAGGCACGCACCTTGACGCCGGCCGCCAAGTAAGGCGCCTGCAGCCGCGGGCCCATGCGGCCCGCGGCATCGCATTTGGGGAACCCTGACATGTCAACACTTTGGCGCGGCTATGTGGCCGCGGTCGAAGCCTTCTGCTTCGCCGGGATCGGTGTGATCCTGATCGTGGGGGTGCTTCAGGTCATCTTCCGCTACGCCCTGGGGAACTCGCTTTACTGGTCCGAAGAACTGCTGCGCTACCTGATGCTGTGGGTCGTTGCCTGCGGCGCGGGCATCAGCTACACGCGCGGCCAGTTCCTGGGCATGCGGATGCTGGTGGAAAAGCTGCCGCAGCCGCTGCGCCGTACGGCCGATGTCGTATCGGCGGTGCTGATGCTGGTCTTTCTGGCCGTCGTCATCGGCTATGGCTTCACCTTCGCCTGGGGAACGCGGCTGCAGACGGCCGTTGCACTGGGCATCTCGATGTTCTGGGTGCACCTGTCGGTCGTGGTGGCGGCCGCGCTTGTGGCCCTGCACGTCTTCCTGAACGACCTGCTGAGCGTCGCACGCGACCCCAACACCACAGAGCATCCGATGGGTGCGGAGGAGGCACTGTGACCTGGCTAGGCCTTACCTTCCTGTTCACCCTGCTGATTGGCATGCCCATCGCCTTTGTGCTCGGCATCAGCGCGCTGGCTTATTTCGTCTTTACCGGACAGACGAATTTCCTGCTGGTCCTGCCGCAACGGATGCTTGCCGGGATGGATCTGTTCGTTCTGCTGGCCATTCCGCTGTTCGTTCTTGCGGGCAGCATCATGGATGTCGGCGGCCTGACGCGGCGCCTGATCGGCTTTGCCAATTCCATCGTCGGCCGGTTCCGCGGCGGCCTATCCCTGACGGCGATCTGGGGCTGCTTCCTGTTTGGCGGAGTCAGCGGTTCAGCGGCGGCGGATGCGGCGGCGATCGGCACCGTCATGGTGCCCGACATGAAACGTCAGGGATATGACGTGGATTATTCGGCCGGCCTGATCGCGGTGTCGTCGCTGATGGCTCCGCTGGTTCCGCCGTCCATCGCAATGATCATCTATGGCGCGCTGTCGGGAACATCCATCTCTCAGCTTCTGATCGCCGGGATCACGCCGGGGATCATGCTGGCGGTGCTGCTGTCGATCTATGCGATCTGGATGGCGCATGTGCGCCAGTATCCGAAAGCCGATCGCCAGAGCCTTTCGGACATCCTGAAGGGGCTGTGGAAAGCAGGCCCGGTGATGCTTTTGCCCATCATCATCGTGGTCGGGATACGCGGCGGCATCTTCACCGCAACCGAAGCCGCGGCCATCGCGGCGATCTACGCCCTGCTGATCGCGACCTTCGTCTATCGCGCGATGAGCTGGGCGTTCCTGAAACAGGCCTTCGTGTCGACGGCGATCATCACCTCGGCCATCTACTTCCTGATCGCCATCGCCAACGTGGCGGGCTTCATCTTCGCCATCGAACAGCTGCCGCAGAAGGCCGTGGCCCTGCTGACCAGCCTGTCGGACAACAAGTATGTCATCCTGCTGATGGTCAACCTGATCCTCCTGTTCCTGGGCATGTTCCTCGACACGATCGGCGTGCTGATCCTGACGGTGCCTGCGCTGATGGCCATTGGCCGGACGCTGGAAATGGAACCGGTGCATCTTGGCGTCATGGTTGTCTTCAACGTACTGGTGGGTTTCGTGACGCCGCCCGTGGGATTGTGCCTGTTCGTCATTGCAGGCGTTACGGGGCGACCGATGGAACGCATCGCGCTGAAGGCTCTGCCGATGATCGGCATCGCGCTGGTGGTGCTGGCCCTGATCACGCTGTTCCCGGAAATCTCGTTGTTCCTGCCCGAAGTTCTGGGTGCCCGCTGACCAAGGGGCCTTGCCCAGGCACCGGCCCGCATGGCCCGCCCCTGATGATCGAGACCGCGCCCGCCGGCAAAACCCGGCGGCGCATCCCCCCTCCTCCGCGCCAAGGGCGCGACACCGTGAAAGGATCCGTCATGACCATTGACCAGACCCGTATCGATTCCCTCATGCAAGGCGCCGTCGATCTGCACGTCCACGCGGGGCCGTCCCTGCACCCGCGCAAGATCGACCATGTTGCAGCGCTGCGCGAAGCGGATGCCCAGGGCATGCGCGCCGTGCTGCTGAAGGACCACTATTATCCGACGATGCCCATCGCCACGCTGATCAACACCAACATGGGTTTCAAGGCGCGCGCCATCGGATCCATCGTGCTGAACAACCCGTTGGGCGGGCTGAACCCTTCGGCTGTGGACTATGCGCTGAAACAGGGCGCGCGCGTGGTCTGGATGGCGACGGCGCATGCCAAGAACCACATGGATCACGAAGCCAGCAAACCCGGTTTCCAGTTCCCGAAGAACAGCGCCAAGACCGTAGCCCCGATTCCGCTGGCGTTGACCGATGACAAGGGCGTGGTTCTGGACGCGGTGAAACACATCCTTGACCTGATCGCCGAGGCCGACGCCGTGGTGTCCGGCGGCCATCACCACGTGAGCGAGCTGTTCCCCTTCTACGAGGAAGCGAAGGCCCGGGGAGTGAAGCGGCTGTTCCTGAACCATCCGACCTATGTGAACGACTGTTCGTTCCAGGACATCACGTCGCTGGTGGGGATGGGCGTGAAGATCGAACATTCGTCCTGCATGTTCGTTGAATCGACCTTCAAGATGTTCGACGACGATCACCTGAGGGCGGTGATCGCCGCGGCCGGGGTCGAAAACACCTTCTTCGGCACTGACCTGGGACAGCAGAACAACCCCTCACCCGTCGAAGGAATGCGCGAAACCATCGCCCTGCTTCTGCGCAACGGCTACAGCGATGACGAAGTTCGCCTGATGACGGCGACCAACGCGGCCGTGCTGGCAGGGCTTCCGGAATGACGGCACCGAACCGACTTCGCACGCGGATCAGGGCCAAAGAG
This sequence comes from Rhodobacteraceae bacterium UBA6236, assembly GCA_002440945.1. The sequence goes on along the minus strand of DJWG01000114.1, from coordinate 1,678 downwards.
ACGGTCATCGGCACCTTCCTGAAGACCCCTGCCCCGCAATCCGTCGAAATCCTGGGCATCGCCGGGCTGGATTTCGTGGTGGCGGATCAGGAACACGCGCCGATCGGAATCGAAGCGATGGATCTTCTGTCCCTTGCGGCCCGCAGCGTCGGCCTGCCGTTGCTGTCGCGCCGCTGGGGGGCGCAGACCGACTGGATCGCGCCGCTTCTGGATCTTGGCCTTGCCGGGGTCATGGTGCCGCATGTCGCGGATCGGTCCCGGGCCGACGATGTCTGTGCGGCAGTGAAGTTCGCGCATGGGGTTCGCGGTATCTCTCCCTCGCCCCGGGCCGGGAACTACGGGACGATGGGGCTGGCCGACTATCGCCGCCACTGCGACGACACCAGCGTTGTCATGGTGCAGATCGAAGATGCGGCGGCGCTGGACCGGCTGGACGATATCGCAGCCAACGAAGACATCGACGTGATGTTCGTCGGACCTGCGGACCTGTCGCAATCGCTGGGGGTGGGATTTCCTTCGGCGGAACTGGATGCGGCGATTGCCCGCGTCATTGATGCGGCGCGGCGCGGCGGTGTGGCGGCGGGCCTGTTCGTGGCCGACGAGACGCAGATCCAGGTCTGGCGCGATCGTGGCATCACCGTTTTTGTCTGCGGGTCCGATCAGGGCCTGCTGATGAAGGGCGCGCGCCGTCTGTCGGCGGCGCGCGAGATACCTAACACCTAGCGCGAGAAAGGATTTCGACGATGTACAAGGACAAGGATCCGCGCGCCGATCTGTTCGCCGCGGCGACGAAACCGCCGGCAACTGGCCTGATTGCCGAAGAACAATTGGCTCTGTTCTACGCGACCGAACCGCAGGCGCGGGGCGATGACTGGAAGACCTGGTACCACCGCGGCCACAACTTCGTTCTGGCCTATACCGAGGCCGAGCCGGGCGCGTCTTTCGCGCGCGAAGCCCAGGTTGACGAATACGTGGTCTATCTGCCGGGCGCCGAACAGGGCGCCACCATCGTGGCGGGCGGGGAAACTGTCGAGGTGCCCGGAAATTCGCTCGCCTTCGTGCCACCCGGCGACAGTTCCGTCACCCTGCCTGCTGGCGGTATGCTGGTGCGTTTGTTTACCGTCCTGTCGGCCGATCTGGCGGCCGCGGCATCAAACGCGGGCGCCTACGATCAGCCCCGCAACCACATTCCGGCTTTCGAAGCCTGGCCGGAACCCACGGATGGCTGGCGTGTGCGTCACTACCCGCTGGATGTGCCGGATGAACCCGGACGCTTCGGCCGGATCTTCCGCTGCACGAACTTCATGATCAACGTCTTCCGCCCGCAGGTCGGACCGCGCGACACCACCAAGATGTCGCCCCATCATCATGATGACTTCGAACAATGTTCGCTGACCTTGAAGGGCAGCTTCGTGCACCACCTGCGCTGGCCCTGGACGGTCGACATGGCCGACTGGCGCGATGACAAGCACATCACCGTCGGATCGCCGTCCTCGCTGGTGATCCCGCCCCCCGTCATCCACACGACGCGGTCAAACGGTGCGGGCGACAATGATCTGGTCGACATCTTCTGTCCGCCAAGACTGGATTTTTCGCTCAAGCCCGGTTGGGTCCTGAACGCGGACGACTATCCGATGCCGGAGTAAGGTATTGCTCTAGCAGGCTGCTGAAATAGTCA
>DJWG01000017.1 GCA_002440945.1 Rhodobacteraceae bacterium UBA6236 | reverse complement strand
GAGCGCCTTCAAGTCGAAGCGCTGGTTGACCCAGCCGCCGACCGAGAAACAGCTGCAATACCTCTCGCCCGAACAGCAGCAGGATTACGGGCTCACCCGCTACCGCGCCTCGGCGCTGATCACCTTCCAGTTCAACCGCCGCGACATCCGGCGTCTCGTCATGTCGGCCGCGCCCGAGCGGAGGGCGGCGTGAGCCATGTCGCGCAAGTCCCATCCCCGCCCGCAGAGGCTCCGGATCGACCGGGCCGTGATCGCTTCTGGCATCCGCGCCCGGTGCTCTGCGCCGTCTGCACCGCGCGCACCCGCGGCTTCGGCTGGTTCGAACCCCACCGATCACGTCCAACCCGCACCCGCCGCTGGTTCTGCTCCATGGGCTGCCAGTCGGCCTTCACCCGCAAAGCGAAGAAAGGATTGAGCATGGTCGATTTCACCAAAGAGGAAACCCAGGCGCTTCCCGCCGTCATGCGCGCGCTCGCCCCAGAGATGGAGCGCATCGGCTGGGACCGCCCGCTGGGCCAGCTCACGCAGAACGACATGCACCGGCTGATCGTCGTGACCGTCGAGGCGTTCCGCGCCGAGATGGCCGAGATCGCCGCGGAGTCGGAGATCCCGTCATGATGCTGGACTTCAACAAGCGCCCCGGTATCGCCGAGCGCATCAATGCGGCCGTGGATGCCGCGCTCGAAGCCGAGCGCGCAGCGACGCAACCGCGCGATTACCTCGGCGCGTCCCGGCTGGGCCATGCCTGCGAGCGCGCGCTGCAGTTCGAGTTCGCGGGTGCGCCGAAGGACGAGGGCCACGATTTTTCCGGCCGGTCGCTCCGGATCTTCGCGATCGGGCATGAACTCGAAGATCTCGCCATCCGCTGGCTGCGGGCGACCGGGATCGATCTGGTGACCCAGAAGCGCGACGGCGGCCAGTTCGGCTTCTCGGTCGCGGCCGGGCGCATCCGCGGTCATGTCGACGGGATCGTCGCCGAGGCCCCGGCGACGCTGGGGCTGCGCATCCCGGCGCTCTGGGAATGCAAGACGATGAACGCGAAGAACTGGCGCGAGACGGTGGCCAAGGGCGTGACCGTCGCGAAGCCGGTCTATGCCGCGCAGATCGCGCTCTACCAGGCCTACATGGAAGCGACGGTGCCGGGCATCAGCGCGAACCCCGCACTCTTCACTGCGATCAACAAGGACACGGCCGAACTGCACCACGAGCTCGTGCCCTTCGATGCCGACCTCGCGCAGCGCATGTCCGACCGCGGCGTGCGGATCCTGCGGGCGACCGATGCCGGCGAGCTGCTCCCGCGCATCGCGGCCAATCGCGACTTCTTCGAATGCCGGTTCTGCCCGTGGGCCGAGCGCTGCTGGGGTCTGTCGGCATGAGCGACGACAACATCATCCACTTCAACCCCTGGCGCGATTTCAACGACGCGGCGCCCTTGGACGATCCCTTCGCCGTCGAACCGGATGCAGGCCAGATCGCTCGCTTCGTCGACGTGGTCTTCGGCTATTGCGAGGGCCTGATCCCGGTCCGGGGCTTCGTCGACAAGGGTCAGGGCAAGGACGGCCGCCCGCACAACATCTGGATCGACGCGGACGCCACCGCGCCCGAGAAGCTCGCCACCTTCGCGGGCTGGGCCGCGCGCGAGGGCGCGGCAGTTTATGTCATCCCCGGCACGGTCGCGGAAACGGGTCAGGCCCGCGCCGCGGACGTCCTGCAGATGCAGAGCCTCGTGGTCGATCTCGACTCGGGCGACATCCCGGCCAAGCTCGATCATCTCGTCCACCACCTTGGCCGACCGACCCTGATCGTCGAGAGCGGCGGGCGCACGTCCGAAGGCGCGACCAAGCTCCATATCTGGTGGAAGCTGACCGAGCCCGCGGAGGGTGCCGATCTCGCCCGGCTCTGCCAGCTCCGCGGCGAGATCGCGCTGAAGGTGGGCGGCGACACGCATTTCCGCTCGGCCCACCAGCCGATCCGCGTGCCCGGCACGGTCTATCACAAGGGCGGGCTCACCCGGCTGGTGCAGATCCGCGAGGCGACCGCGCTCGAGGTTGACCTCGCGGAGATGGCCGAGCGCGTCGCCGACATGACGCCCATGCCTGGCGTCGGCATGGCCACGGCGGAGCCTCGCGAGAAACCAGCCATCGACGATGTGCTGGTGACCCCCGTGCAAGAGGGCGGCGCGGACGACTGGTCCCGTTTCGAGGGCGCCTCGGCCGCCATCGGCTATTTCCTGCGGCTGGTCCACGAAGGCCGCATGTCGATGGACGAGGGCTGGACGGCGATCTGCGGCTACAACGCCGCGATGCTGCGCCCCTCCTGGCCGCTCGACCGGCTGAAGCGCGAGACGAACCGGCTGTGGGAGCTGCACATCAAGCGGCACGGCCCGCCGCTGATCCGTCTCGACAGCGCCGCCCCCGTGCCCGACGAGCTGCCCAGCTTCACGCTGGGGCAGCTGCTCGACGACAAGAGCCCCATGCCCGCCGACCTGATCGGCCCGCGCGTGCTGACGCCGGGCGGGCTCCTGGTGCTGGGCGGCGCGCCCAAGGTGGGCAAGAGCGATCTCCTGATCGCCTGGCTCGTGCACATGGCCGCCGGGGTGCCGTTTCTCGGCTTCACCCCGCCGCGACCGCTGCGGATCTTCTATCTGCAGGCCGAAATCCAGTACCACTACCTGCGCGAGCGCATGCAGCAGGTCGGCCTGCCGCCCGAGCTGATCGCCGCGGCGCGCGACAACCTGATCGTCACGCCAAAGCTGAAGATGCTGCTCGACGCCGAGGGCAGCGCCCGCGTGGCCGCGGCGATCCGGGCGGCGTTCCCCGACGAACCGCTCGACATCCTCTGCATCGACCCGATCCGGAACCTCTTCGACGGTGGGCCGGATGGCGGCGGCGAGAACGACAACGCCGCGATGATGTTCTTCCTCAAGGACCGGGTCGAGGTGCTGCGCGACCACGTCAATCCCGACTGCGGCGTCATCCTCGTCCACCACACCAAGAAGCTCTCGAAGCACCAGGTGAAGGAGGATCCCTTCCTCGCCCTTTCCGGCGCCAGCGCGCTCCGCGGCTTCTACACGACGGGGCTCATCCTGCACCGGCCCGACGAGGACGCATCGGAACGGAAGCTGGAGATCGAGCTCAGGAACGGACCCGCGCTGAAGCCCAAGCTCGTCGACAAGGTCAATGGCGAGTGGGTCGAGATCAACCCGATGAACGAACGCCTGGTGCGCGCCGAGCAGGGCGCGAAGTTCGATGCCGAACGGGATCGCAAGGGCGAGGTCATCGTCGACATTCTCCACCGAGAGGCGCGCTCGGGGCGCATGTACACCATGACCCTCTTTGCCGAGGCCTTCGAGAACAAGAGCGGCCTCAGCGGCCAGACCAGCATTCGCGAGAGGCTGAACGTCCTGACCACCAAGGGGATCGTCAAGTTCGTCAAGGGGGACGCCGCAAGCGATCTCGGCCTCGCCTCGGATCGCAGCAAGTATGGCTATCTCTGCGTCGAGCACATGGAGCTGGCGACCGGCGAGCAGGCTGTGGATCCGGAGACCGGCGAGGTCACGCGGGTGCATGCCCGCGTGTTTCCGAGCCACTACAAATGCCCCCAGACCGGGGCGGTTCTGCCGGTCGAAAACCCCGCTGTCTGGGTCTATCCGGATGGGGGTGAGGCATGAATTTCCGCTCTCTGACCCCATCCGAAATCTGGACCCCGAAATCCGAAATCTGGCCAGATTTCGCGAAATCTGAAATCTGCGCGCAATCTGGAATCTGGATTTTCCGCCAGTTTTTCAATGGCTTGGCGCGCCCGTTCCAGATTTCGGGCGGGTTCATCCGAAATCTGCCCCGCAATCTGGATTTCCTCAATGAAATCAAAAGGCTTTGCCAGATTCCAGATTTCGGAAAAGGCACCCCTAAAGGGGTGGGTGGACTCCCCCCGTCAGGTGGGGAGGTCCACCACCCACCCCTGGGCGATTTTGTCCACCGCGATCCTGTCCATCCCTTCATCGTGCAGCCGGAAAAAAGGAGCCTCAAAATGGCCGCACCATCAACCTTACCATCATCCACCATCCTCGCGCTCGATCTCGGCACCACGACCGGCTGGGCCTTGCGCGGCCATGACGGGCTCATCACCACCGGCACGGTCTGCTTTCGGCCCGGGCGCTTCGACGGTGGCGGCATGCGTTACCTGCGTTTCACGAACTGGCTGACCGAGATCGACCGGCTGTCCGGGCCGGTGGAGGCGATCTGGTTCGAAGAAGTCCGCCGCCACGCGGGCACCGACGCCGCGCATGTCTACGGCGGGCTCATGGCCACGTTGACCGCCTGGGCCGAACTGCGCGGCGTGCCCTACGAGGGCGTCCCTGTCGGCACGATCAAGCGTTTCGCGACCGGCAAGGGAAACGCCAACAAGGACGCCATGATCGCGGCCGCCCGGGCGCGCGGCTTTAGCCCCGCGGACGACAACGAGGCCGACGCCATCGCGATCCTCATGTGGGCGATCGAGACAAAGGGAGGGCTGGCATGAAGGCGATGAAGTTCACCCCGCCGGGCTATGGCGGTCGGCGACGCGATCCCGATGAGGTCAAGCGTGACGGCTGGCGGGAGCAAGGCCTGCTGGCGGTGTCGGTTGACGATGACCGCCTGACCTGGCCCGAGCGGGAACTGGTGCGGCAACTGGGTGAGAAGCTTTATGGCAAAAGGCAGAAGCGACATGGCTGACTGGACGATGTCACGGGTGCAGGACCGGCTGGAACTGGCGGCCGACGTCTTCGCGCAGATGCCAACCGTGAAGCCGCAGGGCTATTTCAACGCCTGGCCGGAGTATTTCCACAGCTTCGCCGATCAGGTCGGCCAGGAGCCGCGCATGCGCCGGCCGCGCCCGAGCCCGCGCCAGATCACCCAAGCCGAGGAAGCAATGCTCTGGCTGCGCTGGCTTGAGAAGGACGACGCGCGCATCGTCTGGCTGAGGGCCAACCGCAAACCGTGGAAGCCGATCTGCTGGGAGGTGGGGCTGAGCCGCCCCGCCGCCAACCGCCACTGGCAATACGGGATCGCGCTCATCACCTGGCGGCTCAACGGGCGCGTGCCGCCCGCGAAGCGATCGAAGCGCTTCGTGATCGAGAACGCCGACCGGCTGTCAAGAAAAATCGTCCTGTGAGGGAATTTTCGGAGAGACATCGGGAAGGGTTCATTTTTCGGCTCTGAGGGATACAAACAGGGCATGATCGCACGAGGCGTGAACGAAGGGACGATGGTTCAGACCACTTGCTTCCGGGGTCCAACCGGAAGCCAGTTCGGGGTCCAGACGGGAACATGACGGCACGCAAGCGGCGACAGTTCGAAACCGGGCAAACGCCCGCCGCTTGACCGGAAAAACTGTCTCCGCCTTCCCGTAAGCCATTGATTTTACGGTTCCTTTTCGTTCACCTTCGTATGCTGGCGGGCTTGGCTCAGC
>DJWG01000012.1 GCA_002440945.1 Rhodobacteraceae bacterium UBA6236 | reverse complement strand
ATGCTGTCCGACATCCTGCCCACCGGGTTCGAGATCGGCGTGCTGAACGGCGCCGTGGCCCCCGGCCAGACCGTCGCCATCGTCGGCGCGGGCCCCATCGGCATGGCCTCGCTTCTGACGGCGCAGTTCTACGCCCCGGCGCGGATCATCATGGTCGATACCGACAAGAACCGCCTTGGCGTCGCGCGTCAGTTCGGCGCCACCGATACCATCGACGCCTCTGAAGGCCGCGCGGTGGAACAGATCCGCGCCCTGACCGACGGCGTCGGCGTGGACGTCGCCATCGAGGCGGTCGGCGTTCCGGCGACCTTCGACGTCTGCCAGAAGGTGGTCGCCGCCGGGGGCCGCATCGCGAACGTCGGCGTCCACGGCACCAAGGTCGACCTGCATCTGGAAGACCTGTGGATCAAGAACGTGACCATCGCCACCGGTCTGGTGAACACCAACACGACGCCGATGCTTCTCAAGACCGTCCAGTCGGGCAAGATCGATCCGACGAAGCTGATCACCCACCGTTTCGCTCTGGACGACATCCTTGAGGCCTATGAGGTCTTCGGAAATGCGGCGCGGGAAAAGGCGCTGAAGGTCATTCTGGCGGCCTGAGCCCCGGATTGAAACGCAGACTGAAACGCAGGCCTTGCGCGCGTGTCACGGGTGACTTGCGCGCAAGGTTCCCGTTGGCTGGCCGAGGGGGAACCGGACACATGTTGCTTTCCGCCAGGAATGCGAAACGCTGCGGCAGGACCGCGAGTGCCGGGATCGTCGCGCAACTGATCGGAGAAGGGCTGGCAACCTCCGGCAAGGACGTGGTGGTCTGCGACGACGAGGTCTACGTCCGCGCCCGTCTTCCAGATGGCAAACCGGCAGCGTTCTTCCAGTTCGTCGGACCGATCTACGAAGAGCGGGCCTGAAGCGCGGATCCGCCCGTCCCGGCGCCGACCAGATCGAGACATGTCGCGATAGCGTCTGGATCGAACCTCGTCCGGGCCTATTTTCAGCCATTTTTCAAGGAGATGATCACCGGGATTACTCGACCCGAAATTGCAAAGACACCATTATGTCCAACGATGATTGGCGGACCGGACCACAGACCATCAGGGCGCATCCGCATGGCGACCCCCGGGCGGAAACGCCTGGGATCCTGAAGTCGATCTATTCACGCCTGGGCCTTGGTGGGGTCTTCATGGGCCTTGGCATCCAGGCGGTGAAATATGCCAACCAGAACTACGACGCGATCCGCGCCAGCAGCGGGCCTGCCGTGGCGATCGCCGCCGGTCTTTGCGCCACAGCGCTGGTCGTTACCGGGGTGGCGTTGATGCTACGCGCCATGATCCGGCAGCAAAGGGCTTCCGCGCTTGCGGCGGCGGCGGGCTGTGTCGCCCCCCAGACGCACCCGGTGCAAAAGCCCCGGAAGGTCGGGCAGGCGTTCTTTTCGTTCCTTGGCCTCACCTTCGGCATCGTGGCGAGTTTCCATATCTCGCTCGCGACCGCGGCACGGGCCATCGGGACCGAAAAAGCCGTGACGACCATGAACGGCAGCGTCCTCGCGGCCTATGGCCTCGCGCTTTTGTCCCTGGCGTTCGGTTTTGCGGGGATTTACCTGCGCCGCCATTCCCTGATGCGCGTCCCCGCCCTCTTCATCATCGGGGGCGCCGTGACCTATGCCGCGTTCCACCTTCTGGAGGTCGACATCCGGGATTGGTCAGAGGTTCGAGCCCGGCTTCGCTGATGCCGACACTGCCTGTTGTTCGGGCTGTTCTGGTGCCCCCAGACGGACTTGAACCGCCGACCCTCTGATTACAAATCAGACGCTCTACCAGCTGAGCTATAGGGGCATCCGCGCCGGGATAGCGCCAGACGGGGCGTCGCGCAAGACGGTTATGGCCGGCGTTCGCGCGCGCGGCTGGCGCGGGCCAGAAGCGTCACCGCCACAAGACCCACCGCCATCACGATCAGCGCCGGGGGCGCGGCTTCGCCCAGTTTCTCAAGGCTCGCCTTTTCCTGCACCCGGGTGGCCAGCGTTTCGTAGTTGAAGGGGCGAAGCAGCAGCGTCGCGGGCAGTTCCTTGACGCATTCGACAAAGACCAGCAGCAGCGCCGTTCCGACAGAGCCGCGCAGCATCGGCAGGTAGACCGAAGTCAGCACCCCGCGCGCCGTGCGGCCGAGCGACCGCGCCGCCATCGGCAGCGAGGGCGAGATCCGGCCAAAGGCGCTGTCGACCGCGCCTTCCGCGATGCCGAAGAACCGCACCATGAAGGCAAGGACGATCGCCGCCGCCGACCCGGTCAGGATCAGCCCGGGGTCATGCCCCGTCACCGCCAGGATCGCGTCGGCGATCCGGTGGTCAAGCGCCGCCAGCGGAATGAGGATGCCCACCGCCAGCACCGCACCGGGCGCGCCATAGCCAAGCGTCGTCAGCGGCAGCACCATCCGCGCCGTCCGCGACAGCGCGAGGCGCACGGCATAGACAAGGAAGAGCGCCCCGAAGACCGTCAGAACGGATGCCACCGCCCCCACCGTCAGCGTGTGCCACAGTGCAAGACCAAGGCCCGCGCTCAGCCATTCCGACGGGCGTTCGATGGCATGGCCAAGGATGACGGCGGCGGGCAGAACGAACCCCATGGCAAGCGGCACGAGGCAAAGCCCGGTCGCCAGCAGCGCGGCCGCCCCCCGCAAGGGCTGCCGCGTCACCGGGCGCGGCTGGCGGGCGGACTGGAAGAAGCGCGACTGCCGGCGGCCGTAGCGTTCCAGCACCATCAGCGCGAAGATCACCGCCAGGATCACGCAGGCGATCTGTGCCGCGCCCCCGGCGTTGCCGGTCTCGAGCCAGACGGAAAAGATCCCGGTCGTCAGCGTCTGGATGCCGAAATAGAAGGACACGCCGTAATCGCTCACCACCTCCATCATCACGATGGCGGCGCCCGCCGCGATGGCGGGCCGGGCCAGAGGCAGGCCGATCCGCCAGAAAAGCCGCCAGGGCCCGGCACCAAGCGCGCGGGCGACCTCGTAGCTGCCCGAGGGTTGTTCGCGGAAGGCCGCGCGCGCCAGCAGATAGACGTAGGGATAAAGCGCCGACGCAAGCACGACGATGGCAAAGCCCCGCGACCGGGGCGAAAAGAACCAGTAATCGCGTGCCGAGGCCCAGCCGAAGGTCTGGCGCAGCGCCGATTGCACCGGGCCTGCGTAATCCAGCAGATCGACAAGCCCATAGGCCGAAACATAGGCCGGTATTGCCATCGGCAGCAGCAGCCACCATTCGAGCCACCCCGACAGCGGAAAGCGATACATGGTCACAAGCCAGGCCGCCCCCGCCCCCACGACCGCCGCCAGAACCGCCGATCCGCTGGCCAGGATGATGCTGTTCGTCAGATAGCGCGGCAGGGTCGTGGCCAGAAGATGCGGCCAGATGTTTTCAGTCGGGTTGAAGGCGATGACCACCACCGCGACAAGCGGGATCAGCACCACCGCCGCGATCGTGAGCGCGCCCAAGGTCCAGCCCGGACCGGCCCCGACCTTGCGATGCCGCCCTTGCGATGTCCGGGCGGTCCCGCCCGGTAATGCCTGACTGTTTTCCCCGGTCATTGCCGCTGATTAGCGGAAAGCCCCTCGGCTGTCCAGAAAGCCCTGGGCAAAATAAGGGCCGGTCTGCACCGGCCCCATATTTGCGGTTTTCCTTGACCCGGTCCGGCCTGCGCAGCCGGCTGTCAAGCCATGCCCAGCGCGGCCTTGTACATCTCGAGGATCGCCTCTTCCTCGGCCAGGTCATCCTTGTCGCGCTTCCGCATCGCCATGATCTTGCGCATCACCTTGGTGTCGTAGCCACGGCCCTTGGCCTCGGCCATGATCTCTTTCTGCTGTTCGGTGATGTCCTTCTTCTCGGCCTCGAGGTGTTCATACTGTTCGATGAACTGACGCAGCTCATCCGCCGTCACGGCGTAGGCGGCATCGCTGGCGGGGGTGCTGGTGGGGACGTTCATCCTGCCTCTCCTTGGGACGATCAAGCTTGAAATTTTTCCCGTCACTAGCGGCGCGCCCGCCGTGCCGCAACCCCGATCGGCAAGGATCGGCGCCCGGGTGCCGGTCCCGCAGGGGCGCGAGGCGGCTTGTGATGCGCGGCGCTTCGCGCTAGGCGGGCGGCAACGCAAGGGGAACGGCAGGAAGGGGCGCCCGATGGAAATGTTGATCTGGCCGGGGGCGGTTCTGACCGTGCTGGGGCTTGCGGGACTTTTCTGGGCGATCGTGAAGGTCGCCCGCGCCAAGCGCGCCGGGATCGAGGAAACCGCGCTTCGCGCCGTGCTTCAGAAGGCGGTCGCGATCAACCTCGGCGCGCTGGCGGTTTCGGCCATCGGCCTGATGATGATCGTCGTCGGGATCATGCTGTAAGGCGGTCGGCCGCCAGGATCTGAAGATCCGTCCCGGTGAAGGGGCGCGCATTGCGGATGTGATGATCCCACAGCGCCGAGGGCGTGGCGGCGTCATCTCCCGCCGTAGCCCGGCCGCGCAGGATCGCGCGCAACCGCACAAGGCCCAGGGCATCGGCCATATGCATCGGCCCGCCCGTGTCGCGGGCAAGGCCCGCGCCTTCGGTCAGGACCAGATCCACCTCGGCGGTGCTGCAAAGGACACCTTCTTCAATCAGCCGCGCCCCAAGGTTCGCCAGGGCCGCGACCAGCCATTCCTGCCAGCGGGCCTGCGCCTCGGCGTCGTTGCGCGACTGCGGCACAGCATCGTCTGGCAGCGCCGGCAAGGTCAGCGACCAGCCAAAGGCGGCAAGGCAGGGCCCCAGCGCGTCGGGCGACAATCCGGCGGCCAGACCGGCGCGAATGGCCTCAAGCCCTTCCTTTCGGAACAATTGCGCCAGACCACCCGCCCCCGACCGGACGCGGATGGCGATCCGCCCCAGACGCTGGGCCAGCGCCGAAAGCATCCCCAAAGCCTCGGCCGTCCTCTCACCCCGTGGCAGAACCAGTTCAACCAGATGGCCCGAGGCCAGCGGATCGGTCAGGTAAAAGCCGTAGACCGGACGGTGCCGCCCAAGCTGCGCCAGATCGCGGGGCCACGCGGTCAGCAAAAGCGCCCCGCGCAGCGCCACTGCGGCTGCCTGCGACAGCGCCCGCCCGGCCTCATCATCGGTCATGTCTGACGCCTCGATCACCAGATCGGCGCCGGAACCGCGCGTCGGCTCCAGACCGGCCTGAAGCCGCGCCCAATCCTGTTCGCGCCGGTCCTCGGTCAGATGCCCATGACGCACCGCCGCGTCCTGCGCGACCGCGATCTGGCGCAGGCATTCGGCCAGCGCCGGACCATCGGGGGCCACCAGCGTCACCGCAAAGCCCGCCGAGATCAGGGCATGCGACAGATCGGCCGCCAAGGGCGTGCCGCCCAGAACCGTGACAAGGCGAAGCCGCAGGGCCTTTGCGGGCCGCGGCAGGGCCATGGCCGCCTGCCGCGTCGCCCAGGCCAGATGGCCCAGCGCCGCCGCCACCGGATCGGCGCGCTGCGCGGCCCAGGCATCGGCTTCGAACAGCGCGGCAGAGGGGCCGGGCAGCAAAAGCTGCGCCTCGATCACGTCGGCCACCCGCGCCACCAGTCGGGCGCGTGCGGGGCGCATCTGCCCCAGATGGCCGCGCGCCGCGGCAATGGCATCCAGATAGGGTTCGGGGTCCGCCAGCGCCCGTCCAACCGGACTGCGCGGCGGCAGGCCCTGACGACCGCTGGCAATAAGGCGCGCGATGGTCAGCGCCGCCTGCCCCGGATCGGGGACGCTGACGGAATCGACGCACCCCAGCGCCAGCGCCCGCCGCGCCCCGAAACTGCGCCGCGCAAGCGCCAGGTCCAGTGTCCGCGCCGCCCCGATCCGCGCGGCGAGCCGCCCGAGTATTCCGCCCGCCGGCAACCGCCCAAGCCCCGCCTGCGGCAGCGACAACCGCGCTTCGGCCTGCGCGATGACATAGCCCGCCGCAAGCAGCGGCGCGACCGCATCGCCCGAGACAACGCCTGACACGGTGGCGATGACCGGCAGGCCGCAGTCGCAAAGCCGGGCGCAGATCGCGTTCCAGTCATCGTCAAGAGCCGCGACGGCAGGCCCGGCGCGATCGTCGTCCAGCACCCAGTCCCAGCCTTCGACCGACAGGATGATGACACGGACCTCGGGCCCCGCCCCATCCAGCGCACGGGCCAGATCGGCCCGGAGGCGCTGCCCAAGGGCCGTCGCAGCGGCGCGGGACAGGCCCTGCGCCTGGGCCGAAAGCGTCAGATGCAGGATACCGGCCGCGTTTTCCACCAGAAGCCCCGATCCCGCGCCCCTGCCCGACGGCCGCAAGGCAGCCGGAGGCGGAACCGTATCGGAAGGGGAAATCGGGCGGGTCATGTCACGCAAAGTCTAATCGCCAGAGCGCGCCGAAATCCAGCCCGAAGGATCAGAGTTTGGCCGCGCAACTGGCGCAAAACGGCGTCGCCGGAACCACGTCCAGCCGCTCGGTCGCGATCTCGGACCCGCAGACGGTGCAAAAGCCGTATTCATCCGCCTCGATCCGGGCAAGCGCCGCCTCGATCATCCGAAGCTCGGTCATGGCGGCGGCGCCAAGGTCTTCCAGAACCTCGTCATCCTCGCGTTCGACGGCAAGTTCTTCCCAGTCCTTCTCGCCGTGCGAATCAAGCCCATCCTCCACCGTTTCCAGCCGGCCCATCAGTTCGGCGCGGCGGTCTTCCAGGGCGCGCTTGCGTTCGGCGATCGTGGTCATGGGCGTCTCCTTCTTGCAGATCCGGTCCGGTATGAAGGCGGACGGTCTGATGTGCCTTGACCCATATCAATCGGAAATCCGCCGCCTGTCGATGGGTCTTCGGCTGAAAGATAGGTCCGGCGCGGGCTTTTCCTGCGGATTTCGCCGCGTTATGGTCAGGCTCGACCCTGGCGTCAGAGGGCGGGGGAAGACACCGCCACCCTGCCCCAGACCGCATCCGCCGTGCGCGCGACCCCGGCGCAACCCCTTCTTGGAGAACGACATGGACATTCGCACGCTGACGCCCGCCTACGCCGTGGCGCCGCAGATCGGGCCGGCCGACCTGCCGCAGATCCGCGCCGCTGGCTACACCTGCGTGATCTGCAACCGCCCCGATGCCGAAAATCCGGCCGAGATGCAAAGCGCCCGGATGGCCGAGGCCGCCCGCGCGGCGGGACTCGAATTCATCTACAACCCCGTCACCCCCGGCGCGATCAGCGACGACAACGCCAAGGTCCAGCGCGACACGCTGGACAGCGCCCAAGGCCCGGTTCTGGCCTATTGCGCCAGCGGCAACCGTTCCTCGGTGGTCTGGGCCCTGGGCATGGCCGGAGAGCAGCCGACCGACAGCCTGATCGAGATGCCCCGCCGCTACGGCTATGACCTGGAGCCTTTCCGCAGCCGCATCGACGCCCGCGCCAAGGGCTGATCCGGGAAAGCCAGGCACACGCCGGATCGGTGTTGATGCGCGGCGATCCTGCGCATCCGCGATCCTTGTGAAAGCCTGGATCGGAACCGTGGTCCCGGACAGAAAGCTCTGGCACCGGGATCGGGCCAGTGCGCCCCGGCCAAGGGGGGATGCGGTCAACCGACCAATCAGCCCCGAATGCCTAAACCGCCGGGAAAGCAAGGCCACAGAAGATGTCCCCTCGCCGTGACGAGCGATTGGCAAAGCCGACATGGGCGCCCTGCGGCTTACCACCCGGCCTCGTCAAAATCCGACTGCCATAGCCCCTACCCGAGTCAGGTCTTCCACCGGATTGTCGCTGCCGGGAACCGGCGCGGCAACCATCGACTGGGTCGGCGGGAGGGTCACATCAGCGCCCCCCGATTGGTCCAAGGGAAGTTCAGGGGTCAGCAGGCACAGCGCGCGGTTTCCGTCGTGCTGACCCAGCCGGGCGCGGGCCAGGATATGGCCGCCCGCATCGCAAAGATCGACCGAGTGAAGCGCGCTGCGGGGCAGGACAAGTTCGACACCGGGTGCCAACGCCAGGGCTTTACCCAGGGGCAGGACCAGCCGGTGAAGGATGGTGCCCAGCGATGCGGGCGCCTCCGACACCGACTGGGCCAGGGCCTGTTCCCAGCGGACAGCCTCGGCCGGATCGGCGGCTTCGTCCCGGTCCGTCGCATCATTCCCCGGAAGCGCCAGGAACAGACTGCCGCGCCGCGTCGTGCCGGTGCCGAGTTCGACGGTCAGGCGGAAGCATCGGTAGGACTGGTCTTCCAGCAAAGGGCCCAAGGGTCGCGGATCGTCCAGCGCCGAGGAATAGCGATAGTCCGCCGCCCAGTTGTCGCCAGCCTCGCCGCCAAGTTCCGCCTGCAATTGCGCAAGGAACCGGTCGATGAAGGGTGAGCACATCGCCGCGTCTGTCCGCGTGGGACGGCGCGGCTGGACCGGGGCGCTGCCGATCCGGCCGATCATCTGCATCTCGATCAATCCGGCCATCAGGTCGGGGTCGAGCGCGACCAGCCCCAACCCATCCTCTGGCCCCGACAGAAGGGCCAGAAGCGCCCGGTCCGGCAGATGTTCGGGCAGTTCCGCAAGCGACAGGCGCGCCGCCGCATTTTCATCGACCTTCAGCGCCAGGTTCATCAGGTCCTGCGCCGCCTTCGACAGCGCCTGGACCATGGCCTTTTCCGGCGTCAGCGTGGCAATGCGCAGCCGCGCCCGTCCCGCACCGGCTTTCCGCCGAAGGACCGAATGAAAGGTTTCGTCTGTCATCACGCTTCCCGGATTCGTCGCGCCTTTCTGGCGTTCGTTCCGAACATAGCCAGAACAGGTTTACCAAAGGATTGACGGAAAGCCTCAGGCCGCGATGGTCAGGGACCGGCGCAGCGGCAGGCTCAGCCGGAAGGCCGCGCCGCCCTGACCGGGAAGATAGGCGATGGTGCCGCCCAGATTTTCCATGATCTCGCGGCAGATGGCGAGGCCAAGCCCCGCCCCTCCGGCCCGCGCGGTATCGGTGAGACGCACGAACTTCTCGAAGATGATCGAGCGCGCCTTGCGGGGAATGCCCGAGCCGTTGTCGATGATGTCGATGGTGACCCGTGTGCCGCGTGAACGGACCTGGATGCGCAGCTCCGGCCGGTCGGCGTCGCAGTACTTTCGCGCGTTCGACATCAGGTTGATCAGCACCTGTACCAGCCGGTCGGCATCGGTGAAGATCGCCACATGCTCGGTCGCCTCGTCCCGGCGGATCAGGAAGCGCCGGTCGGGCCGTGTCGTTCCCGCGATTTCGACCGCGCGCTCGATCAGGTCGTGCAGGTTGGCGGCCGTGATCCGAAGCTGCGCGGTGCGGTTTTCCAGGACCGAAAGGTCCAGAAGGTCATCGAGAAGCCGCGTCAGTCGCGCGGTTTCCTCGTGGATGATCCCCGCATAGCGCGCCTGGTCCGGCCCTTCGAGGGCGCCTTCCATCAGGATTTCGGAAAAGGCCCGGATCGAGGTCATGGGCGTTCGCAGCTCATGGCTGATCTGCGACAGGAAGGCATCCTTCTGGATCGAAAGCTGGGTGAGCTTTTCGTTCGCGTCACGAAGCGCGCGGGCGGTACGGGCCAGTTCCTCGGACTGGGCCTCAAGGCGGCTTGAATATTCAAGGATCTGCTGGGCTTCGCTCGCCACCGCCATCAGGTCCTGGACCGAGACGCCCGCCCCTTCCGCCACCTGCATCAGCATCGCATGGGCCGTTGCGGCGCCTACCGCCCCCGCAAGCCGCCGTTCCAGCGCCTCGATGAAGCGGGGCGTGGTGTCGGGCAGGAAACCGGCCTTCCCCTGCGCGGTCGCCTCGGCCAGAAAGAAGTTCTGCGCGGCCTCGGCCCCCAGGATGCGCTGCGACAGCGCCAGAAGATCCTCGGCCTCGGGTCCGCCGCGCGTCCAGTCGGCCGACGCCTTCTGCTGTTCGAAGACATTGACGAAGGCCAGCCCCTGCATCCGCTCGACCGGGTTCGGGAAGCTCAGAAGCGAACCCAGCAGAAAGGCGGTGGCGTTCAGCAGAAGCGACCAGACGACGCAATGCAGCAACGGATCGAGCCCGACCACGCCGAACAGCGCCTGCGGCCTGAGCCAGCCGATCCCCCAGGGGCCCTCGGTGATCAGGCTGGCCGACAAGAGCCCCGCCGAACCGAAGGACGGCAGGTAAAGCGTGTAAAGCCAGACCGAAAACCCCGTGACCAGGCCCAGCGCCGCGCCACGGGCGGTCGCGCCGCGCCAGAACAGGCCACCCAGCATCGCAGGCAGGATCTGGACGACGCCCACGAAGGAAATCAGCCCGATGGCCGACAGCGCCACCCCGCCCCCCGCAAGGTGGTAATAGCTGTAGCCCATCGCCAGGATCGCCAGGACCGAGATCCGCCGCGCCATCAGCACGACGCCCCGCACATCCGCCGCATCCGCCCGGGTCCGTCCCGCCTGTCCGCGCCCCCGCAGCTTCAGCCCGCCCGCCGCAAGCCAGAGGGGGGCGACGATATGGTTCGACACCATCGTCGCCAACGCGATCGAGGCGACGATCACCATCGACGTGGCCGAAGAAAACCCGCCAAGGAAGGCCAGCATCGCAAGCCCGCCCGCCCCTTGCGAGAGGGGCAGCGTCAGCACGAAAAGGTCCGGGTTCGATCCCTTCGGCATCATGTCGAGCCCGACGATGGCGATGGGCAGGACAAAGAGGCTCATCGCGAAAAGATAGGCCGGGAAGGCCCATGCGGCGGTCGCCAGGTGGGTTTCATCCGAATTCTCGACGACCAGCACCTGAAACATCCGCGGCAGCGTCAGCACCGCCGCCCCGGCCACGAAGGTCAGCCCCGCCCAGCGCGCCGGAACCAGCGGCCAGTCGGCCATGGGCGATGCCGCCAACCGCTCGAACACGCCGGCCCAGCCGCCCGCGATCCCCCAGACGACGAAGATACCGACCGAAACCAGCGCCACCAGCTTCACCACCGCCTCGACGGCGATGGCCATGACGATGCCGTGGTGGCGTTCGTCGGCGGCAAGGTTGCGGGTACCGAAAAGCACGGTGAAGACCGCAAGCCCCATCGCCACCCAAAGCGCCGTGATATGACTGTCCGCGCCGCCCCCCGGCGGCCCGCCCAGGGCGAAGACCTGCACCGACAGCGCCACCGACTGAAGCTGCAACGCGATATAGGGCGTCGCCGCCACCACCGCGATCAGCGTGACGAGCACCCCGAGCAGGTTCGACTTGCCGAAGCGCGACGAAATCAGGTCGGCGATCGAGGTGATGCGGTGGACGCGCGCGATCCGCACAAGCTTGCGCAAAAGCCCCCACCAACCGATCAGAACCAGCGTCGGCCCCAGGTAGATCGTCACGAATTCAAGCCCCGAACGCGCCGCATAGCCCACCGCGCCGTAAAAGGTCCAGGCGGTGCAGTAGATCGACAGCGACAGGGTATAGACCCAAGGCCCGCGCAACCAGCGGACCTTGCCGCGCCGCGCCCCCCGTTCGGCGGCGAAGGCCACCAGGAACAGAAGGCAGACATAGCCCAGACAGACCGCGACCAGAAGGTTGAAGGGAACCATCAGCCCCCCCCGGACGGGTCGTCAGAGGGCGCGGCGGGGTCGCCGTCAGACGTGCTGGCGCTGCCCGTGGCTTCGTTGCCGACGATCTGGCGCGACAGGATCAGCGCCGCGAGGATCAAGACAGCCCAGACCCCGAAAAGATAAAGCGCGCCCCGTCCGGTGTCGGCGTATCGCGTCGCGGCGGGTTGCCAGAGGATCGGGATCAGGAACAGCACAAGCCCCGCAAAGGGCAAAAGCCGCGCCGCATCCAGAAGGCGGCGGTGGCGATAGGCGCGCCGCGCCAGGAAGACCGGCGCCGGACGGCGCATCAGGCCGCCCCCGGATCGGCGGCCTCCGGGTCCAGCGCCCGGACGGTCGCCACCAGTTCGGCATTGCCGAAGGGCTTCGGCAGGAACCGCGTCGCCCCGGCCGAAAGCGCCGCATCGCGTTCGCGGTCCTGCCCGCGGGCGGTCAGCACCAGAACCGGCAGGTCGGCCAGATCGGGGTCGGCGCGCAGATCCTGCAATATCTCGAAACCCGACCGGCCGGGAAGCATCACGTCCAGCACCAGGACATCGGGGCGCAGCGCGCGGATCCTTTCCAGCGCGTCGCTGCCCTGGGCATGGGTCGTGACCGTCCAGCCGTCGCGCGTCAGCACGAAGCGGATCGCCTCGGCGATGTTCGCCTCATCCTCGATCAGCAGGATCTGCCGGACCATCGCGCCTCCCTACCCCATTCACGCCGCCTTTGCGCCGACTATGGCCCCCGGATGCAGCCGGAGTCAAAAGCTTAAGCCCCGCCCCGCACCATCGCGGCGCCCAGGACCGACACCTCACGCCGCGCCGGACAGGGATCGCGGGGGCAGATCCGGCAGGCAAGCCCCGCCGGGATCGCAAGCCCCGCAGGAACCCCCGCCGAAAGCCCCGAAGGCTGGGCCTGGAACAGCATATAGGCCCGCGCGACCTGCGGCCCGCTGGCGCCCATCGGATGGCGCAACACGCAGTAGGCATCCGCAAGAAACCGGCGCGGCTCGCGCGCGGCAATCTCGACAACGCGGCGAAGCGGCCGCCCGGGATCGGTCAGCGCCTCGTAAAGCGGCCAAAGCGGGCAGGCCCCGCCCAAGCGCGGCAGCGGAAAACCCGGCAGCGGCTTGCGGAAAATCAGCACCCCCGCCCCGTCGCAGACCGCAAGCCCCATCGCCGGCAGGCCCGCCGTTTCGGGCAATGTCGCCAGCCGCCGCATCACCGCCGCGACCGGCAGATCAAGCCGCGCGGCGATGCGCCCGGGGTCCTGCGCATCTTCACGGGCCACAGCGACGAAAGGCTCCAGCGGCATCAGCGCCGCATCCTTGGCGGCCTGCGCCGCATAGCCCAAGGCCAGGTCCCGCGCCGCCCCGCCAAGACCGGATCCCGCGACCAGCTCCTCGGGGGTGACGGCGCCCCGCCCTTCCAGCGCCGCCAGATGCCAGCCCTGCCGCCCCATCCAGGCCGTGGCCTCGTCCATCGGCAGGACGGGCAGCGGCGCATCGCCCTCGGCGCGGTCCAGATAGCGCGCGAGATCGCCCGCGACACCCGAAAGCCGCAGACTGTCGTCATGGACGTTGCGATGGAAGCGCGCCTGCATTTCGGGCGGGATGTCGTCGCCTTCGGCCAGGATCGCGGCGGTCGAGCGGATCGAGGTCACGACGCTCAGCACCTCATGGAGCGCCGAGGACAGGAACGGGTCATGTGTCAACCGCTCGCTCAGCGCCTCGACCCGGCGTTCCAGCGCGCCGATCCGGGTCTGACGCTCGGCCAGGCGCGCGGCCCAGCCGGGGAAGCGATTGACGAATTCCTCGATCCGGTCGGCCTCGGGCGGCGTCGCGGCCTCGGGGATCAGCACGGTCCCCGGAAGCGCCGCCGCCGCTTCGCGGAGCGCGATGACGATGCCGCTTTCGCTGTCCTCGTCCAGCGCCGCCGAGGCAACACCCAGCGCCAGCGCCAGGCGGTCCAGAAGATCGGCCCCGACCCGGCGCCGGTTGTGTTCGATCAGGTTGAGATAGGCCGCCGATATCCCCGCCGCCCGCGCGACATCGGCCTGAGAGCGGCGGATCGCCAGACGGCGTTCACGGATGCGGGTGCCGGTCAGGGCGGAACGGGGCATGGGCGGACCGTAAAGGGAAAAGGCGCCCGCATATTAACAGGGCAATCCTTTCAGATCAAAGTCTTATTCCCGCGCCATCCCCCATGTAAAAAGGCGCGCCGCCCCCCGAA
Organism: Rhodobacteraceae bacterium UBA6236; assembly: GCA_002440945.1. Next base: position 13,145 of record DJWG01000012.1, on the reverse strand, counting down.
TGCAACGCCCGGCCCCGGACAGCGATTGAGTATTTTTGCAAAGAAGAAGGCGTTTCTTCTTTGTCCAAATACTCAAACACCACCGCCGGGACCGGGCCTGCCGTCAGGATATCAGTAGAGTCAGTTCAGCGCCTTGTCGGATATCGCATGGGTCCAGGCGCCCGCCGGTTCCTTGGTGATGACCGGGTCCGAGCCGCCGCCCAGAAGGGTCTTCACCGTACGCTGGTAATCGGCCTCGTCCAGGGCACCCTTCGACCCGGCGGTCAGCTTGGCCACCTCATGCGCCATGAACTTCTGGTGCGCCTCGGTCTGGGCGCCGGTTTCGTCGTTTTCCAGCACGATGGCCGCGGCTTCATCGGGGTTGGCCTCGGCGTATTTCCAGCCCTTCATCGAGGCGCGGACGAACTTGACCATCTTGTCCTCGAAGGCCGGATCCTTCAGCTTGTCTTCCATGACGTAAAGCCCGTCTTCCAGCGTGGCGACGCCCTGGTCTTCGTATTTGAAGGTCACTAGGTCCTCGGGCTTGATCCCGGCATCCAGCACCTGGCCATATTCGTTGTAGGTCATTGTAGAAATGCAGGCCGCCTGCTTCTGGAGCAGCGGATCGACGTTGAAACCCTGCTTCAGGACCGTCACCCCCTCCGAGCCGCCGTCGGTCTTGAGGCCAAGGGTGCTCATCCACGACAGGAACGGATATTCGTTCCCGAAGAACCAGACGCCCAGCGTCTTGCCCTTGAAATCCGCGGGCGAGGTGATGCCGCTTTCCTTGAGGCAGGTGAGCATCAGCCCCGAATGCTTGAAGGGCTGCGCGATGTTGACGAGCGGCAGGCCCTTTTCGCGCGCGGCCAGGGCGGCGGGCATCCAGTCGACGATCACATCGGCGCCGCCGCCCGCGATCACCTGTTCCGGTGCGATATCGGGGCCACCCGGCTTGATGGTGACATTCAGGCCCTCGTCCTTGTAGTAGCCCTTTTCCTGCGCGACGTAATAGCCCGCGAACTGGGCCTGCGTGACCCATTTGAGCTGCAGTGTCACGTCATCGGCGGCAAGCGCGCCCCCGGCGACAAATGCGAGGGCGGAGGTCAGCAAGGCGGAGGTCAGCAGCGTCTTCTTCATTCTTTTGCTCCCTGTTGTGTCATCCCCGCCCGCGTTGGGACGGGTGCCAGAACGTGACGCTTTTCTCGATCAGCGCCACAAGACCGTAGAATGCCGAACCGGCCAGCGCCGCCACGGCGATTTCCGCCCAGACCATGTCGAGCGCAAGTTGCCCGACCGAGGTCGAGATCCGAAAGCCCATCCCCCGGATCGGAGAGCCGAAAAATTCGGCGACGATGGCCCCGATCAGCGCCAGCGTTGTGGCGATCTTCAAGCCATTGAACACGAAGGGCATCGCCGCGGGAAGCCGCAGTTTCAGAAGGCTTTGGCCGTAGCTGGCCGACCAGGTCGCCATCTGGTCGCGCTGCATCCGGTCGGTGGCGGCCAGCCCCGCCACCGTGTTCACAAGCACCGGAAAGAACACCATGACCACCACGACGGCGGCCTTCGACTGCCAGTCGAAGCCGAACCACATCACAAGGATCGGCGCGATGCCGACGATGGGCAGGGCGGCCACGAAGTTTCCGACCGGCAGCAGCCCGCGTTGCAGGAAGGGGAAGCGGTCCACGACGATGGCGGTCAGGATCGCCGCGCCGCAGCCGATCAGATAGCCCGAGAGCGCGCCCTTGAGGATCGTCTGGTTGAAATCCTCCCAAAGCGTGGGAAGGGACGCGATGATCCGGTCCCAGATCGCCGAGGGGGCGGGGAGGATGACCGATGGAACCTGAAGGCCGCGCACGATCCCTTCCCAAAGAACGAGGACGGTCACCCCGAAGATGGCCGGGATCAGCAGCTGCGCCCAAGGATCATTGCCATGCCGCCGTGCCAGCCGGATGTTGATGGTCAGGGCCACCAGCCAGAACAGGACCGCCCCCCAGAACCAGGTCATCGGATTGCCCCCATGCGGCGAAGCACCAGCCGCTCGACCCCGGACACGATCACCACCAGCGCGGCGGCAAGGCCCGCTGCGGCGAAAAGCGCCGACCAGATCTGCACCGTCTGGCCATAGTAGCTGCCCGACAGCAGCCGCGCGCCAAGACCGGCGGTGGCGCCCGCCGGAAGCTCACCCACGATGGTGCCGACCAGGCTTGCGGCGATGGCGACCTTCAGCGAGGCGAAAAGGTAGGGCATCGAGGAGGGCAGACGCAGCTTCCAGAGCGTCGCGGCCCCGCTGGCGTTGTAGGTCCGCAAGAGGTCCAGCTGCATCGCATCGGGGCTGCGCAGCCCCTTCACCATGCCGACCAGCACCGGAAAGAATGAGAGATAAGCCGAGATGATCGCCTTCGGCACGATCCCTGTAACGCCAAGCGACGCAAGCACGACGATCACCATCGGCGCGATGGCGAGGATCGGCACCGTCTGGCTGGCGATGGCCCAGGGCATCACGGAAAGATCCATCGCGCGGTTGTGGACGATGCCGATGGCAAGCGCCGTGCCAAGCCCCGCCCCCACCGCAAAGCCCAGGAGCGTGGCCGACAGCGTGACCCAGCCATGCCAGACGAGGCTGCGCTTCGAGGTGATGGCCTGCGCGGTCAGCCCCTCCCACAGCCCTTTCGCGACCTGATGCGGCGCCGGCAGCACCGGGCGTTCCTGCACCATCGTGTCGTTGATGACATCGACGAAGGTCGGATCGGTGCCGGCCCGCGCCGCCTGATCATAGGTCCAGGCGGAATTGAGCTTCATCGCCGCCCCGTACCAGAGGACGAGGATGGCCGCGAGGACGGTCAGGATCGGCAGGACCGACCTCATGGGGCGCGCCGCGGGGGCTCTGCCCCCGCACCCCCGGAGTATTTTTCAAAGAAGAAGGGCAAGGCGTCAGATCTCGTCATGGTGCCCAGCCCTGAGGCCTTCGCGCACCCGATGCGCGATCTCGATGAATTGCGCCGTGTCGCGGATATCAAGCGGACGGTGGCGCGGCAGCGGGCTGTCGATGATGTCGGTGATCCGGCCGGGACGCGGGCTCATCACCACGATCTTGGTCGACAGGTAGACCGCTTCGGGGATCGAATGGGTGACGAAGCCGATGGTCTTGTCAGTGGCGGCCCAGAGGCGCAAAAGCTCTTCGTTCAGGCGGTCGCGGACGATTTCATCGAGCGCGCCGAAGGGTTCGTCCATCAGAAGGATGTCGGCATCGAAGGCCAGCGCGCGCGCGATCGAGGCGCGCTGCTGCATGCCGCCCGAAAGTTGCCAGGGGAATTTCTTTCCGAACCCTTCCAAGTCTACCAGTTTCAACACCCGCTCCACGCGTTCGGCCTGTTCGGCGCGGGAAAAGCCCATGATTTCCAGCGGCAGCTTGATGTTGCCGGCGATGGTGCGCCAGGGGTAAAGCCCCGCCGCCTGAAAGACATAGCCGTAGGCGCGGGCCTGCCGCGCGGCGTCGGGGCTGAGGCCGTTCACCGAAAGCTGGCCCCCCGTCGGGGTTTCCAGCCCCGCGATGGCGCGCAGGAAGGTGGTCTTGCCGCAGCCCGAGGGGCCGATGAAGCTGACGAAATCGCCGCGGTTGATGGTCAGCGTCACGTCCTTCAGCGCGTGGACCGGCCCGTCGCCGGTCTGGAAGACCAGATCGACACCCTGCGCCTGGATCACCGGTTCGGCGATGTTGAGGGTGTCCTTCATGCGACCTGATCTCCTTGCAAGATCCCGCGCCGCGCCGGTCGAGCCACACGAATGGCCGACACGCTGTCCTGCCGTTCTTTCCCACACCGCTGGCACGGCATGAGCAGCCCCAACTCAGCCATGCATCCCCACCTTTCCGAAATCCATCTTCTCATTCAATACCGTCCCGCCCGTCGGCGCAGGACGCGCTCCACCATCCACGCCCCCGCGCTGGCCAGGGCCCCTGCCACCGCGAACACGCCCAGACCGGGCCAATGCAGGGCAACTTCGCCGGTCGCCAGCCCCATGCCGAAGCCGATCACCGCGAATGCCAGAATAACCCCCGACACCCATCCGAATACGGCACAGGCAATGCAGACATCGGATTTCATCAATGCCATGCCTCGATCACACCCCCGTCGCCGGAATGCCGGCCCGGGCCACCGGACGCGGCGCAGTGACCGCCTTCCAGGCCGAAAGCGCGCGGTTGACGCTGCCGTTCGGGTCACGGGCGACGAATTCGCCGTGACCCTCGCGGGTCTCGACCTTGCCATCGTTCACAGCGACCTGTCCCCGCGTCAGCGTGTAGCGCGGCAGGCCCTTCACGACCTTGCCCTCGAACACGTTGTAATCGATGGCGGACTGCTGGCTGCCTGCGCTGATGGTCTTCTCCTTCTCGGGATCCCAGACCACCAGATCGGCGTCTGACCCGACCAGCACCGCGCCCTTCTTCGGATAGATATTCAGGATCTTGGCGATATTGGTCGAGGTGACGGCGACGAATTCATTCATCGTCATCCGCCCCGTCGCCACGCCGTGGGTCCAGAGCATCGGCATCCGGTCCTCAAGCCCGCCTGTGCCGTTCGGGATCCTGGTGAAATCGCCGATCCCCGTGCGTTTCTGCGCGGTGGTGAAACTGCAGTGATCGGTCGCCACGCAAGACAGCGTCCCTGCCGCCAGACCGGCCCAAAGACTGTCCTGATGGCGCTTGTCACGGAAGGGCGGCGACATGACGCGACGCGCGGCGTGATCCCAGTCGGCGTTGAAATATTCGCTTTCATCCAGCGTCAGGTGCTGGATCAGCGGCTCGCCCCAGACGCGCTTGCCGGCCTGCCGCGCGCGGCGGATCGCCTCATGCGCCTCTTCGCAAGAGGTGTGGACGACGTAAAGCGGCACGCCCGCCATGTCGGCGATGGTGATGGCGCGGTTGGTGGCCTCGCCTTCCACCTGCGGGGGTCGGGAATAGGCGTGACCTTCCGGCCCGGTATTGCCCTCGGCCAGCAGCTTGGCGGACAGTTCGGCCACCAGATCGCCGTTCTCGGCATGGACAAGCGCGACGGCGCCCAGATCGGCGCAGCGACGGAAGCTTGAATACATCTCGTCGTCATTCACCATCAGGCTGCCCTTGTAGGCCATGAAATGCTTGAAGGTGTTGATGCCGCGATCCACCACTTCGGCCATTTCGTCAAAGACCTGTTCGCCCCACCAGGTCACCGCCATGTGGAAGGAATAGTCGCAATTGGCGCGGCCCGACTTGTTGTCCCACATCTTCAGCGCGTCCATCAGCCCCTGCCCCGGCGCGGGAAGCGCGAAATCGACGACCATCGTCGTCCCGCCTGCCAGAGCCGCACGGGTGCCGGATTCGAAATCATCGGTCGAATAGGTGCCCATGAAGGGCATCTCCAGATGGGTATGCGGATCGATGCCGCCCGGCATGACATAGCAGCCGGTCGCATCGAGGATCGTGGTCCCGACAAGGTTCTGGCCGATATGGGTGATCCGCCCGCCCTCGATCAGCACATCGGCCTTGTAGGTCAGATCGGCGGTGACGATGGTGCCGTTACGGATGACGGTGGTGGTCATGACTGTTCCTTTCGTCCGCCAATGGTCAGGATGGGCATGGTTTCCTGTTTCATCTTGGGCCAAATATCCTGGGGGTCCGGGGGCAAGGCCCCCGGTCGGCCGCTCACTCCACCACCTCTGCCACTTCCAGCACCGCGTGCAGCAGCACATCCGTTCCGGCGGCGGCCCAGTCGGGGGTGATCTCCTCGGCTTCGTTGTGGCTCAGGCCATCGACGCAAGGGCACATGATCATCGTGGTCGGCGCCACGCGGTTGATCCAGCAGGCGTCGTGGCCCGCGCCCGAGACGATGTCCATGTGGCTGTAACCCAGCCGCTCGGCGGTGCGGCGGACGGTGGCGACAAGGCCAGGGTCGAAGGTCACCGGGTCGAAATGGCCCACCGGCTCGATCTGGCAGCCAAGGCCCAGTTCGGCCGCAACCGCCATGGCCGCGCGTTCGACCTCGGCCCGCATGGCGTCAAGCTTCCCCTGTTCGGGGCTGCGGATGTCGACGGTGAAGACCACGCGGCCGGGGATGACGTTGCGCGAATTCGGAAAGACGTTGACCTGCCCGACCGCGCCCACGGCATTCGGCTGGTGGCTCATGGCGATCTGGTGGACGCGCTCGGTGATCCGGGCCATGCCAAGGCCTGCGTTCACCCGCATGGCCATCGGCGTCGATCCGGTATGGGCGGCCTTGCCCGTCAGCGTGATTTCCAGCCACCAAAGGCCCTGGCCGTGGGTGACGACGCCGATGGTCTTGCCCTCGGCCTCAAGGATCGGGCCCTGTTCGATGTGCAGCTCGAACATCGCGTGCATCTTCCGCGCACCCACCGGCTCGGACCCGACCCAGCCGATGCGCTTCAACTCCTCGCCGAAGCTCTTGCCGTCCAGATCGGTGCGGCCATAGGCGTAGTCTTGGCTGTGCACCCCCGCGAAGACACCCGAGGCGAGCATGGCGGGCGCGAACCGTGCGCCTTCCTCGTTGGTCCAGTTGGTCAGAACGATCGGGTGGCGGGTGCGGATGTTCATGTCTTGCAGGGTGCGCAGCACCTCAAGCCCGCCCAGAACCCCCAGAACCCCGTCGTATTTGCCACCCGTGGGCTGGGTATCCAGATGGCTGCCGATATAGACCGGCAGGGCATCGGGGTCGGTCCCCGGACGGGTGGCGAACATGCTGCCCATCGTGTCGACGCCCATCGTGCAGCCTGCCGCCTGACACCAGCCCTGGAACAGTGCCCGGCCTTCGGCATCGGCATCGGTCAGCGTCTGGCGGTTGTTGCCGCCCGCGATACCCGGGCCGATCCGGGCCATCTCCATCAGGCTGTCCCAAAGGCGCGCGGAATTGATCCGCAGGTTCTCACCCGCTGCCGGCATCGTCATCTCCCTGATCCGGGTGCAGGCACCCGCTGGCCCCGGATTCGTCATTCCCGCGAATCCTTGTCGGCCGATCTTCCTGACCATATGGTCAGATTTGAGGCGACCACAGCCGGACCAAGTGGTCAACAGGAATTGTGAGCCCCATGCGCGAAACATCCGTCTCTGGCGCGCCCACCCCGGCTTCCGCATCCGGCGCGCAAGGCCGCCGGGCCGAAACGCGGCGCGAAATGGAAGCGACGATCCTGCGCGCCGCCGAACGGGTCTTTGCCGAGGCGGGCTTCGGCGGCGCAACGATGCAGCTGATCGCCGACAACGCGGGGCTGCCCAAGGCAAACCTGCACTACTACTTCCCGACGAAAGAGGCGCTTTACCGGCAGGTCGTGCAGCAGATCTTCGACATCTGGCTCCATGCCGCTGACAGCTTCGACGATGCCCCCGGCCCGGCCGAGGCCATCGGCGCCTATATCGACGCCAAGATGGAGATCTCGCGCCGCCACCCGCAGGGATCGAAGGTCTGGGCGACCGAAGTCATGCATGGCGCGCCGGTGATCCAGGATTATCTGGAAACCACGCTGCGGGAATGGACGGCGGACCGCGCGGGCGTGATCCAGGGCTGGATCGACCAGGGTCTGATGGCGCCGGTCGATCCCTACCAGCTTCTTTACATGCTTTGGGCCACCACCCAGCATTACGCCGATTTCGGCCACCAGATCGAGACGCTGAACGGTGGCCGCCCCCTGTCGGACGACGACTGGGCCCGCGCCAAGGCCACTGTCCGGCAGATCATCCTTCGCGGCATCGGCCTTGGACCGGACCCCCTTTCCGCCCCGTGCCACCGCGGGTAGAGTCCCGGCTGAAAAAGAAAAACAGGAGACACGCCTTGCGCGCCCCAGCCCTTTCCCTGGCCCTTTCGCTTGCCTTCACCCTTGCCGCAGTCCCGGTCGTGGCGGCGCAATGTTCCAGCACCGGCGCGGCCTATGAGGGTTGGAAACCCCAGATGGCGGCCGAGGCCCGGGCGGCGGGGGTGGGCGAACGCGGGGTCGCGGCGCTGATGGGGACCAGCTATTCCAAGGCGACGATCTCGGCCGACCGGGGCCAGAAAAGCTTCAAATACACGCTGGCGAAGTTCATGCAGGTGCGTGGGGCCGATACGATCATCGCGCAAGGCCGCAAGCGCAAGGCCAAGAACCCCGGCTTCTACGACGGGCTCGAGCAGCGCTTCGGCGTCCCGGCGGGCGTGGTGATCGCGATCCACGGCATGGAGACGGGCTTTGGCCATGACACCGGCAATACCAACGTCATCTCGGCCATCGCAACGCTGGCCTATGACTGCCGCCGCACGGAATATTTCACCGGCCACCTGCTGGCGGCGCTGGTGCTGGTCGACCGGGGCATCATCAGCACCGCCTCCACCGGCGCAAAGCATGGCGAGATCGGCCATACCCAGTTCCTGCCCGGCAACGTGCTGGCCTACGGTGTGGACGGCAACGGCGACGGGCGGATCGACCTGAACAACCAGTCCGATGCGCTTGCCTCGACCGCGAATTTCCTGCGCGGCAAGGGCTGGGTGCCCGGCGCCGGCTATCAGGAGGGCGAGCCGAACTTTGCTGTCCTGAAGGAATGGAACGCGGCCACGGTCTACCAGCAGTCGCTGGCGATCATGGGCGGCAAGATCGACCGGTAAGCCTTTGGCCTGAATGAAAAAGTGCCGGGGATTGCCCCGGCCCTTTCCATTTCACTTCAGGTTCTTCAGCACGTCGCCCAGTTTCCCGATCAGCGTGTCGATTTCCGCCTTCGAGATGATCAGCGGCGGGCTCATGGCGATGATGTCGCCCGTGGTGCGGATCAGGATCCCCGCCTCATATGCATCAAGGAAGGCCTGGAAGGCGCGCTTCGTCGGCTCGCCGGGGATCGACTGCAACTCGACCGCGCCAATCAGGCCCATGTTGCGGATGTCGATGACATGCGGCAGGCCGCGCAAGGAGTGGATCGCGTCCTGCCAGTAGCCCTCCAGTTCGTGCGCCCGTTCGAACAGGCCTTCTTCCTTGTAGGTTTCCAGCGTCGCGATGCCGGCGGCGCAGGCGATCGGGTTGCCGGAATAGGTGTAGCCGTGGAACAGCTCGATCATGTGCTCGGGGCCGTTCATGAAGGCGTCATGCACCTCGGGCGTGGTCAGGACCGCGCCCATCGGGATCACGCCGTTGGTCAGACCCTTGGCGGTGGTCATCATGTCCGGGAGCACGTCGAAATGCTGCGCGGCGAAGGCCGAGCCCAGACGCCCGAAGCCGGTGATGACTTCATCAAAGATCAGAAGGATGCCGTGCTTCTTGGTGATCGCACGCAGTTTTTCCAGATAGCCCTTCGGCGGCATCAGGACGCCGGTCGAACCTGCCATCGGCTCGACAATCACGGCGGCGATGGTTTCCGCGCCGTGCAGTGCCACGATCCGTTCCAGATCGTCGGCCAGGTTCGCGCCATGTTCGGGCTGGCCCTTGGTGAAGGCGTTCAGGTCCGGCAGGTGGGTGTGCGGCAGGTGATCGACACCGGCCAGCAGCGTGCCGAACATCTTGCGGTTGTTGACGATGCCGCCAACCGAAATCCCGCCGAAGTTCACGCCGTGATAGCCGCGTTCGCGCCCGATCAACCGGGTCCGCGCGCCCTCGCCCCGCGCCCGGTGATAGGCGATGGCGATTTTCAGTGCCGTTTCAACGCTTTCCGAACCGGAGTTCGTGTAGAACACATGCTCGATGCCTTTGGGCGCGATGTCGACGATACGGTTGGCCAGTTCGAAGGCGATGGGGTGGCCCATCTGGAAGGCCGGCGCATAGTCCAGCTCTGCCGCCTGGCGCTGGATCGCCTCGGTGATCTTCGGGCGGCAATGGCCAGCGTTGCAGCACCACAGGCCCGCGGTGCCGTCCAGCACCTGCCGGCCGTCCGAGGTGGTGTAGTGCATGTCTTTGGCGCCCACGAACATGCGCGGCGCCTTCTTGAACTGGCGGTTCGCCGTGAACGGCATCCAGAATGCGTTGAGGTCGTTCGGGGCCGTCTTGCGGTCCAGAGCCATGAGGTAGCCTCCCAAGATCCGCGCCTTGTTTTCGGGGCAGCCCCTCGTGGCGGCGGTATGCAAATGTTTGTTTGACCACACGGTCAGGATGAGGCTAGCAGAGGGTTCAGGGAAGGAAAAGCACGGCCCGGACATAAACGGGTCGTTTCCGACACATGTTGCCGCAGACTGCCCCGGGCGAGGCGCGCGCGCCCCTGGGCGCCGAAGGCGTCGGCATTCGGGCAGGAAGGAGGATCGGATGGATCAGGGCGACGATCGGACGCCGGAGCCGGGAGCAGACCCGGCGGCCGAAGCGCCGCGCCGGACGCGCATCCAGCAGAAGAACCGCGAGGCGATCCTTGAAGCCGCGCTCGAGGTCTTTTCCCAGCATGGGTTCCGGGGCGCCACGGTCGATCAGATCGCGCAGGCGGCGGGGCTATCGAAGCCGAACCTTCTGTATTACTTCCCCTCGAAAGAGGCGATCCATATCGAGCTTCTGTCGACGCTGCTTGATATATGGCTGGAGCCGCTGAGGCAGCTTGACCCCCTGGGCGAACCCAAGGCCGAAATCCTTGCCTACATGCACCGCAAGCTTGACATGAGCCGCAGCCTGCCGCGGGAAAGCCGGCTGTTTGCCAACGAGATGTTGCAGGGCGCGCCGCGCATGAAGGCGATGCTTGAGGGCGATCTGCGGAAGCTGGCGCAGGACAAGGCCGCGGTGATCGCGCGCTGGGCCGAGGAAGGCAAGATTGCCGCCGTGGACCCCTATCACCTGATCTTTGCGATCTGGGCGCTGACCCAGCATTACGCCGATTTCGAAGTGCAGGTCCGCGCCATCCTTGGCCCCGACCACGATCCCTATGCCGAGGCCGACACGTTCCTGACCACGCTTTTCAACCGGCTTCTTGCTCGGTAGACAGGGCTTCGGCCATCTGGGCGATGACGTCATGGCCATAAAGCCAGTCGAAGCGGCGCAGCGGCGCCGTGGGCATCAGCGACCCGCCGAGCCGCAGCGCCAGATGCGCCGCGCCGCGGACCATGCCCTTCAGGTGGTAGTTGCGCGCATTGGTGTTCGCGGCCTCGACGATACGGCGGGCGCGGGTTTCGCGCAGCGACTGGTAAGTGGGCAGCGCCTCGTCGATCGGCATCCGGCGCAGGCATTCCGCCAGGACCCAGGCATCCTCAAGCGCCATGTTGGCGCCCTGGGCAAGGAACGGCAGCGTCGGATGGGCGGCATCCCCGAGGATCGCCGCGCCCTGCCCCTGCCAGCGCCCCGCGACCGGATGGCGGAACAGCCCCCAGAGGTTCGGCGCCTCGACCCGTTTGAGCCAGCCTTGCACCTCGGGGACGAAATCCTGAAACGCCACGCGGAGCGTCATCGGATCGTCGGTCAGCGACCAGCTTTCATCGGCCCAAGTGCGGCGTTCCTCGACGGCGACGATATTGCGCAAGCGTCCGCCACGCAGCGGATAGGTGACGATGTGGCGCCCGGCCCCCATCCAGATCTGCGCGATCGGCTCGATGTCGGATGTCTCGCGCAGCGTCGCGCGCCAGGCGACCTGATGGGTGAAGAACGGCGCGACAGCGCCATTCAGCGCCGAACGGACCTTCGAATGCAGGCCATCCGCGCCGATCAGCAGCGCCGGTTCGATGACTTCTCCGCCCTCCAGCGTCAGGCGCGGCGGATGATCGCCCAGCTTGACCTTCTGGACCCTGGCATTGGTGCGGATCGTTACGCCCGCCTGCGCGGCGCCCAGAAGCAGCATCTCGATCAGGTCGGCGCGATGGAAGAAACGGAAATCACCGGCCCCGTCGAGCCCCATCCGAAGAACCCGCTGGCCGGTTTCACCGTTGCGCAGTTCGACCGCGGTTGAGGCAAGACCGATTTCGGCCGCCTCTTCGCCCAGACCCAGCGCCGCAAGCACCCGCGCGCCGTTCGGGGTGATCTGCAGTCCCGCGCCCACTTCGGAAATCTCGGGCGCCTGTTCCAGCACCGTGACATCGGCATCCAGATGCGCCAGCGCGCGGGCCAGCGCAAGCCCGGCAATCCCCGCCCCAACAATCGTAACCGCGCGGTGTTCGAGCATCCGTCATCCCGTCTGATTGCGGCGGCCCCAAGAAAAAAGGCACCGGAGCCGCCGCCCCGATGCCTCTGAGTGTCACCAAGCCCCGGCGGGCAGGCAAGAGGCTCAATCGTCGCGGTGGACGCGTTCGCGGCGTTCGTGGCGTTCCTGCGCTTCAAGCGTCATCGTGGCGATGGGCCGCGCATCCAGCCGCTTCAGGCTGATCGGTTCGCCGGTCATCTCGCAATAGCCGTATTCGCCATTATCGATCCGGCGCAGCGCCGCGTCGATCTTGCTGACAAGCTTGCGCTGCCGGTCCCGCGTGCGCAGTTCAAGCGCACGGTCGGTTTCCTCGGAAGCGCGGTCGGCGATGTCGGGAACATTGCGGCCCGAATCCTGCAACCCTTCCAGGGTCTCGGCGGATTGTTCCTGAAGTTCTGCCTTCCATGCCAGTAGCTTGCGGCGGAAATATTCCAGCTGACGTTCGTTCATGAACGGCTCGCTTTCGGCCGGCCGATAATCATCCGGGAGAAAGCTTTCGGGCTTCATCACTGCGACCTCCTGCAGTCCGGACGTCCGACTGGTCACCACACGCATCCGGCACTTCTTGGGGGCGCTCATTAACCGAAGGCTGGAAGGATGTCCACACGCCCAAGGATGCCTTGATGCATCTTCTAACCCCCGATATGACAGGCCGGTTCCCGGCGAAGCCGCGGCACCAAGATTTTTCCGGGCTGGCGCTGCTTTCCATGCCCGATCCGGCACTGCGGAGAGACTGACATGAAATTCACCGGAACCGACGCCTATATCGCCACCGACGATCTGACCGTGGCCGTCAACGCCGCCGTGGCGCTGGAACGCCCGCTGCTGGTCAAGGGCGAACCGGGGACCGGCAAGACCGAGCTTGCCCGCCAGGTCGCCAGCGCGCTTGGCCTGCCGATGATCGAATGGAACATCAAGTCAACGACCAAGGCGCAGCAGGGGCTTTACGAATACGATGCCGTGTCGCGCCTGCGCGACAGCCAGTTGGGCGACGAACGCGTCCATGACGTGAAGAACTACATCCGCAAGGGCAAGCTCTGGCAGGCCTTCGAGGCCGAGGGCAAGGTCGTTCTGCTGATCGACGAGA
>DJWG01000039.1:2917-3066 GCA_002440945.1 Rhodobacteraceae bacterium UBA6236 | reverse complement strand
CCTTTGTCGTGGCCGAGGATTTCCGTGACCAGACGTTGCTGACCTATCCCATCGACCGGTCGCGGCTGGATATATTCGAACTTCTCTTGCATCCGGCGGGCGTCATTCCGCGCGCCGTGCGTCAGGTGGAGTTGACGGCGGTGATCCTG
>DJWG01000039.1:1123-2841 GCA_002440945.1 Rhodobacteraceae bacterium UBA6236 | reverse complement strand
GCTGGCGCGGACCGAGCCGGTGAAATTGCAGCGCGCCTGAAAATAATCCATTCGGATCCTTTATACCATCCATATGGATGGTGATATGCTGCGGCATGGGAGGACCAACAGATGCCAAGGACAGTCGTGCCGCTATTTCCCGCGGCGCCCGAAACGGAAAAGATCACCATCAACCTCGGACATGTCGATCTGGGAAAGATCGACCTTCTGGTGCGCGAAGGCTTCTACACCAACCGTTCGGACATGATCCGAACCGCCATTCGCGCGCTTCTGGAACGTCACCAGACCGATACCGCCACGGTCCAGACAAAGCACAGTTTCGACATGGGGATCCGGCTCTTCAGCCGGTCCGATCTGGAGGAATTGCTGGGCAAGGGTGAAAGGCTCGACATCAAGGTGCTGGGGCTTGCCATCATCGCCTCGGATGTCGAACCGGAACTGGCGCGCGCAACCATTGCGCGCCTGACGGTGTTGGGGACGTTGCAGGCCAGCCGCGAAGTCAAGCAGGCGCTGGCGGACCGGATGGGATGATCGCCCGGGACTGATGATCGCTCGGGACTAGGGGCTTGGCGGACCGCTGAAAGGACAGATGATGAAGATGCGATGGCGCCCCGCCCAGGGCATGAGGCAGGTTCTTGACCTGGTGCGTTCGGGACAATTGTCCGAAGCGACCGATCTGATCCGCGCCGGATCCTCGACCGTCAGGCCCATGCGCCCGGCAGGCGCGAAACCGGCTGAGGCAAGGGCGCCCGCGCCCGACACCATGCAGCGTGCGACCTTCGCCTGCGGCGCGGGCCAGCGCGATTATGCGCTTTACCTGCCGAAGGGGGCGGGGCGCCTTCGTGGCCTGGTGGTGATGCTGCATGGCTGCACGCAGGATGCGGGCGATTTCGCCCGCGGCACCCGGATGAACGCGCTGGGCGGGGTCGAGGGCTTTGGCGTGCTTTATCCCGAACAGATGCGCAGCCAGAATCCGATGGGGTGCTGGAACTGGTTCGCGCCCGAACATCAGCGGCAGGGTGGCGGTGAACCCGCGATCATCGCCGCCATGATCGCCGAAATCGGCGCGCGGCATGGCGTCCCGCAGGGCGCGGTCGCGGTCGCGGGATTATCGGCGGGCGGCGCGATGGCCGCGATCCTTGGCGAAACCCATCCGCATCTTTTCGCGGCGGTGGCGGTGCATTCCGGCCTGCCCGTCGGCGCGGCGACCTCGATCCCCGAGGCGTTTTCGGCGATGAAGACCGGAACTTCGGTGCGGTCCGCGCCCTTCGCGGTGCCGACGATCGTCTTTCAGGGCCAGGCCGACACCACCGTTGCCCCCGCGAATGGCGAGGCCCTGGCCCACGGTATCGGACGTGGGCCGAAGGCGTCCGGGCTTTGTGCGTCGGGCCGCCGCTACAACCGTGAAATCGGCCCGCATGGCGAGGTCTGGCGCATCGATGGCCTGGGTCACGCCTGGTCCGGCGGCTCGCCCGAGGGAAGCTATGCCGACCCGGCCGGTCCCGATGCCTCGGCTGAAATCCTGCGGTTCTTCCAGCAATCGCGAAAGGGCCTCTGACGCCCCGCGGCACCGAAAACCCCGGGAATGCGCCTTTTTCCGGGGCCGTGCCTCTTTCCAAGTGGCGCCTGCTCCAATATACCCCCGCTTTGATCAAACGCCCGGAGTCGCACTATGCAAGGCAGCGCCAACCTGAACCTGATGATCAAGGCCGCGCGCA
>DJWG01000039.1:0-1113 GCA_002440945.1 Rhodobacteraceae bacterium UBA6236 | reverse complement strand
CGACCGCGAGGCCGAGCGCATCATCCGCGACGAGTTGATGACTGCGCGCCCGACCTACGGCTGGGTGGGCGAGGAAACCGGTTCCGCCGATGGCGCCGACCCGACCCGGCGCTGGATCGTCGNNTGGAACACAAGGGCGAGATCGTCGCGGGCGTGATCTTCGACGCGGCGAAGGACGAACTTTACTGGGCCGAAAAGGGCATGGGCGCCTGGATGAACGAAACCCGCCTGCGGGTGTCGGGGCGGCGTTCGATGATCGAGGCGATCTTCGGCACCGGCATTCCCTTCGGGGGCCGTTCGACCCTTCCGGCAAGCTTGCAGGATCTGGCGCGGCTGATGCCGGTCTGCGCGGGTGTGCGGCGCTGGGGCGCGGCCTCGCTGGATCTGGCCTATGTCGCTTCGGGGCGGCTTGACGGCTATTGGGAACGCGGGCTTCAGCCCTGGGACATGGCGGCGGGCATCGTTCTGGTGCGCGAGGCGGGCGGTTTCGTCGGCCCCGTGCGCGAGGGGCGCGACATGCTTGAATCCGGGTCGATCATCGCCGGGAACGGTGAACTTTACCAACCGCTCTGCAAGATCCTGCGCGAAGCCGCCTGATCCGGCGTCATTTGCGGCGGCGCCGGACGACGGGGATGTTGCTTGGCGCGTAGCTTCCTTCGGGATGCGGCGGCTGGCCGTGCGTCCGCTGCCAGAAGCGCATCCCGCCACGGCGAAACCAGACCGGGAGCGAAAGCAGGACGCCCGCCGCGAAACCACCGGCATGGGCCCAGTAGGCAACGCCGCCCATCCCTGCATTGCCCAGCCCCCCGAAAAGCTGGAGGGCAAACCAGACCCCCAGCATCAGCCAGGCCGGAACCGGGATGATGCGGAAGATCACCACCAGGATGATCAGGATATCCACCCGCGCCCGGGGGAACAGCAGAACATACCCCCCCATCACCCCGGCAATCGCCCCCGAGGCCCCCACCATCGGCACGAAGGAATAGGGCTCCGGCCGGATCTGGGTCGCCGCCGCCGCCAGACCGCAGGCAAGGTAGAAGACCAGAAAGCCGAAATGGCCCATCTGGTCTTCGAGGTTGTCGCCGAAAATCCACAAAAACAGCATGTTGCCGA
>DJWG01000022.1:2544-2834 GCA_002440945.1 Rhodobacteraceae bacterium UBA6236 | reverse complement strand
GTTGTCGTACCAGCTGAGCACGCGGACCATGCGGCCACCGACCACGCGGGTCTGATCCGGCGCGAAGATCGAGCTTTCGGGGCTGTGGTTGAAATCGGTCGAGACCAGCGGCGCCGGCTCATAGCCCAGGATGCCCTTCAGCGCGCCTTTCGAGGCCTCTTCCATGATCGCGTTGATCTCTTCGGCGGTCACGTCGCGACCGGCCTGGAAAGTCAGGTCGACGGCCGACACGTTCGGCACCGGCACCCGCAGGGACGAGCCGTCAAGCTTGCCCTTGAGGTTCGGCAGCA
>DJWG01000022.1:1727-2454 GCA_002440945.1 Rhodobacteraceae bacterium UBA6236 | reverse complement strand
GCGCCAGGCAGTTGGTGGTGCACGATCCGTTCGACACCATCACGTCGGCGGCGGTCAGATCGGCGTCGTTGACCCCGAAGACGATGGTCTTGTCGACGTTCTTGCCCGGCGCCGACAGCAGCACCTTCTTGGCGCCGCGGTCCAGGTGGGTCTTGGCCTTTTCGCCGTCATTGAACTTGCCGGTGCATTCCAGCACGACGTCGCAGCCGTCCCAGTCCAGATCATTCATGTCATAGGTGGAATACATCTGCATCGGGCCACGGCCCAGATCCATGGTGCCATCGCCCAGGATGACCTCGCCGGGGAAACGGCCGTGCACGCTGTCGTATTTGATCAGATGCGCGGCGGTCTCCAGCGGGCCGGTGGCGTTCACCTTGATCACCTCGATATCGTCGCGGCCCGAGGCTGCGATATGCGACAGAGTGCACCGGCCGATGCGGCCAAACCCGTTGATCCCGACTTTGATGGTCATGATAAGCTCCACTGAAAATTCTCGGCCGTGCTATATCTGGCGGGGGCCTTGCCCAAAAGGGGGAATATACCGGAATTCGAGACTGTTAGCGCAAAACCGGCCAGGTTCCGCCACGGTGGCGCTAACGCTTGCGGCGCAATGGCATTAAGTTAGGCTTTCCGAACAACAGGCAGGAACGGGAATACGGGATGAGCGGGCTTCTGGCATTGCTGGATGATGTGGCGGGGCTGGCCAAGGTGGCGGCGGCCTCGGTCG
>DJWG01000022.1:1450-1708 GCA_002440945.1 Rhodobacteraceae bacterium UBA6236 | reverse complement strand
TCTGGCGGATCACCAAGGGATCGCTCAGGAACAAGCTGGTGTTTCTGCTGCCGGTGGCGCTTTTGCTGTCCAGTTTCGCGCCGGGGGCGATTGCGCCGCTGTTGATGCTGGGGGGCGGATACCTGTGTTTCGAGGGAGCGGAGAAGATCCTGCATGCGCTCTTCCCCCATAGCGCCGAGGCCGAGGCCGAGCTGCCGGCTGATCCCGCCCATCTGGAGGAGCAGAAGGCGACCGGCGCGATCAAGACCGACTTCATCC
>DJWG01000022.1:885-1401 GCA_002440945.1 Rhodobacteraceae bacterium UBA6236 | reverse complement strand
TGGCGCTGATCGTGAAGGCCGATGACATCGGCCTGCATCTGGCGCGCGTCGGGCGGCTGGGCATCACCCGGGCCATCGGGCGCGGGCTGGTGCGGGGGATGCCGGGGTTCATGCGGCTGCTCAGCACGGTGGGGACGGCGGCAATGCTCTGGGTCGGCGGGTCG
This sequence comes from Rhodobacteraceae bacterium UBA6236, assembly GCA_002440945.1. The sequence continues at coordinate 1,237 of DJWG01000022.1, read as the reverse complement.
ATCATCGTGCACGGGCTGGGTCAGCTTGGCTGGCACCTGCCGGAAGAGCTGATCCATCACGCCGCGGGGGCGGCGGGGGCGATGGCGCCCGAAGCCGTCGCGGCGGCGGTGGAATGGATCGTCACGGCGGCGATCGACGGTGTGCTGGCGCTGCTGCTCGGCATGCTGCTGGTGCCGGTGGCGACCAGGGCGATCGCGCCGCTGTGGCGGCTGGTGACCGGGCGAAAGGCGGCCAGTCACTAACCCACAGACGGGTGCCTCACCTTCCCAAAACGAAACGCCCCGCGAAACCGCGGGACGTTTGTTTTTTTCGGTTCGAACGCCGCGCTCAGCGGTTTTCGATATCCACGTA
>DJWG01000022.1:0-849 GCA_002440945.1 Rhodobacteraceae bacterium UBA6236 | reverse complement strand
ATGCCCGAATAGAAGTCGACGTTCGGGAACAGCTTCTTCTCGGCGAAATACGGATCTTCGAGAGCTTGCTTTTCCAGTTCCTTGGCGACTTGCAGGGTCGGGTTGTCCTCGATCCCCAGCAGATCCAGCACTTCGTCGGCGGATTGCTTCATCACCTTGGCGCGCGGGTCGAAGTTCTTATAGACCCGGTGACCGAAGCCCATCAGACGGAACGGATCGTTCTTGTCCTTGGCGCGGGCGATGAATTCGGGGATGCGATCGACGGTGCCGATTTCCTTCAGCATCTCGAGGCAGGCCTGGTTGGCGCCCCCGTGGGCAGGGCCCCAGAGGCAGGCGATGCCGGCGGCGATGCAGGCGAAGGGGTTGGCGCCCGAGGACGAGGCCAGACGCACCGTCGAGGTCGAGGCGTTCTGTTCGTGATCCGCATGCAGGGTGAAGATCCGGTCCATGGCGCGGGCCAGGATCGGGTCGACGTGATAGGGCTCGGCCGGCACGGAGAAGCACATGTGCAGGAAGTTCGCCGCATAGTCGAGATCGTTGCGCGGATAGACGAACGGCTGGCCGATCGAGTACTTATAGGCCCAGGCCGCGATGGTCGGCATCTTGGCGATCAGGCGGTGCGAGGCGATCTCGCGCTGCTTGGGATCCGAGATGTCGGTCGAGTCGTGGTAGAAGGCCGACATGGCCCCGACCACACCCACCATGGTCGCCATCGGATGAGTCGTTGGCGTAGTCCGAGTTCAGGTGGGTCGGGTTGGTGTCGCCCGAGACGGCGGCAAAGGCCTGGATGTCGGCGGTGCTCAGGGTGCGCAGCAGGCGGGCGCTTTGGCCGACGACCATTTCATCGTA
>DJWG01000088.1:3028-3297 GCA_002440945.1 Rhodobacteraceae bacterium UBA6236 | reverse complement strand
TGGACGATCTGGACCTGAACCCGCTTCTGATCACGGTCGATGGCTGGAACCGCATCGTCTATGACCGCTCGCGCCCGCGCAACGCCGTGCCCGATACGCTTGACGCCGAAATCGTCAAGGACGGCCACCGCTTCTTTGAAGACGGCGAGAAGATGCAATTGTCCTACGCGGTCAGGAACACCCACCGGACCATTGGCACCCGCGCCTCAAGCCACATCGTCCGCAAATTCGGGATGCGCAATTCCCTGCAACCCGACCACCTGACGGTG
>DJWG01000088.1:314-2952 GCA_002440945.1 Rhodobacteraceae bacterium UBA6236 | reverse complement strand
TCGGCAACACCGTGCTTTATGGCGCGACCGACGGCTACCTCTTTGCCGCCGGACGGGCGGGGGAGCGGTTCGCGGTCAGGAACTCGGGCGCGAAGGTGGTGATCGAGGGCTGCGGCACCAATGGCTGCGAATACATGACTGGCGGTGTTGCGGTGATCCTGGGCAGCATCGGTGCGAACTTCGGCGCCGGAATGACGGGCGGAATGGCCTATGTCCACGATGCCGATGGCACGGCGCTGGACTACATGAACCTTGAAAGCCTGGTGACGACGCCGGTTTCCCACCCCCATTGGGAAGCACAGCTGAAGGGTCTGATCGAACGCCACCAGGCCGAGACGGGCAGCCGCAAGGCCAGCGAAATCCTCGCCAACTGGGAAACCGAACGGACGCGCTTCATCCAGGTCTGCCCGCGGGAAATGCTGGTGCACCTGTCCCATCCGCTGACGATCGAGGCCGAAGCCGTTCCGGCGCAGTAAGCAACAGACATGCGAAGGGCGCGCCAAACGCGCGCCCTTTTTCCATTTTTCAGTGACTACCGGAACCCGCACCGCCGAATGACGTTGTCGCAGCGTGCGCAGCATTCAACCCACGGGGAAAGTCATGTCCGATCTCATTGCCATAGCCTTTGACGACCAAAGCACCGCCTTCGACCTGCGGGCCGAACTTGTCCGCCTGCAAAAGGACTACCTTCTGGACATGGAAGATGTCGTCGTCGTTACCCGAGGAGCCGATGGCACGGTCAAGCTGCACCAGCCGGTGAACCTGACGGCCGTCGGCGCGGCGGGCGGCGGCATGTGGGGGGCATTGATCGGGCTTTTGTTCCTCAACCCGCTTCTGGGCGCGGCCCTGGGTGCAGGCGCGGGAGCGCTGTCGGGGGCCTTGACCGATGTGGGCGTCAACGACGATTTCATGAAAGAGATGGGCCAGTCCCTGCAACCGGGCGGCTCGGCGGTGTTCATCCTGTCGCGCAAGATGACCGCCGACAAGGTGTTGGAGCGGTTGAGCACCTTCCGGTCGAAGGGCCGGGTGCTGCAAACCTCGCTTTCGACCACGGACGAAGGGGCGTGGAAGGCGCTTTTCGACAAGGCGCAGGCCGCAGCGGCGCCCATGCCTCCCGCCGCCAGCACCACGCCCGACCAGACCTGACCCGCAGTCGCCGCCCGGCGCCCCACGCTTGACGCCATGGCGTCAAGCGTGGCTAAGGTCTGTCGATGGAAGACCCGGCGCAGATAGATGACCCCGATGTCCCGGACGACGCGCCGCCCGCGCGTCCGCGCCGCGTGCGTGCGAAATCCGCTAGTGGCAAGGGGACTTCAGGGGCGAAACCCCGCAAGACCAAGGCCCGCGCGCCCGCGCCGCCGGCGCTGCGGCATGTGGCGCTGGCGCTTCTGGGGAAGGCCGCGCTTTGGGGCGCGGGCGGGCTTCTGGCGCTGGTCGTGATCTTCACCGTCATCAATCCACCCGTCACCATGACCATGCTGGGCGAACGCTGGCGCTACGGGCCGCTCGACCGCGAATGGGTCGATCTGGAGGATGTCGCGCCGGCCTTCGCACGGTCGGTCGTTGCCGCCGAGGACGCGAATTTCTGCCTGCACTGGGGCTTTGACATGCGCGCCATCCGGCTGGCGCTGGACAAGGGCGCGAACCGCGGCGCCTCGACCATCACGCAGCAGGTGGTGAAGAACGTCTTTCTTTGGCAGGGCCGCAGCTGGGTCCGCAAGGCGCTGGAAGCGGTGATCACCCCGGTGGTGGAACTGGTCTGGACCAAGCACCGCATCCTTGAGGTCTATGTGAACGTGGCCGAGATGGGGCCGGGCGTTTTCGGCGTGCAGGCGGCCTCGCGCGCGGCCTTCGGCAAGGACGCAAGCGAACTGACGGCGGCAGAGGCCGCGCGCCTTGCCGCTGTGCTTCCCGACCCGAAGGATCGCCGCGCCGACCGCCCCGGGCCGATCGTCCGGCGCCGCGCCGCGCAGATTGCCGCCGGTGCCGACACGATTGCGGCCGATGGGCGCGCCTCCTGCTTCCAGGACTAGTTGATCCACCCGGCCCGCACCGGTATCAGGGTCGCAATCCCCGAAAGAAAAGACTCCGAATGGCCCGCCTTTATCACGTTCCGCTTTCCCCGTTCTGCCGCAAGGTCCGCCTGACGCTGGCCGAGAAGAAGATCGAGGTCGAACTGATCGAGGAGCGGTACTGGGAACAATCGCCGGAATTCCTGCGCCGGAACCCGGCCGGCAAGGTGCCGATCCTGAAGCTCGACAACCGGACCCTGACCGAAAGCCAGGCGATCTGCGAATACCTTGAGGAAACCGTGCCGACGCCTGCGCTGATGCCGCGCTCGGCGGAGGCGCGCTATGAGGTGCGACGCCTTTGCTCCTGGTTCGACGACAAGTTCCACGAGGAAGTCACCTCGAAGCTACTGTACGAGCGGGTGAACAAGAAGGTGATGGGGCAGGGCTATCCCGACAGCAAGAACGTCAAGTTCGGCGCGACGCGGATCAAGTTCCACCTGGATTACATCGGCTGGCTTCTGGACCAGCGCCGCTGGCTGGCGGGGAACGAGATGACGCTGGCGGATTTCACCGCCGCCGCGCATCTGTCGGCGCTGGATTATATCTCGGACGTGGACTGGAACCGC
>DJWG01000088.1:0-212 GCA_002440945.1 Rhodobacteraceae bacterium UBA6236 | reverse complement strand
CACACCCCCGGACCCCCGTGGGATACTTGGGCCAAGATGAAAGAGTGTTTCGGTGGAATTGGCTGGGCTGAAGCTGCGGATCGCTGAACAGGCGCGGGCCGAGGGGTTTGCGGCCATGGGGATCTGCGCGCCTGCGTCCATTCCCGAGGCGGCGTCCCGGCTGGCGACCTATGTCGCCGAGGGACGGCACGGCCAGATGGGCTGGATGGCCG
>DJWG01000117.1 GCA_002440945.1 Rhodobacteraceae bacterium UBA6236 | reverse complement strand
CGAGGATCTCGCGGGCGTGGATGTCAATGATCGTGCTCATCGGGCTTATCTCCGTCTGATGGGCTGGGTCGCGGTTTCTATATCCCGTCTCCGGGAACAGGGGAAGGTTGCAGCGTCACGGCGACGTTGCGGGAACGGGCAAGGGCATAAAGCCCGGTGAGGATGATCAGGGCGGCGCCGCCCAGAACCCATAGGTCCGGGCGTTCTTTCAGGAAGACCATCGCCAGGATCAGCGCGAAGACCATCCGCGTGTAGCGGTAGGGGGCGACCACGGCCGCTTCGCCGATGCGCATGGCGTAGGTGACGGCATAATAGCCCGCAGCGCCCAGGGAATAGGCCACCGCAAGGCCAAGGCCGTTCGCCAGGTCCACTGGCCGATAGGCGGTGCCCTGGATCCACATCAGCGCAAGCCCCGCCGGGATCAGGCCTAGGTAGGCCCAGGTTGTCAGTTGCAGGGTGTGGATTTCGCGCGAGACGCGGCGGGTGACGAGGTCACGCGCGCTGAGCGCCACGACGCTCAGCACCGCGATGATCGCCGCCAGCGACAACCCTTCGGCACCGGGCCTCAGGATCATCAGGACGCCGATCATGCCCAAAGCGATGGCCGTCCAGCGCCGCCAGCCGACCTNNAGCGGCGCCGATTGCAGGATCGCCGCCGCCGTCGCCAGCGGGATCACGGCCAGCGCAGTCAGGTAAGCCATGCTGCCCAAGGCTTCCGACAGGTTTCGGATCATGACCATGGGGTGAAGAAAGCCACGACCGAAGAGCGGCACCCCGGCCCGCCAGACAAGCGCGCCCCACATCACCCCGCCCGCCAGTCCGAAGATCAGGATGATCTGGCCCGCAGGCAGGGCGGCGGCGGCCCATTTCAGGAACAGGTCTTCGCAGGCGAAAAGCGCCATCGCCGCGACCATCCAGAGGCTCGCGCGGAAATTGTTGGTCTCGAACATCTGCGGCCTTTCCTTGCACGGGCTTTATGCAGGGATTGGCCGGGGGCGGAAAGTCGGATCGGACAGAAGACCCGGTCGTTTGCGACACCTTTTCGGGGCGCCGGACAGGACTGCGGCCGGGAAGCCCTCTGGGTTCACCGGCCGCATCGGTTCTCTGGCGATGACCTCTCGCGCCTATTTTTCGGGGATCAGGCCGCGCGGGCTGAACCGCAGCACCAGAAGCAGGATCACCCCCATCGTCATCAGCCGCATATGCGCCGCCGAATCAAGCAGGTGCTGCTTCAGCGCCGATCCATCCGCCAGGCCCGAGGTCGCGAAGGCCAGGATGTCATGGCCCCAGGGTTCGACCTTGATCCAGAGATACCAGATCAACAGGCTGCCCAGAACCGCGCCCCAGTTGTTCCCCGACCCGCCGATGATGACCATCAGCCAGATGACATAGGTGTATCGCAGCGGGTTGTAGGTGCCCGGCGTGAGCTGACCGTCCAGCGTCACCATCATCGCGCCGGCCAGACCGCAGAGCGCGCTGCCAAGGATGAAGATCTGCAGGTGGCGGCGGGTGNNNNCCCAGCCAGACCAGCGCCAGCAGCACCACGGCAAAAAGGCCGGCATAGCTGAGTTTGACCAGGATCGACGAGGCGGTGACCGGATCGACGCCCCAGGCGGCGGCGCGGGCGACGAAATCGGGGCTTGCCTGCAGGTCGACCTCATAGGGGACCGGGCGGGGCAGGCCGATGACGTTCTTCACGCCCCGCGCCAGCCAGTCTTCGTTCTTCATGACCGAGACGATGATTTCCCCGATGCCCAGCGTGGCGATGGCCAGATAGTCCGACCGCAGGCCAAGCGCGGTCTTGCCGATCACCCAGGCGGCTGCGGCGGCGAACACCGCGCCAACCGGCCAGGCCAGCAGCACCGGCAGGCCAAGGCCGCCGATATTGCCGGCGGTCGAGGGGCTGACCTGCTCGATGGCGGCGGCGGCGGGATCGAAAAGCATCCGGTAGCCAAGGAACCCGACCGTCAGGATCGCGATCATTGCCAGAGCGCGCAGCTTGCCGGTGGTGCGGGTGTAGGTGATGGCGGCCAGAACGATGGCAAGGATCGCCACCGCGAAGGCCGCGATGATGCGCGGCCCGCCTGCGGCCCAGGCTTCGGGCTGCGCAGGGCCGGAGATCAGCACCGGCGCGAGGCCGCCCAGGGCGAAAAAGCCCACGACCCCGATGTTGAACAGCCCCGCGTAGCCCCATTGCAGGTTCACGCCCAGGGCCACGATGGCCGAGATCAGCCCGACGTTCAGGATCGACAGCGCCGAGTTCCAGCTGACCGTCTGCCCCTCGATCACGAAAAGCAGGGCGACCGCGCCGAACAGAAGGATGTTGCGCAGGTTCAGGGTCATATCGTTTTCCCCTTCAGAAGCCCGGTCGGCTTGAACAAGAGCACGATCACCAGGATCGAGAAGCTGACGGCGAGCTTGTAGTCGGTGGACAGAAGCTGCACGAGCCCGTCGGGCGCGAGGCTTTCGGGCAGGATATAGCCCAGCACCTTCTTGAAGGCATAGGTGAAGGCCACTTCCGAATAGGCGATCAGGAACCCGCCCGCGATGGCGCCCAGCGGGTTGCCGATGCCGCCGACGATGGCCGCGGCAAAGATCGGCAGAAGAAGCTGGTAGTAGTTGAAAACCTTGAAGGATTTATCCAGACCGTAAAGCACGCCCGCCAGGGTCGCCAGCGTTCCGGCCAGGATCCAGGTGATCGCGACCACGCGTTCGGGGTTGATGCCGGACAAAAGCGCCAGGTCTTCGTTGTCGGAAAAGGCCCGCATCGACTTGCCCGCGCGGGTGCGGTTCAGGAACCAGAACAGAGCCGACACCGCGATCACCGCGATCACGATGGTCAGCGCCTGGGTGGTGCGGATCGACAGGCCTTCGGCCAGGCCTGTCGCCTCGCGGAAGGATTTGGCGTCGACAAGGAAGCGTTCGCCATCGGTGAAGTTGATCTCTCCGACGCCGATGATGAAGCGGGTGAGGCCGTTCATGATGAACATGACGCCCATCGAGACGATGACCAGGATCACCGGCTTGGCGCGGGCCTTGCGGTAGAACCTATAGACCGCCCGGTCGGTCGCCATCACCAGAAGCGCGGTGGCCAGCACGCCTGTGGGCAGCGCCAGAAGCGCGGTCGGAAGCGGGCCAAGACCGATGCCCCGCGCCTGAAGCCACCAGGTGAAAAGGATGGTGATCGCCGTGCCGAAAGCCATCGTGTCGCCATGGGCGAAGTTCGAAAAGCGCAGGATGCCGTAGATCAGCGTGACCCCCAGCGCCCCCAGCGCCAGCTGCGCGCCATAGGCCGTGGCCGGCACGACGACGAAGTTGAGAAGCGCGACCAGCGCGTTCAGAAGATCCATTCAGCCCCCCCGGGCAGCAAGTCGTTTCGGGGCGCGCCTCTTGCGGTGTCCGGTGTCATCGGACCACCGCGCAGGTGCCTTGATAGGTGATGTCTGATCCCGCGCCGACGCCCCGGCGCAGGTAAGAGAAGGTTCCCGCCGTCATGTCGGCGGCAAGGACCTCCTCTGTGCCTTGCGCGTTGCGCCCGTCGAACCGCACTCCATGGGCGGTCTGCGACCGGCGCGCGTGGACGGGGCCCGCGTCCGACATCAGGACCGGCGCCGCGCCGTCGGCCTGTTCGACCAGCACCGCAAGGCGCATCCCGGCTTCGGCCTTGTGGCAGGAGCGGCCTTCGCAGATCGTTCCGACCTGGCAGGCAATATCATAGGCCACCGCCTGAAAAGGCAGCACACCCAGCAAAGCCGCGACCAGGGTCTGGCGGATCATGAACCTTCCTCGCAGGTGCCGCGAAGCGTGGGTCCGCCCTTGACGACCGAGCTGTAGGCGAAGGCGTGGGTGCCCCTTTCGAAATACAGCACTTCGCGGCGGGCATCGAAGATCACCGTCGTGCCGCGGATGAACCGGGTGACGGCCATCGGCCCCGACATGCCCTGAAGCACCGGCGCATCGCCCCAGGGGTCCTCGATCCGGGCGGCGACCTCTTCCTTGCCCTCGACGCTGCACAAAAGCGTGGTCGGCGCGGCGGCGGCGGGCGCAAGAAGGGCCAGCCACAGAAGGCTGGCGATGCCCGGAGCGGATGCAAGACGTGACAGGTTTGACGACAGCATGGTTCAGCCTCCCAGGAACGTGCGGCGCACTTCGGGGTCGGCCATCAGCGCGGCCCCGGTATCGGTGAAGCGGTTGGCGCCCTGCACCAGCACATAGCCCCTGTCGGCGATCTCCAGCGCCTGGCGGGCGTTCTGCTCCACCATCAGGATCGAAATGCCGGTCCGCGCCACCTCGATGATGCGGTCAAAGAGTTCATCCATGACGATCGGGCTGACGCCGGCGGTCGGTTCGTCCAGCATCAGCACCTTGGGCTGGGTCATCAGCGCCCGGCCCACGGCGACCTGCTGGCGCTGGCCGCCGGACAGTTCGCCCGCGTTCTGGCGGCGCTTTTCCTTCAGGATCGGGAACAGGGCATAGACCTGCTCCATCGTGCCGCGAAAATCGTCGCGGCGCAGGAAGGCGCCCATTTCCAGGTTTTCCTCGACGCTCATCGTCGGGAAAACGTTATGGGTCTGCGGAACGAAGGCCATGCCCTTGGCGACGCGGTCCTGCGGGCTGAGGTGCGTGATGTCTTCGCCGCCGATGCGGACCGAGCCGCCGCGCAGCTTCAGCATCCCGAAGACCGCCTTCATCGCGGTGGACTTGCCAGCGCCGTTCGGGCCGACGATCACTGCGATCTGGCCCTTGTCCACCGACAGGGTGCAGCCATGCAGGATGTCGGCCGCGCCATAGCCGCCGGTCATGTTTTCACCGATGAGGAAGGGTTCGGTCATGGCTGCCCCCCGATGTGGCCCGCGTCGCCAAGGCCCGGCTGCGCGCCGTGCGATCCGTTGCGGGCGGCTTCGGCGGCGACCTCGGCCTTGACCTTGTTCTTCAGGCCCCGACCCAGATAGGCTTCGATCACGGCCTCGTTTTCCATGATGTGCTGCGCGGAGCCTTCGGCCAGCACCTTGCCTTCGGCCATGACGATCACCGGGTCGCACAGGCGGCCGATGAAATCCATGTCATGTTCGATCACGCAGAAGGTGTAGCCGCGTTCGCGGTTCAGCCGCACGATGGCGTCGCCGATGGTGTTCAGAAGCGTGCGGTTCACGCCGGCGCCCACTTCGTCAAGGAAGACGATCTTGGCCTCGACCATCATGGTCCGGCCCAGTTCCAGAAGCTTCTTCTGGCCGCCCGACAGGTTCCCGGCCTTTTCATCGGCCAGATGCGAGATGGTCAGGAAATCCAGCACATCGTCGGCCTTGGCGCGCAGGGCCGCTTCCTCGCCGCGGATGCGGGCGCGGCCGAACCAGGCGTTCCAGAGCGTTTCGCCCGATTGCCGGGCCGGAACCATCATCAGGTTTTCCCTGACCGTCATCGATGAAAACTCATGCGCGATCTGGAAGGTCCGCAGAAGGCCCTTGTGGAACAATTCGTGCGGGGCAAGTCCCGAGATGTCTTCGCCATCCATGATGACCCGGCCCGAAGTGGGCGCGTAGACCCCGGCGATGACGTTGAACAGGGTGGATTTGCCTGCGCCGTTCGGGCCGATCAGCCCGGTGATCGAGCCCTTGGCGATTTCCAGCGATGCACCGTCGACGGCACGAAAGCCGCCAAATTGTTTACACAGGTCCTCGACGACAATCATCGTCACGGTCCGTTCCCCCAATGTGCCCCGCTTTGCGCGGGTGCGTCTTGATACGAAAAGCAGCCCGGATTGCTCCGGGCCGCTGTCGGCGTTACTGGAAAACCTTAACGGTAGCCAGTCGTTTCGATCTTGCCGTCCTTGAATTCATATTCGCGGTAGCTGCCCGCGGCTTCGCCCGCGCCGATCAGTTCCACGGCCGAACCGCCGACGTAGTCGATGTCCTTGCCTTCCTTCAGCAGGTCCAGCGCCTTGGCCAGTTCGCCCGGATAGATCTTTTCGCCCGGCGCGTTGGCCACGTCCATCACCTTGCCGACGAAGTCCGCCGACTTGGTCGAACCCGCCGCCTGCATCGCCAGCATGATCAGCGCCGCCGCGTCATAGCTTTCGGGCGCGTAGGACGAGGTGCCGTCGAAACCGGCGTCCTTGGCCATCTGCACGAAGGTTGCGCCACCGGGGCTGTCCGATCCCGGCACGGTGCCGATGGAGCCATCAAGCGACTTGCCGAACTTTTCTTCCAGAACGGTGCCATACATGCCGTCCGGCAGGATGAACTTGGTGAAGGCGCCGCTGTCCAGCGCCGCGCGGATCATGCCTGCGCCGCCCTGATCGACATAGCCCGCAACCACCAGCGCCTCGCCACCGGCCGAGGCCAGCGCGCCGACTTCGGCCGAGTAATCGGCCTTGCCGTCTTCATGCGCGGTCACGGCCGTGACCTTGCCGCCTTCGGCTTCGACGGCGGTCTTGATGCTGTCCGACAGGCCCTTGCCGTAGTCGTTGTTGGTGTAGGTGATCGCCACTTCGTTGATGCCGCGATCCTTCAGGATCTTGGCCAGCACTTCACCCTGGCGCGCGTCCGAGGGCGCGGTGCGGAAGAACAGGCCCTTGTCCTCGACGGTCGAAAGACCGGGCGAGGTGGAGGAGGGCGAGATCATCACAAGCCCGTTCGGGATGGCGACGTTCGACAGGATCGCGCCGGTCACGCCCGAACAGTCGGCGCCGACGATGGCCGCGACCTTGTCCGAGGTCACCAGACGTTCCGCCGCAGCGGTGGCGGCAGCCGAATCGACGCAGGTCGAATCCGCGCGCACGCCTGTCACCTTGGTTCCGTCCAGAAGCTTGCCGGAATCGCTGACTTCCTTCATCGCCAGTTCCGCGCCGGAACCCATGTTCGGCGTGATGGATTCCAGCGGTCCGGTGAAGCCGAAGATGATGCCAAGCTTCACGTCCTCGGCAGCCGAGGCGGCACCCGCGGCCAGAGCGCAGGCCGCAGTGGCCAGCAGTAGTTTCTTCATGAACGGTACTCCCACGTCGCTTAAATTGCTGGACTCGTTGATTGAGGTCCTGTGTGACCCTAGATCGGCAGGGATTAAAAGAAAAGCGCCTAGAAACCGTGCGTTTTGCGGATAATCGTCCCGCCCAACATGGCATGATGCCGGAGCGGGCGTTCGGCGTGGACTGCTGGGAAAGGATGTTTCATGCGGATCAAATCCTGGCTCTCAACCTGTCTTTTCATCGCCTTGCTGCCCTTCGCGGCGGGCGCCTCAACCCTTGAGACAAGCGCCGGCCCGGTCGAGGTGACAGCGGTTGTGCAAGGGCTTGATGAACCCTGGTCGCTGGCGTTCCTGCCGGACGGGCGGTTTCTGGTGACCGAACGCGGCGGGGCCATGACGCTTTATCCCGCGGGGGGCGGCAGGGGCGCGCGTCTGGCGGGGCTGCCCAAGGTCTGGGCCGAAGGGCAGGGCGGGCTTTTCGATGTGCTGGTCCCGCGTGACTTTGCCGAAAAGGGCGAAATCCTCTTTGCCTTTGCCGCGCCCGCAAAAGGGGGCGCCTCGACCGCGCTGGCTGCGGCGCGACTTGGGGCGGACGGGCTAAGCGATCTGCGGGTGATCTGGACCATGCCCAATCCGACAGAGTCACCGGTGCATTTCGGCGGGCGGCTGGCCGAGCTTCCCGATGGCACCATCCTGCTGACCATCGGCGAGCGCGGCGAAGGGATGCCCGCGCAGGACAAGGCGGCAGCGCGGGGCAAGGTGCTGCGGATGAACCGCGACGGCAGTGCGCCTGCCGACAACCCGGATGCGACCGGCCCCTTGCCGCAGATGTGGACCTATGGGCATCGCAATCCGCAGGGCCTCGCCCTCGACGGCGAAGGCCGGGTCTGGGAAAGCGAACATGGCGCGCAGGGCGGGGATGAGATCAACCTGCTGGAGCCGGGCCGCAACTACGGCTGGCCGGTGATCGCCTATGGCAAGAACTACGACAACAGCCCGATCGGAGAGGGCCGCGCGAAGGAAGGGATGGAGCAGCCGCGCCATTACTGGGATCCTTCGATCGCGCCGTCGGGGCATATCGTCTATTCCGGCAAGCTTTGGCCGGAATGGAAGGACGACCATTTCCTTGGCAGCCTGAAGTTCGACTACGTCTCGCGCATGGACCCGGATGCCAAGGGCCCCGGCGGCTGGGCCGAGGAACGGATCCGAGGCCCGGAAACCGGCCGGGTGCGTGACGTGCGCGAGGCCCCGGACGGGTCGATCTGGTTCCTGTCCGTCACCGAAGGCGCGGTGTTCCGCATGGCGCCGAAGGCCCGCTAGAGGCAATCAGGCGCGGCCCAGCTTTTCCAGACGCGCCTCGCGCAGTCGGGCGAAATCCTCGCCCGCGTGGTAGGACGACCGGGTAAGCGGCGTGGCCGAAACCATCAGGAAGCCCTTGCCGTAGGCGGCGGTCTCATAGCCCTTGAATTCCTCGGGCGTGACGAAGCGGTCGACGCGGTGGTGCTTCGGCGTCGGTTGCAGATATTGCCCGATGGTCAGGAAATCCACATCCGCGGCGCGCATGTCGTCCATGACCTGCCGCACGCCCTGCGCGTCCTCGCCCAGGCCCACCATGATGCCGGACTTAGTGAAGATCGTCGGATCAAGTTCCTTCACCCGCTGCAAGAGCCTGAGCGAGGCGAAGTAGCGCGCCCCCGGCCGAACCGTCGGATAAAGGCCGGGAACGGTTTCAAGGTTGTGGTTGAAGACATCGGGCCTTGCCGCCACCACGGTTTCCAGCGCCGAGGGGGCGCATTTCAGGAAATCGGGCGTCAGGATTTCAATCGTCGTCTCCGGCGCGCGGTGGCGCACGGCGCGAATGGTCTGGGCGAAATGCTCGGCGCCGCCGTCTTCCAGATCGTCGCGGTCGACGCTGGTGATGACGACATGTTTCAGCCCCAGCGTCTGGACGGCATGGGCGACGCGGCCCGGCTCGAACGCATCCAGCACATCCGGTTTGCCGGTGGCGATGTTGCAGAAGGAACAGCCGCGGGTGCAGATATCGCCCATGATCATCATGGTCGCGTGCCGCGCGCTCCAGCATTCGCCGACGTTCGGGCAGCCGGCTTCTTCGCAGACGGTGACCAGCTTGTTCTCGCGCAGGATCTCGCGCGTGTCCTTGTAGCCCTGCGAGGTCGGCGCCTTGACGCGGATCCAGGACGGTTTCTTGGGTTGGTCCTGATCCGGGCGGTGGGCCTTTTCAGGATGGCGCTGATCGGGGATCTTGAGGTCGCGCAACGGGTATTCCCCCTGACGGAAGCTGTCCTGCTGACATAGGCTTTCACCTGTCCAGAGGCAACAGGATCCTTCGGGCGGCAGGCGCAGCCATCCTGCGCCAAGGAGCGGGGCTTATCCCCGGCTGCGCAACTGGTCGAGGTAGACCGCGCAGCCGGTCAGCGCGGCATAGTCGTCCTCGATCACATGGACGGAAAAGCTTTCCATGAAGGACGAAAAGCGACCCTTGTCGCGGAAGGCGCGCGCGAAACCAAAACGCGTGAAATAGGGCTGCATGGCGCGGGCCACGCCGCCGATCAGGTAGATGCCGCCGAAGGGCAGGTGGATCAGTGCAAGGTCGCCCGCGACATTGCCAAACAGGCGCGCGAAGACCTCTCCTGTCTCGATGGCGACGGGGTCCGACCCATCGGCAAGGCCCTTCATGATCTCTGCCGCGGGTCGTTCGCGGGGGGCGCCCCGTTCGCAGGCGCGCCAGGCGTAGATCCGTTCCAGCCCGCGGCCCGACAGCGCGTCCTCGACCCCGGCAAAGCCGTGGGCCGCCTTGACGAAGTTCGAAAGACCAAGGTCGTTGCTGTCGCGGACCGGCAGGCTTGCGTGTCCGCATTCCGACGCCACGACCAGACGGCCCCCCGGCGCCTCGTGGACCGGCGCGGCGTTGAAGCCGGTCCCGACCCCGATCACCAGCCGCGACGCGTCGGGGCGGGGGAGGGCGGTCCCCTCGACCACCGTCGCAAGCGCGTCAGGCCCCAGATGCCCCAGCGCATGGCCCTGCGCCTGAAGATCGTTCAGCACGGCCACTGTCTTCGCGCCGGTGGTTTTCGCCAGCGACGCCTCGTCCACCGTCCAGTCAAGGTTGGTCATCGTTGCCACGCCGTCGCGCACCGGGCCGGCGGCGGCCACGCAGGCGCCCGCGCAGGACACCTCGCCCAAGGATGCCAGATAGTCGCGAAGGACGGCGTGAAGATCGGGATAATGCGCGTTCGGATAGCGGCGGATCGTGTCGCGCAAGACTTCGCGCCCCCGGGCCAGTGCCACGCGGGTATTGGTGCCGCCCAGATCTGCCAGGAGGCTCACGTCAGTGCTGGACAGGGGCTGTGCGGGCATGGCGGTTTCCTTCGGCCCGGAACGGCGGAGACAACCGGGTGATAGGATGGTTTCGATCCCTGCCGCAAGCCAAGCCTTGCCGTTGCGGGTCTGTGACACTTCGGCCCCTTTCCCCTGTCCCGGCGTTGACAGAGGTGCGATCCGGGCCGACCTTGCATCCTCTAGTTGCATTTCGCGGGGGTTCACCCCGGCCAATGATTTCAGGATGGTAATTTGGACAGGACAGCGGTCGGGCGCAGGGTCATTTCGGGCATGGTTGCGGGGGTGGCGCTGGGGCTGCCATCCGCCCTCTGCGGGGCAGACCTGCTGTTTCCCCCCGGCGCGGATCCCCGGTTCCATTGGGACAGCTACGAGGCCTTCGACCATCGCTACACACTTGATGGCCCACCCCTGAGCATCTTCGGCCCCTGGCGCGGCGAGGATGCGCGGCTCTTCCAGAACGTCCTCGCCTATTTCAGCGCGGCGTCGGGCGTGTCGGTCGATTATGCCTCATCCGAGACTTATGAACAGCAGATCGTCATCGATACCCAAAGCGGCAGCCCGCCCGACATCGCCATCCTGCCGCAGCCCGGCCTGATCGGCGATCTGGCGCGGCGCGGGTTCCTGGTGCCCTTGGGCGAGGAAAACCGCGACTGGCTTGCGGCGAACTATGCCGCAGGGGAAAGCTGGGCCGATCTTGGCACCTATCAAGGCCCGGATGGTGCCCTGGCGCTTTACGGGTTTCCCTACAAGGTCGAGCTGAAATCGCTTGTCTGGTATGTCCCGGATGCCTTCGCCGACGCGGGCTATCAGGTTCCTGAAACGCTTGAAGACCTGCGTGCGCTGACCGAACGCATCGCCGCCGATGGCGCGACACCCTGGTGCATCGGCCTTGGCTCGGGCGGCGCGACGGGCTGGCCCGCGACGGACTGGGTCGAGGATCTCATGCTGCGAACCGCCGGGCCAAAGACCTATGACAAATGGGTCCGGGGCGAGATCCCCTTCACCGATCCGGCGGTCCTTGCCGCCATCGAGGCATTCGGTTGGTTCGCCCGCACCGACCGCTTTGTCGACGGCGGGGCGATGGCCGTGGGAATGACGGATTTCCGCGACAGTCCGGCCGGGCTTTTTGCTGCGCCGCCACGCTGCTACCTGCACCGGCAGGCGTCTTTCATAGCCTCATACCTGCCAGAGGGCGTTCGGCTGGGGCGGGACGTCGATTTCTTCTATTTCCCGGCCCCCGCTTCGGACAACCTGGGCAAGCCGGTGCTTGGTTCGGGAACGCTTGCCGTCATCACGAAAGACAGCCCGACCGCGCGGGCCTTCGTCGAATTCCTCAAGACCCCCATCGCGCATGAAGTCTGGATGGCGCAGAAAAGCTTCCTCACCCCGCATCTGGGCGTCAATCCCGGCACCTACGCCAGCGATGCCGCGCGAAAGCAGGGGGATATCCTGCTGAAGGCGACGACGTTCCGCTTCGACGGGTCCGACCTCATGCCGGGGCCGGTGGGGACGGGCGCCTTCTGGACCGGGATGGTCGATTACGTCGGCGGCGCAAGCGCGGGCGAGGTCGCGGAGCGCATCCAGAAGGTCTGGGACGAAATCGACTGAGATGCAGCAGGCAGTCTTGCAGCAGGGTGGCCTTGATCAGGCGGGGGCGGCGCTGGCAATGCTTGGGCTTTGCCTCGGCGGTTGCCTTCTCTGGTTCTGGGGCGGCAACCGCGCGCTGGACGCTTTGGCGCGAAAGCGATCCGCCGTTGCAAGGCGCATCCGGCCCTGGCTGTTTCTGGCCCCGGCCGGTTTTTTCCTCACGCTCTACCTGATCTATCCGGTGCTGACGACGGTTTGGCTTTCGTTCCACGGGCCGGATGGCAGCGGCTTTGTCGGCCTTCAGAACCTTCTTTGGTTGACGCGGGACGAAGACGTCCGCCGGGCGATGCTGAACAGCTGTCTCTGGCTTCTGGTGGTGCCGGGGATCGCGACGGGCCTGGGGCTTGTCCTTGCCGCGCTGACCGACCGGATCTGGTGGGGTGGTGCCGCACGGATGCTGATCTTCCTGCCCACTGCGGTGTCTACCGTGGCTGCCGCCGTGATCTGGCGATTCGTCTACAGCTACCGCCCCCCCGATGCCGCGCAGATCGGGCTTCTGAACGCGATCGTCACCTGGGCGGGCGGCGCGCCGCAGGCCTGGATCGCGATGCCGTTCTGGAACGGCTTTTTCCTGATGGCGATCCTCATCTGGACGCAGACGGGCTTTGCGATGATGCTGCTGCTTGCCGCCCTGCGCGCCATTCCCGAAGAGACGGTCGAGGCAGCGCTGCTGGACGGCGCGTCAGGGGTGCAGATCTTCTGGCAGATCCAGGCGCCGCAGATCGGGTCGGCGATCCTCGCGGTCTGGATCGCGATTGCCCTGGTGGTCCTCAAGCTTTTCGACATCGTTCTGGCGATGACCAACGGCCAGTGGAACAGCAATGTGCTGGCCAATGTGATGTTCCTCTGGATGTTCCGCGGGGGTGGGGACTTCGGGCGCGGGGCGGCGGTTGCCCTTCTGCTGATGGGGATGGTCGTCCCGATCCTGCTGTGGTCCCTGCGCGCTGCGGCGCGGGACCGGAAGGGGGCGTAGAATGCGCCGTCGCCCGCGCCCCGCCCATTGGATCGTCCATGCGACGGTGGCTTTGGCCGTGGTCCTGTGGTCGCTGCCGATGCTCGGGCTTTTCATCACCTCATTGCGTTCCGGGGAGGAGGTCGCCGCCTCCGGCTGGTGGACATCGCTCGCCCCCGCCACGCGGCAGGGCATGGTCCGGGCAGAGGGGGCGTGGGTCGAAACGGGCGGGCGGTTCCGCCAGCAAGGCCGGGTCTTCGGGGCCGGAACGGGCGAAGTCCTTGCCTTCGGCATCAGCTCCAAAGCGCCGGCGGCTTTCGTCGCGGATAGCACCGCAGACCTGCCGGATGGAGGCCGCCTTGGCGTGCGGAAGGATGGCAGCTACCTTCTGACCTCTGATCGCCCCCCGTCAGAGGCGGGGCAGCGGATCTTCTTCGCTGCCCGGACACAGGCGACCTTGACCTTGCAGAATTACCGCCAGGTGCTGGGCTCCGGCGGGTTTTTGCGGTCGCTCGTGAACTCGGTCCTGGTCGCGGTGCCCTCGACACTGATCCCGATGCTGATCGCCGCCTATGCCGGTCATGCGTTGGCCTGGCTGCGCTTTCCGGGGCGGCGCCTGCTGGTAATCGGTCTGGTCGGGCTAATGGTCGTGCCGTTGCAAATGGCGCTGATCCCCTTGCTGTCCTTCCACAACAACATCGGACAAGCCATTGAGGTTGATGCGAAAACCTACATCGGCATCTGGTTCGTCCATACCGGGTTCGCCTTGCCGCTGGCGATCCATCTTCTGCACAAGGCGATGGCGGCCTTGCCACGCGAAATCATCGAAAGCGCAAGGCTGGACGGGTTGTCCGACCATCGGATCTTCACCCGGATCGTGCTGCCGCTGTCCTTTCCGGCCCTGGCAGCGTTCGGCACGTTCCAGTTCGTCTGGACATGGAACGACCTGCTGGTCGCGATGGTTTTCCTTGGACCGCAGGATGAAAGGCTGGTGCTGACCGGAAAGCTTCTGAACCTGATCGGCTCGCATGGCGGAGAGTGGGAGATTCTGGCGGCATCGACCTTCGTGTCCATCGCCCTGCCTGTCGCTGTGTTCCTTGGATTGCAGCGTTTTCTGGTTCGCGGTGTTCTGGCGGGCTTTTCCAGATGAAACATATTATTTTGAATGAGTTGCTGTCGCAACCTCGAGTGACTTCGAAGGAGCAGATGCATCGGTCGGCTCCAAGCGGCCTTTGGAAGCCGGAATTGAGTGAAAAATGAAGAAATATCCCAGAAATCGATCTGAATTTCTGCCAATATAGTCGAAATAGTGAATGCACAGAGTGCCGATTTTCGCAGGCGTGTCGCAATAAGCTGGCTTGGCTTCAGCCGCCGTTAACCTGCTGGTGCCAAACAGCTTCCATGCGGATTGAAGAGATTCCCCTGTCGCGCGCCTCGGACTGGGTTCCCCTGCAGCAATCGCCGGGATATGGCCGTGTCTTGCGGCGGTTGGGGGCGCGGGTGCGGCGGGTCGAGCTGTGGGAGGGCGGCAAACCACAAGGACAGGTGCTGCTGATCGGCCGGGGCTGGGGACGGCTCGGGATTACGGTTGCGATCCGGGGGCCGGTATGGCGCGGTGACAGTGATGCAGCGATGCGGGCGCGGCTGCTGGCGGGGCTGGCGCGAACGACCGGACCGCTGGTCGCGCCGGGGGAAGGTGGGATGCGGATCGCGGGAAATCGGGATCTGGCGATCCTGCCGCTGCTCGCACCGGACGAGCAACGCCGGAGCTTGAGCCAAAGCTGGCGCAACCGGCTGCGCAAGGGGGAAGCTTCGGCGGTGCGGATCGAGGCAGTCTGCCCCACGCCTGCCGATCTGGACTGGATATTGGCGGCGGATGCGACGCAGCAGCGCAGAAGGGGATACCGGGCCTTGCCGGGGCGGTTCCTCCATGCCTGGGCGGCCTGCAACCCGCGCGACATGCGGCTTTACCGGGCCTGGCGTGGCGATGACCTGGTGGCGGGGGCGCTTTTTCTGCTCCACCACCCTTGGGCCAGCTATCACATCGCGGTCTCGTCCGGGGCGGCGCGGGCGACCGAAGCGCATCGCCTGATGCTGTGGCAGGCGATGCTGGATCTGCGGACCGCAGGATACAGCATGCTCGATCTGGGCGCGGCCGAGGCGGGGGCGCCCGGACTTGCCGCCTTCAAGCGCGGGACCGGCGCCCGGGTGGAGCCTACCGGGCCGTCTGGTCTTCTGCTGCCGTTTCGCCTGCCGCGCTTCGGATCACCGGTCGCATCCGTGCCAGCATGGCATCGGAAAGGTGGCACTTGAACGTATGTCCCGGCGCAAGTTCCCGCATCGGCGGCAAGACGCGATCGCAAAGACCGTCCGGGACATGCGATTTCCAGCGGCAGCGGGTCTGGAAAGGGCATCCCGGCGGCGGCGCCATGGCCGAGGGGATTTCACCCTCCAGCACGATCCGTTCCTTGTGGATGCGGGTGTCGGCCACGGGAACGGCGGACAAAAGCGCCTCGGTATAGGGGTGATAGGGCGGCGCGAAGACCTGATCGGTGCTGCCCAGTTCGACGACATGGCCCAGATACATGACCAGAACCCGGTCGCTCAGATAGCGCACGATCGACAGGTCGTGGCTGATGAACAGAAGCGTCGTGCCATTCTGGCGCTGGATGTCCATCAGCAGGTCCGTCACCGCCGCCTGGACCGAAACATCAAGCGCCGAGACGGGTTCATCCGCCACCACCACCCTCGCGCCGCCCGCGAAGGCCCGCGCAATGCCGACCCGCTGCTTCTGCCCGCCCGAAAGCTGGCGCGGCATCCGGTCGGCAAAGGCGCGGGGCAGCTTCACCAGGTCCAGCAGTTCGAGCATCCGGGCCTGCCGGGCGGCGTCGCTGTCGCCCTGGCCGAAGACCTCGAGCGCGCGGATGATCTGCCGGCCGACGGTCATCGAGGGGTTGAGCGTGTCGAAGGGGTTCTGGAAGACCATCTGCAGGCCCGAGACGAGGCTGGTCGGGCGGGCCTCGATCGGGGTCTGCTGAACCTCTTGCCCGTCGAGCAGGATCTGGCCGGCAGTCGCGGTTTCAAGGCCCATCAGCACCTTGGCGAGCGTGGATTTCCCGCAGCCGGATTCGCCGACGATGGCCAACGTCTCGCCGCGGCGGGCATCGAAGCTGATGGTTTCATTGGCCTTCACCACCCGCGCCTCGCCACCCCCGAAGCTGCCGGAGCCGACCTTGTAGTATTTGCGCAAGTCCTCCATCCGCAAAACCACGTCCCCGACGGGCGCGCGGGCATGCCGGGCGGCGGCGCTGGGTGGGGCGGACCAGTCGATTTCGTCGATCCGCAGGCAGCGGCTTTCATGGCGGTCGTCGCCCTCGACCGGCAGGATCGGCACCTTGGCCGCATCGCAGCGCCCGGCGGCGAAGTAATCGCAGCGGGGGCCGAAGTTGCAGCCGGGCGGGCGTTCATGGGGCAGGGGGAAGTTGCCGGGAATGGTGACCAGCGGGCGCGCATTCTTGTCGGTGCCGGGAAGCGGGATCGAACGGAAGAGCGCCTGCGTATAGGGGTGGCGCATCCGGTCGAAGACGTCGCGGACGGCGCCTTTTTCGACCGCCTCGCCGGAATACATCACGCAAAGCCGGTCGCAGACATCAAGCACGAGGCCAAGGTTGTGGCTGATGAACAGCATCGAGGTGCCGTATTTCGCGCCCAGATCCTTGACCAGATCGACGATCCCGGCCTCGACCGTGACATCGAGCGCGGTGGTCGGTTCGTCGAGGATCAGGAGCGCGGGTTTCGACATCAGCGCCATGGCGATCACGATGCGCTGCTGCTGGCCGCCCGAAAGCTGGTGCGGGTAGGATTTCAATATCCGGTCCGGGTCGGGCAGGCGCACGTCAGCGACGATCTGGCGGGCCAGCGCCCAGGCATCGGACCGCGACATGCCCTGGTGAATCATTGGCACTTCGGCCAGTTGCGCGCCGATCTTCATCGCCGGGTTCAGGCTGGCCATCGGTTCCTGGTAGATCATCGCGATCTGGCTGCCGCGGATGCCCCGAAGCTCGGCATCGGTCATGGTGGTCAGATCGCGGCCCTTGAATCGGATCTTGCCGCCGGTGATGCGCCCGTTGCGACCGAGGTCGCGCATGATGCCGAGCGCGACCGTGGATTTGCCGCACCCGGATTCGCCCACGAGGCCCATCGCTTCGCCCGGCATGACGGTGCAGGAGAAATCCATCACCGCCGGGATTTCCAAGGCCCGCGTGAAGAAGGAGATCGAGAGGTTCTGGATCTCGAGGATGGGGATTTGCGTGGAGTCGGTCATCGTCGTCTCCTGTCATGTTCAAGGCCGGGGCGCTGCCCCGGACCCCGGAGTATTTCTTCAAAGAAGAAGCGGCATCGGGATCAGTCCTTCAGGCTTTCCTCGCGCAGGGCATCGGCCAGCATGTTGAGGCCAAGAACGAGGCTCATCAGGGCAAGGGCGGGGACGATGGCGGGATGTGGGGCGATGGTCAGGAGCTTGCGGCCATCGTTGATGGTCGAGCCCCAGTCGGGGCTTTCGGGCGAGACGCCGAGGCCAAAGAACCCGAGCGTGCCGAGGAGGATGGTCGTGTAGCCGATGCGCAGGCAGAAATCGACGATCAGCGGGCCGCGGGCATTGGGGAGGATTTCCCAGAGCATGATGTACCAGGGGCCTTCTCCCCGGGTCTGCGCGGCGGCGACATAATCGCGCGAACGGATGTCCATCGTCAGGCCGCGCACGATGCGGAAGACCGTGGGTGCGTTCACGAAAACGACCGAGACGAAGACATTGAGAAGGTTCGGGTCCATTCGGAAGACGCCGAGCGGATCGGCGTTGAAGGCGAGCCCCGACCAGGCCCAGAGGCCAAGCGCCAACGTCACGCCGACGTAGAGGTTGCGGCGCATGGGCTGGAAGTGGAAGCGGCTGTTGAGGAGGGTGGCGAAGAAGACCACCGGGAAGAGAAACAGGACTGCCGCCATGATGACAGGGATGCCGGTGTCGCGGATTTCCGGCGTGACGAGCAGGTAGAAGAGCAGGATCACCGGAAAGGCGAGGACGAGGTTGGCGATGAAGGTCAGCACGGCGTCGAGCTTGCCGCCGATGTAGCCCGCGGGCAGGCCCAGCGTGCAGCCGACGATGAAGGCGAAGACCGTCGCCGCGGGCGAGATCGACAGCACCCGGCGCGCGCCCATCACGACGCGGGAAAACACGTCGCGGCCGAGGTTGTCGCCCCCAAGCAGGTACCAGCCGCGATCCCCCGGGGCAGGGGTTCCCGGCGCCTTGTTCTTCAGGCCGGCGATCTGGACCAGGGGATCATGGGTGATGACGAATTCGGCAAAGAGGGCGGTGAAGACCCAGAAGAAGACGATGGCGAGGCCAATCATGCCCGGGATGCTGTCGAAGAGCTTGCCGTAAAGGCCAAGGCGGCGCTTGAGCCGGATCGACAGCGCGAAGGTGACGACAAGCGCGATCCAGACCGGCAGGAACTGCCGCAGGATTGATACGAAGATGTCGGTCCAGGACAGGGGATCCATCAGCTGACCCTGATCCGCGGGTTGAGAAAGACGTAGCCCACGTCCGAGATGAGCTGGGTCACAAGCACCACCAGCACCGCCACGACGGAACAGCCCAGGAGCAGGTCGATGTCGTTGTTGCCCGCCGCCTGCACCAGCGTCCAGCCAAAGCCCTTGTAGGAAAACAGGGTCTCCACGATCACCACGCCGTTCAGAAGCCAGGGAAACTGCAGCATGATGACCGTGAAGGGGGCAATCAGCGCGTTCCTGAGCGCGTGTCGCAGGACGATATTGCGGAAGCGCACGCCCTTCAGCCGCGCGGTGCGGATGTATTGCGATGTCATCACCTCGGCCATGCTGGCGCGGGTCATGCGGGCGATGTAGCCGATGCCGTAAAGGGCGATGGTGAGGACCGGCAGGAAGAAATTCTCGAAGGTCGCATGCTCCATCGCGCCGGTGGCATTGCCCTTGAACCACTTCAGCCCGACGAGGGACGAGGAAAAGACCACGATAAGGATCACGCCCGAGACGTATTCGGGCGTGGCCGTGGTGGTGATCGACAGGGTTGAAAGCGTGCGGTCAAGGCGCGAGCCTTCGCGCATCCCGGCCAGCACCCCGATCAGCAGCGAGGCGGGCACCATCAGGGCCATGACCCAGAACATCAGCATCCCCGTGAGCGACAGGCTGGTGGCGATCACCTGCTGGACGGGCTGGCGGAAGACGGTGGAGTTTCCCCAGTTTCCTTGCAGGACGCCGCAGAACCGGGGCGCCGTGGCCGGGTCCGTGCCGCGGGCGATGCAGCGCCCGGTGGTCAGGCCCGTGTCATCGGTGCGGTGAAACCCCGGCGCGACGCCCAGCCATTCGCCGTAGCGGACAAGGATCGGTCGCGTGAAGCCGTTCTTGTCAAGCCAGCCTACGACCTCGGCATCGCCCATGCGGGCGTTGCCCTCGGCCTTGGCGAGCTTTTCCAGGTTGGGTGGCAGGTTGGTCAGGTAGAAGACGATGAAGGTCAGGCACAGCGCCGTCAGGATCATCGTCACCACCCGCCGAAGAAGGAAATAAAGCATTTCGGTCGATCCGATCCCTCATGACGCGCCGCGACGGAGGATCGCGGCGTTTGCCGACGGGAAGGGCCGCGCGGGAAGGGTCTCGCGCGGCGCCTGCTTTGGTCGTGGGCCCGGAGTCAGGCGTTCAGCCACCACTTGTAATGGTGGTGTTCGAAGGTCGCGTGCGCTTCGGCGTCCATGACGTTTTCCTTGGCGTGGCGGTAGATTGACCGCCAGTAGGGCTGGATGACGACGCCATCGTCCTGCATCATCTTTTCCAGCTTGGCCATGCTTTCGCGGCGGGTATCGACATCCGAGATCGCCAGCGCCTTCGACAGTTCGGCGTCGAATTCCGGGTTGTTGTAGGCGGATTCGTTCCAGGCCACGCCGCCCTTGTAGGCCAGGGCCAGAACCTGCACGCCCAGGGGCCGCATGTTCCATTCCGTGGCCGAGAACGGATATTTCAGCCAGTCGTTCCAGAAGGTCGAGCCTGGAAGGATCGTGCGCTTGATCTTGATGCCGGCGTCGCGGATCTGGGCCGCCACCGCGTCGCAGGTGTTCTTCTGCCAGTTGTCGTCCAGCGAGATCAGCTCGAATTCCGTATCCGCGTGACCGGCTGCCGCGATCATTTCCTTGGCCTTCGCCGGATCGGGCGTCAGCGGCGGCAGCTTGGCGTATTCCGGGTGGATCGGGCAGACGTGGTGGTTTTCGCCGATGGTCCCCATGTTGGCATAGCCCAGATCCAGCACGACGTTGTTGTCGACCGCCAGTTGCAGCGCCTTGCGCACGTCCTTGTTGTCATAGGGCGCCGCGGCCTGATGGAAGCGGACTGCAAGCGTTCCGGCGGTGACGGCTTCGGATTTCTTCCAGTTCAACCCATCGAACACGGTCACGAAATCGCCCTCAGTTCGGTAGGTCGCATCGATCTCGTCGGCTTCGGCGGCGGCGAAGACCGCGGCCGGATCGGTGCCAAGGTCGATGTATTCGATCTTGTCGAGGTAAGGCCCGCCATACACCGCCGTTCCCCACCAGGTGTGATCCTTGTTCAGGGCCAGCACCTGTTTCTTGCCGATCTCGTTCACCTCGGGCAGGTAGGGGCCGGTGCCGATCGGATTGGCGGCGGTGTCGCCGTCGGTATAGGATTTGTGGACCACCGCGGCCGGATAGTCGGCAAAGCCCGGAATGATGGTGATGTCGGGCGCGCTGAGCTTCAGGACCACGGTATTGGCATCCGTCGCGGTGATCGCGCCGTCGCGGGCCTTCTTTGTGCCTTCGTCGATCAGCGATCCCACGCGGGTCGCCATCGAGTTGCCTTCGACCGTGCTGTCGCACCAGCGGGTGATGTTGTTGACCACGTCATCGGCGGTGAAGTCGTCGCCGTTGTTCCACTTCACGCCCTTGCGGACATGAAGCGTATATTCGGTGGCGTCGGCGTTCACATCCCAGCTTTCCAGAAGCATGCCGCGGAAGGAGCCGTCGTTGTTGTATTCGACCAGGTAATCCAGCCAGCCGCGGGCGAAGTTCGCCAGTTCCGACCAGTCCCACATGCGCGGGTCCTTGCCGGGCCGGGTTTCCATGTTCATGCGGAGCGTGCCGCCCTTCTTCGGTTCTTCGGCGCGGGCTTCGGGGGCGGCAAGGCCCAAGAGCGCATAGGCCGCGACCGAGCTTGCGCCCAGAGCCGAGGCCCGGGTGAGGAACTCGCGTCGGCTAAGCTGTCCCTTCAGGCATTCGTCGGCATAAAGCCGGACGCCGGGATGCAGCTTTTCGGTCGAGAAGTCTTGGGTCATGTCGTCTCTCCCTGGGTGATACGCGCGGGCATGTCGACAGCAACCGGGGCTCTTGCCAGTTTCTGGCAGGCCATTTCTTTTTCCTGGCCCTGTCGCTCGGGCGATTTGGGCATGGATAAAGACCTTGCGTCAACGCAGATTTTGGTCGCGGGCGGCGGAAACCGACCCTCGTCCGGCGCGGTTGCCGGCGCGAGGGGGGCGGGGATCAGCCTTGCCTGCGGAAGGCCGAAGGGGTCTTGCCGGTGCGGGTCTGGAAGGCGCGGGTGAAATAGGCGGCCGAGGTGAAGCCGAGCGTATCGGCGATGGCGGCGACCGGCAGTTTCGTTTCGGTCAGCAGTTTGCGGGCCTCGAAGATCACCCGGTCATGGAGCAGGTCGGAGGCTGACCGCCCGCAGGTCTGGTTGCAGACCCGCGTGAGGTGGGTGGGCGTCACGTCTAGGGCGCGGGCATAGTGGTTGACACCCTGTCCCGACCGGAAATCGCGTTCCAGCAGTTCAGCATAGCGGCTGGCCAGACGGCGTGCGGCATCGGGGCGCGGGCTGTCGGTTTCGGCGATTGCCGCCTGCCGTTCCACCCAGACGCCCAGAAGGCCCAGATAGTGCCGCGCAGCGCGGTCATGGGCGGGACGGTCGCTTTCGATCTCGCGCTGGATGGCGTCGAGGATCATCGTCAGTTCCGCCTGCGGCGCCACTTCGCGGATGCGCAGGTGCTGGGGCATCTTCGGCAGCGTGACAGTGCTGTCGCGCCCGAAATACAGCGCGGTGCCAAAGGTTTGCGGGCCGACTTCGAAGCCATGCATGACGCCTGCGGGGATGAAGACGGCGTTATGTGCGCCATAACCGCGTGTGACGCCGCCGACGGTGATCCGGCCCTGGCCGCGGGTGAACCACAAAAGAAGCGGCTCGGACAGCGACCGCATCGCCTCGACCCGCCAACGGCCACCGGCGGCCATGCGGGGGATGGGGATCAGACGGACGGCATCGGGGGCAGGTTCGGGCGCGGGAACGGCGACGACCGCCGTTCGGCGCGCACTGCGCTTCCTTGCGGGCGCATCCTCGGCCGCGGCTTCCGCTGCGACGATGACATCGGCTTCCGGCAAGGCTTCGGGCGCGGTCACACCAGTCTCCAGCGGCGCAGGCTGGAGGGGCTTCGGGCTGCTGCCCTGCAAAAGCTGCGACAACGGCTTGCCGGAAAAAATCTTCACCTGTGGGGGTTCCTGCCTTTTGGTTCTTGTCGGTCTTGCCGGACCGGATTTCCTGCCAATCTAGGTCCAGAGTTCCGGGCGCGGAAAGACAAAAGCGAACGGAATCAATCTGATCGGCGGCCCGTGGCCGATGGATCACGGGCGGATAAGCGATTTCCAGCCCCCCATGCGGCTGCGAAGCCAGGTCCGCTGGCGTTTCGCATATTGCCGTGTCGCGGCCTGACCGGCAGATATTGCGTCCTCAAGGCTCATCCGGCCCAGATGATGGGCCACCAGTTCCGGGGCGCCAATGGCCTTGGCCCAGGGCGCGGCAGGATCCCAGATCGGCAAGACCGCGCCAGCCTCTTCAAGCGCGCCTGTCGCGACCATTTCCGCGAAACGACCGTCGATCCGCGCCGCCAGCCAGTCGCGATCGGCATCGATCCGCAAGGCTTCCACCTCGGACAATGGCAACAGCGGGCGGCCGGTGTCGGCCTGCCACGCGGCCAGACCCCGGCCGGTGGCCCGCAGCACCTCCCATGCGCGCTGGACGCGGGCGGGGTTCAGAAGGTCGATCCTGACGGCGGTGGCGGGGTCAAGGTCGGCGACCATCCGGTCGAGCCCCTGTCGGGCCAGCCGCGCGTCGGCCTCGATCCGAACCTCGGGCGGGGTCGGGGGGATGTCCGCCAGCCCTTCCGTCAGCGCGGTCAGGTAAAGCCCGGTCCCGCCGACGATCACGGGACGCGGGCCGCCCTGCCGGAAATCGTCAAGCACGCCCGCCACCTCGCGCAGCCAGTGGNNAGACCTGCAGCGCATCGGCATTGACCACGACCCCGTCCGCCCCCGCGATCCGCATCGCCAGCGCCGATTTCCCCGAAGCGGTCGGCCCAGCGATCAGCACCGGGCGGCGCGGGTCGATGTCTTGGGTCTGGATCATGTCCTGCCTTTTCTTGCGGCTTTGGCAGAGTTTCGCACCCTGCGCGCCGGGCGTGGCGATTTCTGCGCGGCCCAGGTTGAACACCGCACGGTTTTCCGACATTTTGCGCCGGATTTCCCCGGCCCTCAAGGCGCCTTCGGGCCGGGAGTATCAGGTAGGCGACAGGCAAGGGGAAAAGCATGGCCAGCGAAGAGAACCGGATCACCTACAAGCGCGTGTTGCTGAAGATCTCGGGCGAGGCGCTGATGGGCGATCAGGGCTACGGCCTGCATCCCCCCACCGTGGCCCGCATCGCGCGCGAAGTGAAAACGGTCCATGACCTTGGCGTCGAGATCTGCATGGTGATCGGCGGCGGCAATATCTTCCGGGGCCTTCAGGGCTCGGCCCAGGGGATGGAGCGGGCGACGGCCGATTACATGGGAATGCTCGCCACGGTGATGAACGCGCTGGGCATGCAGGCCGCGCTGGAGGCAGAGGGCATCCACACCCGCGTGATCAGCGCCATCCCGATGGACCAGGTCTGCGAACCCTACATCCGCCGCCGCGCGATCCGGCATCTGGAAAAGAAGCGCGTCTGCATCTTCGCGGCCGGCACCGGAAACCCCTATTTCACCACCGACACCGCCGCGACGCTGCGCGCCAACGAAATGGCCTGCGAGGCGATCTTCAAGGGCACCNNAAGAAATTCCCCGACGCCAAGCGCTATGACACCGTGAGCTATGACGAGGTGCTGCAAAAGCATCTGGGGGTCATGGATGCCTCGGCCATTGCGCTCGCGCGGGACAACAACCTGCCGATCATCGTCTTTTCGCTGGACGAACCGGGCGGGTTCCGCGGCATCCTGTCGGGTGACGGCACCTACACCACTGTCCGCGGCTGACGACGGAAAAAGAGCGCCCTGGACGCGTGGGATGGGGCCGGCTTTGCCAAGCCCCAAAGAGGTGCCTCGGCATCTGTATCTTTTCCCCCTGCTTTCGTATAAAGGCGCGGCAACGGCCCGAACGAACGGAAAACAGAAGAAATGTCCGACGACCTCGAGATCGACATCGCCGACCTGAACCGCCGCATGGAAGGCGCGATGACCGCCCTGCGGCATGAATTCGCCTCGCTCCGCACCGGGCGGGCCTCGGCGTCGCTGGTCGAGCCGATTCAGGTGGATGCCTATGGCCAGTTGACGCCGCTCAACCAGCTTGGCACCGTGAACGTGCCCGAACCGCGGATGGTGACGATCAACATCTGGGACAAGGCGATGGTCGGCAAGGTTGAGAAAGCCATCCGCGAAAGCGGCCTTGGCATCAACCCGCAGACCAACGGCACGATCATCATGCTGCCGATTCCCGAGCTGAACGAAGAACGCCGCCGCGAATTGACCAAAGTTGCCGCGCAATATTCCGAACATGCCCGAGTCGCGATCCGCAACGTGCGCCGCGACGGGATGGACCAGATCAAGAAGGCCAAGGCCGCCGGAATGGCCGAGGATGACCAGAAGATGTGGCAGGACGAGGTTCAGGAGCTGACCGACAAGGCCATTGCCGCCGTCGACAAGGCGCTTGAAGCCAAGCAGGCGGAGATCATGCAGGTCTGATCCAGGGCAGGATCGACCGGCAGGATCGCAGCGGAGGCAGAAAGGGCAGGGCGCATGGCCGCCAAGGACATCACGGGTTCGGTCGCGGCCCATGTTGCCATCATCATGGATGGCAATGGCCGCTGGGCCCAGTCACGCGGCTGGCCCCGGCTGATCGGCCATCGCCGTGGGGCCGAACGGGTGCGCGACATCGTCGAGGCCGCGCCGGGGCTTGGCATCCGCTACCTGACCATCTTCGCCTTTTCGACCGAGAACTGGAAACGCTCGACCGAGGAAGTCCTTGGCCTGATGCGGATCTTCGCACGCTATATCGAATCCGAGGCCGACCGGCTGTCGCGCGAAGGTGTGCGGCTGCGGTTCATCGGGGAACGGGCGCGGCTGGACAAGAAGCTCCAGCGGCTGATGGCGGGGATCGAGGAACGCACCGCCGGCAACGACCGGCTGCACCTGACGGTCGCCATCAATTACGGCGGGCGCGACGAACTGGCCCGGGCGGCGCGGCGGCTGGCGATGGATGTCGCGGCGGGCGTGCTTCGGGCCGAAGAGGCCGACGAGGCCGCGCTGGCGGCGCGGCTGGACACTGCGGGCCTTCCCGACCCCGATCTGGTGATCCGCACCTCGGGGGAATCGCGGATCTCGAACTTCCTTTTGTGGCAGTCGGCCTATTCCGAATATGAATTCACCGAAACGCTCTGGCCCGATTTCACCCCGGCTGAACTTGCGCGCGTGATGGAATGCTACGGGCTGCGCGACCGGCGCTTCGGCGGCGCCCTGACAGCATGACAGAGGTGACGCCCCGGCCGCGCGGCAGATGGCAGGATCTGTCGATCCGGGCGGGTTCGGGTCTGGCGATGGCGGTGGTCGGGGTTGCGCTGATCTGGGCGGGCGGCTGGTGGTTTTCGGCGCTGGCGATCCTTGGCGTCGGGCTGATGGCCTGGGAACTGGCGGTGATGACCGCGCCGCACCCGGCGCCGCGCGGATCGCTTCTGGTGGGGATCGCGGCCTCGGCGGCGCTGGGCTATGCGCTTTGGATGCACAGGCCCTTGTGGCTGGCGATCATGCTCGCGCCGCTGGTGGTCGGGCTTTTGACGCCGCGGCGCGACCGGGTGGTCTATGCGATCTATGTGATGGTCATCATGTTCACCGGCTATGGGCTGGTGGCCTTCCGCGACGGCTACGGCTTTTCCTTTGTTCTGTGGCTGGTCCTGCTTGTCGTCTTCGCCGACATGATGGGCTATTTCGGCGGGCGACTGATCGGCGGGCCGAAGTTCTGGCCCCGCGTGTCGCCGAAGAAGACCTGGGCCGGCACGATCTGCGGCTGGGCAGGGGCCGCGCTGGTCGGCTGGGCCATGGCGGCCTTCGCGGGCGGTCCGTGGTGGCTGCCCGGGTTTTCGGCGCTGGTCGCGCTGGCGTCGCAACTGGGCGACATCGCCGAAAGCGCGATCAAGCGCCGTGCGAACATCAAGGACAGTTCGCACCTCATTCCGGGTCATGGCGGCGCGATGGATCGTTTCGACGCGCTGGCCGGTGCAACCGTTTTCCTGCTGCTTTGGGGCCTCGTGGCTCCGGTGCCCTATTTCGAAGGCTGATCCATGCGCCGCATTTCCGTCTTTGGCGCCACCGGGTCTATCGGTGAAAGCACCTTCGATCTGCTGATGCGGCAGGGTGGCCCCGCGGCCTACCGCACCGTGGCGCTGACCGGCGGGCGCAATGTCGTGCGGCTGGCCGAACAGGCCCGGGCGTTGGGGGCCGAGGTTGCGGTGACCGCGCATGACGACTGCCTGCCCGCGCTTCGCGAGGCGCTTGCGGGAAGCGGGGTCGAGGCCGCGGGTGGCCGTGCCGCGCTGATCGAGGCGGCGGATCGCCCCGCCGACTGGATCATGTCGGGGATCGTTGGCGCCGCCGGTCTGGTGCCGGGGTTCCGGGCGCTTCGGCATGGAACGACGCTGGCCTTGGCCAACAAGGAAAGCCTGGTCACCGCAGGGCCGCTTCTGATGGCCGAGGCCGCGCGGCACGGGGCGCGCATCCTTCCCGTCGACAGCGAACATTCGGCGATCTTCCAGTCGCTGCTGGGCGACGGTCTTTCGGCGGTGGAATCCGTGACCATCACCGCCTCGGGCGGGGCGTTCCGCGACTGGCCGCTGGAACGGCTCGCAAAGGCCACGGTGGCCGAGGCCTCGACCCATCCGAACTGGGCCATGGGGCAGCGGATCACCATCGACAGCGCCTCGATGTTCAACAAGGCGCTGGAAGTCATCGAGACGCGGGAATTCTTCGGGTTCGAACCCGACCAGATCCAGGTGCTGATCCACCCGGAATCGCTGGTCCATGCGCTGGTTTCCTTCCGCGACGGCGGGATGATGGCGCATCTGGGGATGCCCGACATGCGCCACGCCATAGGCTATGCGCTGAACTGGCCCGAACGCGCGCATCTGCCGGTGGCGCGGCTGAACCTTGCGGCGGTCGGCGCGCTCAATTTCCAGGCCCCCGATCCGGTCCGCTACCCGGCGCTGAGGCTGGCGCGCGAGGTGATGGCGGTCCGGGGCCACGCGGGCGCGGCCTTCAACGCCGCCAAGGAAAGCGCACTCGATGCCTTCATCGCGGGGCGCATCGGTTTTACCGACATGGCCCGTGTGGTCGAGGCCACGCTCACGCAAGTGTCAGCGCGGACCCGTCTTGGCGATCCGGTCGCAAGTCTGGATACTGTATTGGAAATGGATGCCGAGGCTCGCCGCATTGCGGATGGGATCGTGGCAGAACGCAAGGTGTGATGCCCGTGGACTTTATCCCGCAGTTCGGAAATCTGCTTTATACCCTGATCGCTTTCGTCGCCGCGCTTTCGGTGATCGTCGCGATCCACGAATTCGGCCATTACATCGTCGGCCGCTGGTCGGGCATCAAGGCCGAGGTCTTCTCGCTTGGCTTCGGTCCGGTGATCTGGAGCCGCCGCGACAAGCGCGGAACGCAGTGGCAGATCGCGGCTGTTCCGCTGGGCGGCTATGTCAAGTTCCTGGGCGACGCCAACGCGGCTTCGGCCAAGGCTGACGAGGCAACGATGGCGGCCCTGAGCCCCGAGGAACGCCGGCACACCATCCATGGCGCGCCGCTTTGGGCGCGGGCGGCGACGGTGGCGGCGGGGCCGGTCTTCAACTTCATCCTGTCGCTGCTGATCTTCGCGGGCTTTTCGATGGTCTACGGTATCGCCACCGAGGAACCCACCGTGGCGCGGGTCTATGCGCTGCCCTCCGGTGCCGGGGACATCCGCCCCGGGGACCAGATCCTGGCCATCGACGGGGTTCCGACCCCGAATTACACGGCCTTGGGCAAGCTTCTGGACGACGGGTCGATGGCGGCGACGCGCAGCTACAAGGTGCTGCGCGACGGGTCCGAACTTACCGTCACCGGGCCGGCGCTGGCTCCGGGCCGGGTGTCGGGCGTGATGCCGGGCAGCGCGGCGCAGGAAGCCGGGCTGAAGCGCGACGACGTGGTCCTTTCGGTCAACGGGGTGCCGCTCAAGGTCTTCGATCAGTTGCGGCAGGCGGTGGCGGCCAGCGGCGGAAAACCCGTCGCGCTGGAGGTCTGGCGCGCGGGTGAGGTGCGGCAGATGACGCTGACGCCGAAAAGCACCGACGATCTGAAGCCCGATGGCAGTTTCGAGACGCGCTACATGATCGGCGTCGCATCGGACATGTTCTTCGAGCCCCTGACCCGCACCGCAAGTCCGGTCGAATCGCTGGGGATTGCCGCCGATCAGGTGAAGTTCGTGATGGTGTCGTCGCTGAACGGGCTTTGGCATGTGGTCACCGGCGCGATTTCGTCCTGCAACGTCCGCGGGCCTGTCACCATCGCCAAGACCTCGGCTGCGGCGGCTTCGGCGGGGGTGAAGGATTTCATCTGGTTCATCGCGGCCATGTCGACCGCGATCGGGCTTCTGAACCTGTTCCCGATCCCGATGCTGGATGGCGGGCATCTGGTCTTCAACCTGATCGAATGGACGACGGGCCACGCGCCTTCGGGGCGGATCCTGAACGCGCTGATGGTGGCGGGGCTTTTCGTGGTGCTGTCGTTCATGACCTTCGGGCTGACCAACGATTTCCTCTGTCCCTGATCCGCGCATGATCCGCTGGGGCGCGGATTTCGGGGTTCGCGGTCAGCCGGGCGCAATTATGCCCCAAAGGGGCCACATTCCGCCGTTAGACCCGCCTTAGGACTTTTTTCCGAAGGTGATCCCATGCAAATCGTTCGCAGCGGCTACCAGGGCCTTTCGCTGATCCTCGCGATGAATTTCGACCGGATCATCGTGCCGCTGGCCATCGTCGTCGGACTTGTCGGCGGGGCCATGATCGGCGCGGAACTGCTTGAACTGCAACCGCTGGACGCGCCTGCGGTCCACTGAAGCCGGTTTCTGGCGGTCTGGGCGACCGCCGACACAGCATCTTGTTTCCTTTCCTGACGCGGCCCCCAAAAGGGCCGCGTCCTGTCTTTGACAAGGCCCCTCATTCCCGCTAGTCACATCCCTGAAAGCCTGAAAACAATTCGGCGCGGGGGACAGGACATGAGCAGTCGGCAGTCTGATCGACAGGCAACGGATAAGCTCTGCCAGATGCGGGGCCGCGGTGCGAAACTGCTTTCGGTTTCAATGCTTTGCCTGGCGCTGACCGGGCCGGCGCCGGCGCTGGCCTATACGTTTTCAAACGTCACGGTGCAGGGCAACCAGAACATCGACCCGAACACGATCGTCAAATTCGCCGGAATCGGTCGCGGCCAGAACCTGACGGACGCGCAGCTGAACGATGCCTACCAGCGCATCGTCAATTCCGGCCTGTTCGAAAGCGTCGAACTGGTGCCTTCGGGCGGCACGCTGGTCATCAAGGTCGTGGAAAACCCGACGCTGAACGCAGTCGCCTTTGAGGGTAACCGCAAGCTGAAGGATGAAAAGCTCGCAACCATCGTGAAGTCGCAGCCGCGCCGGATGTATTCCGCCGCGCAGGCCGAACAGGACGCCGCCGCCATCGCGCAAGCCTATTCCGACGCGGGCCGCCTGTCAGCCCGGGTAACTCCGCGCGTGATCAAGCGCGAAGGCGGACGTGTCGATCTGGTCTTCGAAGTCGCCGAAGGCAAGGTGACCGAGGTCGAGCGGCTGTCCTTTACCGGCAACCGCGCCTTCAGCGACCGCCGCCTGCGGCAGGTCTTGCAGACCAAGCAGGCGGGCCTGCTGCGCACCTTCATCCAGCGCGACAGCTACGTTCCCGACCGGATCGAATTCGACAAGCAGCTTCTGTCCGACTTCTACCGGTCGCGCGGCTATATCGACTTTCAGGTGCTGGGCGTCGCTTCGGAATTCTCGCGCGAAAGGGACGGGTTCTTCCTGACCTTCAACGTGCGCGAAGGCCAGCAGTATCGCTTTGGCAATTCCTCGATCGCGGTCGATTACGAAGGCGTCAATGCCGCCGACTTCCAGAACGAGATCCGGGTGCGCAAGGGCCGCATCTACAGCCCGACCGACGTCGATGACACCATCAGCCGCATGGAGGCGGTGGCCCAGCAGAAGGGCCTGAACTTCCTGCGGGTCGAACCGAAGCTGGTCCGCGACGAACGCAACCAGACGGTTGACGTGCAATTCCTGTTGACCAAGGGTCCGCGGCTTTTCGTCGAACGCATCGACATCGAAGGCAACGCCACCACGCTCGACAAGGTCGTGCGGCGGCAGTTCCGCACCGTCGAGGGCGATCCCTTCAACCCGCGCGAAATCCGTCAGGCGGCGGAGCGCATCCGGGCGCTTGGCTTCTTCTCGACCTCGGACGTGACGGCGAATCCCGGCACGCAAAGCGATCAGATGATCGTCAACGTCAACGTCGAGGAACAGCCGACCGGATCGCTGGGCTTCGGCGTCAGCTATGGCGTGTCGAACGGCATCGGCTTCAACATCAAGTTCGAGGAAAGCAACTTCCTTGGCCGCGGGCAGTATCTGGCGGCCAGCCTTTCGACCGCCGAAAAGAACGCCGACAGTTCGCTGACCTTCATCGAACCGGCGTTCCTGGACCGGAACCTGAAGTTCCGCTTCTCGGCCTTCTACAAGACGTCAGACAACGATTACGCGGATTATTCGACCAAGCGTATCGGCGTCTCGACCGGGCTTGAATTCCCGGTGAGCCAGCTTGGCCGTCTGGAAGTCCGCTACGGCATCGCGCAGAATGACATGTATGATTACCGCGCGGACGTGCCGCCGAACATCGGTTCGGACATCATCCGCAAGGAAGTCGCAGAGGGCAAACTGCTGACCTCGGCGCTGGGCTATACCTTCAGCTACGACACCCGGACCGAAGGCCGCAATCCGCGCGGCGGGCTTCTGTTGCGCTTCGGACAGGACTTCGCGGGCCTCGGCGGGGACGTCGATTCGATCACCACCACCGCCCTGATCCGCGCCGAACGCCGGGTCTGGAACGATGAGATCACTCTCCGGGCCGAGCTTGAGGGCGGGGCGCTGTCCATGCTCAACGGTTCGGAAAGCCGGGTTCTCGACCGTTTCTCGGGGAACGGCAAGGTCCGAGGGTTCGAACCGAACGGCTATGGCCCGCGCGATCTGGCTGTGAACTCGAAGGACGCGCTTGGTGGCAACATGTTCGCCGCCGCCCGCTTTGAGGCCGAATTCCCGCTGGGCCTGCCGGAAGAATACGGCATCCGCGGCGGCCTGTTCGCCGACATCGGTTCGGTCTGGGGTCTGGACAACGTGAACGGTGGTCCGACGGGCGCCAATATCGTTGACGACAGCATGCACCTGCGGTCGGCGGTGGGCTTCTCGGTCTTCTGGACGACGCCCATCGGGCCGCTGCGCTTCAACTTCTCGAAGGCGCTCCAGAAGGAGACCTACGACAACGAGCAGTCGTTCGACCTGACCGTTTCGACGAAGTTCTGATGCGCGGGCTGCGGGCTGGTGTCCTGGCCTTGGCCCTGTGCGCCGGCCCTGTGCTGGCGCAAACGCCGGAGGCGCCGGTTGAAAGCCCGGTGCTGACACTGGATCAGGAGCGTTTCTTCACCGAAACCCTCTGGGGCAAGCGCGTGACGGCCGAACTGAATGCGGATTCTGCCGCACTGGGCGCCGAGAACCGCCGGATCGAGGCCGAACTGACCGCCGAGGAAAAGAACCTGACCGAACGGCGGCCGAACATGACCGCCGAGGAATTCCGCAAGGCCGCCGATGATTTCGACGCCCGGGTGGTGGGCATCCGCAATGCGCAGGATGCCAAGACGCGGGCGCTGAACGGTCGCGGCGAAACCGAACGGCAGGAGTTCTTCAACAAGGCGCTGCCGGTGATCAGCGATGTGCTGCGGGAACGTGGCGCGGTGGTGATCCTCGACAGCCGGGCGATCTTCGTTTCGGCAGGATCGATCGACATCACCGACACGCTGGTCGCCGAAATCGACCGCCGGATCGGCGCGGGCCCTGTGGAAACTGCGCCCGAACCGGCAGAGCCTGCGGGGAAGGATACCGGGCCCGCGCCCGCCGCGCCCACGATCCCCAATCCCTGAGCCGGCGAACGCCCCCCCCCCCNNGTGCCCGCCCGTCGTGTCCGCCCGCCTTGCCAGCCCCGCGCCATGTTGTTAGCAAGATCGCCAGAGGGGCAGGCACCACCGGGTCCGGCCGCACAACATCCCAGACCGAACCGGGAGGACCACCGATGACCGAGCCCGCGCCCTATACCAGCGCCGATATCCACCTGATCCAGCGCATCATCCCGCACCGCTACCCGTTCCTGCTGATCGACAAGGTGCGTGACATCGTTCCCTTCAAGGGCGCGATCGGCGTGAAGAACGTGACCTTCAACGAACCGCACTTCCAGGGCCATTTTCCGTCTGAACCGATCATGCCCGGCGTCACCATTGTCGAGGCGATGGCGCAGACCTCGGCCGTGGTCGTGGGCATCAGCATGAACGTTGTGGACCGCAAGCTTCTTACCTATTTCATGGGGATCGACGCCTGCAAGTTCCGCCGCAAGGTGGTTCCGGGCGACGTTTTGGAACTGCATGTCACGGTGAAGCGCGGCGGTGGCAAGATCTGGAAATTCCTCGGCCAGGCGATGGTCGAAGGCCAGCTTTGCGCCGAAGCGGAATTCACCGCGATGATGGATCTTCAGGACTGACCGATGAGCATTGATCCCAGCGCCGTCCTCCATCCTTTGGCCGTGGTCGAGCCGGGGGCGGTGATCGGCCCGGACTGTCGCATCGGCCCCTTCGTGACCATCGGGTCCGAAGTCACCCTGGGCGCGCGCGTCACGGTGAAATCCCACGCCGTGCTGACCGGCTGGACGGACGTGGGCGACGATTGCGTTATCTTCCCTTTCGCGACTTTGGGCGAAATCCCGCAGGACAAGAAGTTCCACGGCGAACGGACGCAGCTGATCATCGGGGCGCGGAACCAGATCCGCGAACATGTGACCATGAACACCGGCACCGAAGGCGGCGGCGGCATCACCCGCGTGGGCGATGACGGGCTTTTCATGGCCGGCGCGCATGTCGCCCATGACTGCCAGATCGGCAATGGCTGTATTCTTGTGAACAACGTGGCGCTGGCGGGGCATGTGGTGCTGGAGGACGAGGTGATCGTTGGCGGCCTGTCGGGCGTCCACCAGTTCGTCCGCATCGGCCGCGGCGCCATGATCGGCGCAGTGACGATGGTGACGGCGGATGTGATCCCGCACGGGCTGGTGCAGGGGCCGCGCGGTGTGCTGGACGGGTTGAACCTTGTCGGGCTCAAGCGGCGCGGCGCGGAAAAGGCCGACATGACGGCGCTGCGCGATCTGCTGTCGGCGCTGAAGGCCGGGTCTTTCCGCGACACCGCCCGCCAGATCGCCGATGCCCCCGACGCCCCCCAAAGCGCCTATGTCCGCGAGGTGCTGGCCTTCATTCTCGGCCCGTCCGACCGGTCCTTCCTGACACCCAGATGACGGACCAGATGCCCCCGCAGACCGATACCGCGCTGATCTGCGGCCAAGGCGCGCTGCCCGGGCTTCTTGCCATCCGCGCGCCCGAAGCCCTGCTGGTCCAGATGGAGGGCTTTCCCGCCGATCTGGGCGACCGCCCGGTTCAGTCCTTCCGGCTGGAACGGCTGGTCCCGCTGATGGAACAGCTTCTCGACCGGGGCATCACCCGCGTCTGTTTTGCAGGCGCGGTCCGCCGCCCGCGGATCGAGCCGGAATTCTTCGACGCCCGTACCGCAACGCTGGTGCCGCGCATCCTGACGGCGATGCAGTCGGGCGATGACGCGGCGCTGCGCGAGGTCATCGCGATCTTCGAGGATTGGGGTCTGAGCGTCGTCGCCGCGCATGACATCGCGCCGGACCTCCTGGCCAGCGAAGGCGTCCTTGCGGGTGCGGTGACCGAGGCCGACCGTGCCGATGCCGCCCGCGCGGCAGAGATCGTCGCGGCGCTCGGCGCGCTCGACCTGGGGCAGGGGGCGGTGGTCGCGCAGGGGCTTTGTCTGGCGGTGGAAACCCTGCCCGGAACCGACGCGATGCTGGCCTTCGTGGCCGAACGCGCCGCCTCGTTGCGGCCGAACCCGAAAGGCGCGCGCGGAGTGCTCTACAAGGCGCCGAAGCCCGGTCAGGACCGCCGCATCGACCTGCCCGCCATCGGCCCGGACACGATCCGCAACGCCGCCGCCGCCGGCCTCGCCGGTATCGCGATTGCAGCCAAAGGCGTCCTGATCCTTGACCACGCCGCAACGGTTGCCGCGGCGGATGCGGCGGGCCTTTTCCTTTGGGCGCGGGCGTGAAGGTCTTTCTCATCGCGGGCGAACCTTCGGGCGATGCGCTCGGCGGGGCGCTGATGAAGGGCCTCTCTGCCCTCAATCCCGGCGTCGCCTTCGAAGGCGTCGGCGGCCCGCTGATGGAGGCCGAGGGCCTGCAAAGCCGCTTCCCGATGGAAGAGCTATCCGTGATGGGCCTGGCAGAGATCTTGCCGAAATATGCCCATCTGAAGCGCCGCATCGCCGAAACCGCCGCCGCCGTGATCGCTGCGCGGCCCGACGTGCTGATCACCATCGACAGCCCGGATTTCTGCCTGCGTGTGGTCCGCGCCGTCCGCGCCGCCCGCCCCGATCTGCCGACGGTCCATTACGTCGCCCCCACCGTCTGGGCCTGGCGTCCGGGCCGCGCGGCCAGGATGGCGCCCCTGATCGACCATGTGCTGGCGCTTTTCCCGTTCGAACCGCCCTATATGCGCGCCGAAGGCATGACCTGCGATTTCGTCGGCCACCCCATCGCCACCGCCCCCCGCGCAACCGAGGCCGAGGCGCAGGCCTTCCGCGCCGCCCATGACATCGCCCCCGACCAGCCGCTGGTCCTTTGCCTGCCCGGATCGCGCCGGGGCGAGGTCACCCGCCTTGCCGGACGCTTCAACGAGGCGCTGCTGATGCTCAGGGATCGCGAACCCTCGCTCCGCATCGTGGTGCCCACCGTGCGTGGCGTCGCCCCGCTGATCCGCGAAATGACCGCCCGCTGGCCGCATCCGCCGCTGGTGCTGGAAGACGCCGCCGACAAGCGCAGCGCCTTCGCCGCCGCCGACCTTGCCCTGGCGGCAAGCGGCACGGTCAGCCTCGACCTTGCCGCCAATCGCGTGCCGATGGTCATCGCCTATGACATGCACCCGATCAGCCGGTGGCTGATCGGTCGGATGCTGAAGGTCAAGACCGTGACATTGGTGAACCTGGTGTCGGAAACCCGCGCGATCCCTGAATTCCTTGGCGCCGACTGCCAGTCCGACGCCATCGCCCGAATGCTGGCGCATCTTCTGGAAAGCGAAGCCGCCCGGGCGGAACAGGTGGCCGCGATGGACCTGACCATGCAGCGCCTGGGCGAAGGCGGAACGCCGCCGGGCCTGCGGGCCGCGCAATCGGTCCTGGGCTTCCTTGCCCGCAAGACCGGCGCCGCCTGACGAACCGAACCGCGTCTTCGCGCTTCTTCTTTGCAACAATACTCAAATTCTCTCGGCGGCCAAAGGCGCTCCGGGGATCACCGCCCGCGCCAGATCCAGCCGCCGCCCAGGATCCGGGTGCTGTCGGGGGCGTAGAACACACATGCCTGCCCCGGGCTCACCCCATCCTCGGGGTCCAGAAGCTCCACCTCGGCCTCCGTCGCGCCCCGGGGCCGCAGAATCGCCGGACGGGGCGCGCGGGTCGACCGGACCTTCACCTCGACCTGCCATTCGGGCTGGCTGTCGAAAGCCGCATCCCCAAGCCAGTTCACCTCGCGGATCGGGATCACCCGGGTCGAAAGCGCCTCCTTGGGCCCGACGATCACCCGACGCGCCTCAGGGTCCAGACGCACGACGTAAAGCGGATCGCCAAGGCCCCCGATGCCCAGGCCACGGCGCTGGCCGATGGTGTAATGGATGACGCCGTTGTGACGCCCGAGGACATTCCCCTCCAGATCAACGATCTCGCCGGGGTCCGCCGCGCCGGGGCGCAGCTTTTCGATCACCGCCGCGTAATTGCCGTTCGGCACGAAACAGATGTCCTGGCTGTCGGGCTTGTCGGCCACCGAAAGCCCGTAGCGCGCCGCAAGCGCCCGGGTTTCGGCCTTCGACGGCAGATGGCCCAGCGGAAAACGCAGAAAATCCAACTGATCCTGAGTCGTCGAGAACAGGAAATAGCTCTGGTCGCGGTTGGCGTCCGCGGCGCGGTGCAACTCGGCCCCGGCGGCGCCCATCTTGCGCTGGATGTAGTGCCCGGTCGCCATGCAATCGGCGTCAAGATCGCGCGCCGTGGCCAGCAGGTCCTTGAACTTCACCCGTTCGTTGCAGCGGATGCAGGGCACGGGCGTCGCGCCGGCCAGATAGGCATCGGCGAATTCCTCGATCACGGCTTCGCGGAAAGTGTTTTCGTAATCAAGGACATAGTGCGGGAAGCCCATTGCTTCTGCCACGCGGCGGGCGTCATGGATATCCTGTCCGGCGCAGCAGGCGCCCTTCTTGGCCAGTGCCGCGCCATGGTCGTAAAGCTGCAGCGTGACCCCCACGACATCGTAGCCCT
Organism: Rhodobacteraceae bacterium UBA6236; assembly: GCA_002440945.1. The sequence continues at coordinate 1,207 of DJWG01000117.1, read as the reverse complement.
CATCCTTCAGCATCGCCGCGACGACAGAGCTGTCGACGCCGCCGGACATGGCGACGACCACCCGCGTATCGGCGGGCGCCTTGGGCAGGCCTAGTGAGTTCAGGGGCATATCCTTGGGCATATCGGGTCTCCGGGGATGCGCTGGAATATAGGAAAATACGAACCACTCACAAGCCCGCGTTTCACCGCTCCTTAAGCGGCTGCGCCCAGCCTTCGGGGCGGTGGAAATGAAAGGGGTGAAACCATGTATCTGAAGAAAGTCGATGGCCCACGTTCGATCACGTTGCCCGATGGCAGCGTCCTGACCCGCGCCGACCTGCCGCCGGAAGACACCGTGCGCTGGGTCGCCAGCCGAAAAGCCCGCGTCGTCAAGGCTGTATCGGGCGGTCTTGTGACCATGGCCGAAGTTCTCGACCGCTATCAGCTGTCGGAGGAGGAATTCATGATCTGGTGTGATGCCGTTGAGAGACACGGCGAAAAGGGTTTGAAGGTGACCGCCATTCAAAGGTTGAGACAACCTTAAGCTGCAATCATAGTTTGTTCTACGCTGGTAACGCGTGATTAACTATTATTGATCATGGTCGGCTCGCGGGGATTAATGCGGAGAACGATTGAATGAGAATTCTTTTGGTTGAGGACGATCCGACCACGTCGCGCAGCATCGAACTGATGCTGACCCATGCCAACCTGAACGTCTATTGCACGGATCTGGGCGAGGAAGGCATCGACCTTGCCAAGCTTTATGACTACGATCTGATCCTTCTCGACCTCAACCTGCCGGACATGAACGGGCACGAGGTGCTGCGCCAACTGCGCGCCGCCAAGGTCGAAACGCCGATCCTGATCCTGTCGGGCCAGGACGATACCGAAAACAAGATCAAGGGTTTCGGTTTCGGCGCTGACGACTACATGACCAAGCCCTTCCATCGCGAAGAACTTGTGGCCCGGATCCATGCGATCATCCGTCGGTCGAAGGGCCATGCGCAATCGACGATCCGCACCGGCAAGATCACGGTAAACCTGGACGCCAAGACGGTGGATGCCGAAGGGCAGACCGTGCATCTGACCGGCAAGGAATACCAGATGCTTGAGCTGCTTTCGCTCCGCAAGGGCACCACGCTCACCAAGGAAATGTTCCTCAACCACCTTTATGGCGGCATGGATGAGCCGGAACTGAAGATCATCGACGTCTTCATCTGCAAGCTGC
>DJWG01000037.1 GCA_002440945.1 Rhodobacteraceae bacterium UBA6236 | reverse complement strand
CACCCGATTTATGCAACAGAGCCCATCGACACTGCCGAAGTGCAGACTGCCGAGGGCAACCTCTCCTCTTCGTCGGCATCGACCGAACATCCAAGTTCGCCGTCGCGCAACTCGATTAGACAGAGATCGCGTTTCGCACATTTCAGGCTTGTGCCTGCGCTCGGAATTTTTCAGACATGGCGAGCATAGTGGGGTTCTGCGCGGTAATGCGTTGTCCTGAACAATAGAATGAGGGCCGCGATGACCGAATTCGTTTTCGCCATGACCAGCGGTTTTGTCCCACGTTTTCTTTTGGTCTTGTCGCTATTCTTGGCCGGATTGCAGGTGACGTCGCGGATCGACCGAGAGCCGAAAACAATGGGTCGGTTCCTATACGGCCTGATCGTCCTTTCTACGGCCGCTCTCTGGAATGGAGCGCCAGGACTGTGGCTCGCCGTTTCTTCCTCCAACGTGGATGCTGCAAGTTGGTCATATCTCACACTCATAGCATTTTGCGCCCTATTGCTTGCTTTCGCGGCTCGGAGAAGGTCTGTCGATGCCTATGGCGATCCCAGGAACGCCTACCTGGCAGCAATTCCCTTGATCAGCCTGGTCCTCGTTTTCAAAGGCCCCAGCACAACTCGGACCGCGGAGCGGTCCGGCTGGGCAGTCTTAGGACGCTCCATCGCCTTCATCGTCTTGGGCGTCGCGGTGATGATTCCCGGGCTGTCTCTGGGAACTTTCACGCAAACCAAGATCCGGCCCAATATCGCCGACCTGCCCCCGCATCGCGCGATGCGGCTCGTTGCGATGATGAACGACGCGGCGGCACCTGCGGTGCTGGATAAATATACGGTCCTGAGCCGCTGCGATTACCACTAGCAGCACGAACTCTGCTGGTATGCCGTCCGCGCCAAGGGCAAGGGCCATCGGGCGGGGGACCGCGAGCAGACGACGCTGTGGCAGATCGCCAACCGGGATCAGGACGCCGACACCGTGCATGGCACGCAGAAGCCGGTGGAATGCATGCGGCGGCCGATCCTGAACAACTCGCCCCCCGGCCAGGCGGTTTCAAGCGCATGCTCAAGGCATTGAAAAGGCTGAAGCGCTATACTGGCCGCGTCATGCGCGACCTGCGCCGCCACCTGCGGGACATCCCCGAGGGTGGCCTGCGGGACCGGATCATCGCCAAGCTCGCCTTGGTGTCGCAGCTGCTGCATCAGCAGCCCAAGGGGAGCGACAAGATCTACGCCCTGCATGAACTCGAGGTGGATTGCATCTCGAAAAGCAAGGCCCGGGTGCGCTATGAATTTGGCTGCAAGGTCAGCGTCGTCACCACATTGGACGCGGGCATTGTGGTCGGCATTGCGCAGCTTTGCGGGCAACTCTTACGACGGCCACACCCTGAAAGAGGCCCTCGAACAGGTGAAGATACTGACCGGACCAGCGCCCCGATCTGATCGTCGTCGACCGCGGATATCGCGGCCACGGTGTGGAGGCGACCCGCGTCCTGATCGGCGGCACAAGGCGCGGCCTGACGCCAAAACTGATCGCAGACCTGCGCCGTCGAAGCGCGATTGAGGCAGAGATCGGCCACATGAAGACTGATGGCCGCCTGTCCCGTGAAAGGCACCATCGGCGATGCGGTCTTCGCCGTCCTGAACGCCTGCGACCACAACATCCGCAAGATCCTGGCCCACCTCCGGGCTTGGCTTGCCTCGATTATCGCAGTGCTATGGATCTCAGAAATCCCGCCCAACCGCCGCTATCTGACCGCAGATGCAGCGTGAAAGGATTGTTCAGAACGAACTACTTGGTTCGACGTGCAGCCATGCTGAGGAAATCGGGGAGGCGTCACTGACGTTGCCCCCAAGGAGCGGGGCCGCAGGTTCTGCGCCCTCGCCCTTCTCACAGGTCGCTTCAGGCGACGCCCCGCAGTCGATCGGACCTGCGGCGCAGGAGTTCGATCGTGCTGAGAAGCGCAATCGACACCACGACAAGAATCGTCGCCACCGCAAGAATTGCTGGGCTGATCTGTTCCCGGATGCCGTTCCACATCTGGCGCGGGATCGTCTGTTGTTCGGGGCCTGCAATGAACAGGACGGCGACCACTTCGTCGAAGGAGGTGCCGAATGCGAACAGGCCACCCGACACAATCCCAGGAAGGATCAGCGGCAGGATCACCTTGAAGAAGGTCCGGCCGGGCGAGGCACCAAGCGAGGCCGACGCCCGGATCAGTGACTGGTCGAAGCCTGACAGGGTAGCGGTGACGGTAATGATGACGAAAGGGATTCCCAGTGTGGCGTGGGCCAGGATCACCCCCAAATAGGTCGACGTCAACCGTGTGCACTGCATGCCGACAATCGAACAGGGGTTCGAGTAGAAGAAGAACAACCCCGTCGCGATGATTATAATCGGCACGATCATCGGGCTGATCAGGATCGCCATGATCACCCGACGGTAGGGCATCTCGGGCCGGCTGAGGCCCAGCGCCGCCAGCGTTCCCAAGACCGTCGCAAGGATGGTGGCCCAGAACCCGATGACGACGGAGTTCCTTGCGGCCTTCACCCAGGTCGCGTTCTGCCAGACATCCAACCACCAAGACGTATCGCGCAGGCGTTCCGGCGCTGCCATCCCGGTAGTCAGCAGCACATCATACCACCGCATCGCGTAGCCCGTCGGATCGAAGCTCAGCATCTTTTCGGTGAAGGTGAAATAGGGTTCGGCGTTGAACGACAGCGGGATGATCACCAGAATCGGCGCGATCAGGAACCCGAAGATCGCAACGCAGATCACCTTGTAGGAATAGTGCCAGGCGCGTTCCAGCGGCGAAGCGTAAAGGGGAAGGGCCATCTTTGCGGTGCTCCTCAGCCGAGTTTCAGGTTGTCGATGCCGACCAAACGGTCGTAGAGCCAGTAGAGAAGCAGCACCCCCGCCAGAAGCATCGCCGACAAGGCGGCCGCCAGCGACCAGTTCGACTTGTCCATGTGGAAGTCGATCAGGTTCGAGATGAGTTGCCCGTCCGCCCCGCCCACCAGAGCCGGGGTGATGTAGTAGCCGACCGCCAGGATGAAGACGAGAAGCGCCCCGGCACCCATTCCCGGAAGGGTCTGCGGCAGGTAGATCCGACGGAAGGTCGTCCAGCTGGTCGCGCCCAGCGACCGGGCCGCGCGGGCATAGGACGGCGGGATCACCCGCATCACCGAATAAAGCGGCAGGATCATGAAGGGCAGCAGGATGTGCGTCATTACGATCACCGTGCCGGTCTGATTGTAAATCAGTTTCAACCGACTTTCGTCACCGATCAGGCCCAGACCCACCAGCAAATCGTTCAGCACCCCCTGCCCCTGCAACAGGACGATCCACGAGGTGGTCCGCACCAGAAGCGAGGTCCAGAAGGGCAGCAGGACAAAGATCATCAGCAGGTTGGAATAGCGCAGCGGCAAGGTCGCCAGCAGGTGCGCCACGGGGAAGGCTAGCAGCAAGCAGGTGAAGGTGATCAGCCCCGACAGCAGAAAGGTCTTGAAAAACAGATGCACATAGATGCGCTGGTCCTTGGACACGCGCTGGATGCCGCCGTCCGGTGCGCGTTCATTGTCCGTGGCGATCAGGTAGAAGTCCGCCGTGTAGGCCGAGGATGCCGAGCGCATGGCCTGCCACACAGCCGAAGCGCCCCATTTCGGATCCTCGGCCAGGAACGCCTCCTTGAACGGCGGCTCCAGTCGATCGGCGGAACGGGCGGTCGCGGTGAAAAGCGACCGGGTGCCCGAGAAGGTGTAGTTGACGCGGGTTCCCGCCTCTCCGGCCGTCTTGTTGGCCTTCATCTCCTTGAAGTCCCCAGCCAGCGCGGCGAAGGCCGCTTCATCCGGTTCGGTTCCGTCAGGGTTCGACTGGAACCAAGCCGAGACCCTGGGCGCGTTTCGTGAAAAGCCGTCGTGATAGACCGAACGTTGCAACATTTGTCCGATCGGCACGACAAAGGTGAACAGGATGAACAGAAGCAGCGGCAGCACAAGAAGGAACGCGCGGCGGCGCGCCCGGGACTGAGCCCTTGAAAGCGCGACGCGTAGCGGAACGGCTTCCTTCGTCTTCAATGCGGCGGGCACCGCGGTCACTTGGACGTCGGTCATTGAGATCTCCGTGGAAAAGGGAGGCTACGGGCGGAGGGCGGCCCCCTCCTGTCGGTCCATTGCAGTCGAAAAAGACAGGCGCGCATCAGAGGGGGTCGAGAGCCCTGGCATCCTGCGGGTGCCAGCCGACCTTGATCTTCTGGCCTTGGGCAAGCCGCGTCTGCCCCAAGGTGTTGCGCATCTTCATCACGAAATCGTCCGCCCCTGCGACGCGCAGCACCACGCGCAGGATGTCGCCCATGTAGATGACCTCCAGCACCTCTGCGTCGATGGAGTGGGCGCCTTCTGGCATCAGCTCGGGCTTGAATTCCACCCGTTCGGGCCGGATCGACACCAGAGTGCGCTGGCCCTTTTCGGTAACGTTGACGGGGGTTGCGTCAATCAGCTCTCCGGTGGCCAGCCGCACTAGGGCCTTGCTTCCACACAGCTCTTCGACGGTGCCGGGCAGCTTGTTGTTCTCGCCGATGAACTGGGCGACGAAGCTGTTTTCGGGGCGTTCATACAGGTCGGCCGGCGGGGCAAGCTGCTGGATCCGGCCATCGTTGAACACAGCGACCCGGTCCGACATTGTTAGCGCCTCGCCCTGGTCGTGGGTGACGTAGACCACCGTGATCCCAAGGCTTTCATGCAGGTGCTTGATCTCGAACTGCATATGTTCACGCAGCTGCTTGTCCAACGCGCCCAAGGGTTCGTCCATCAGAACCAGGGCCGGGTCGAACACCAGCGCCCGGGCCAGCGCTATCCGCTGTTGCTGCCCGCCCGAAAGCTGGGCAGGTCGGCGGTTGGCAAACCGGCCCATCTGCACCATGTCCAGCGCGCGCATGATCCGGGATTCCCGTTCGGACTTGCCCATGCCGCGCACTTCCAGCGGGAAGGCCAAGTTCTCTCCGACCGTCATGTGTGGAAACAGCGCGTAGTTCTGGAACACCATGCCGATCCCGCGCTTGTGCGGCGGCACCAAGTTGATGTTGCGCCCGGCAAGCCGGATCTCGCCATGTGTCGCGGTCTCAAACCCGGCCAGCATCATCAGGCAGGTGGTCTTGCCCGATCCCGACGGCCCGAGCATCGTCAGGAATTCGCCCTCACCTATGGTCAGGTTCAGATCTTTCACGACCAGTGTTTCACCATCGTAACTTTTCTGGACGTGGTCGAAATTCACATAGTTATCTGTTCGAAAGGACGAATCCACTCCGCTTCTCCCTGTTTCCACGGCATTTCGCCGTTGTGTTGTTTCGCTGTGACCGCATGTTCACGACGGTTCAGCCAACGCCTCAAAGCGGCGGCCTTGGTGCTTTCGGCAGACGCTGCTCGACCCAATGCGCATGGGCCAGCAGCGTTTCATCCTCGTTCAGTCCCGCCAGCAACTGGAGGCCGACCGGCATTCCCGCCGGGCCGGTGAAGCCGGGCAGTGTGATCGTTGGCAGGTGCAGAAGACTCCAGATCCGGCTGAAGATCGGATCCCCGGTCGCCGCCAGGCCCACGGGTGCCTCACCCGGCGCAGCGGGGGCCAGCAGGATATCGTAAGCACCGAACAGATCGGCGATGCGGGCGCGCAGGGCCGCCGATTTGCGGAGGTTGTCCCGGTGATGGGCCCGGTCGATCCTCATGCCTGCAATCAGCATGGCATTAAGCACAGGGCTCAACCCCTCGGGATGGGTGGCAAGTTCATCGGCAAGCGTCTGGCCTGCCTCGAACGCCATGATCTCGGAATGAAGGCGCGCGGCTTCGTCAAAGGCGGAAAGATCGACTTCTTCGACCACGGTTTCGGCGGAAAGCACGGTCTGCGCCTGGGCCATCGCCTGTTGAGTGGCAGGCTGGGCCTGATGCCACCAGGGTGTCCGGCATAGACCGATCCGTGTCGGCACGCGCGATTCGGCCACCGGTGCGGCGGGTGCGGGACCGGCAAGCACGGCATGGACCGCCGCCACCGTCGCCACATCGCGGCAGATCACGCCAAGGGTGTCGAAGGACGGCGCCAGACCGCCGACGCCTGCAAGACTGTAGCTGCCATAGCTGGGCTTGAACCCGACCACACCGCAGTAAGAGGCGGGCCGGGTGATCGAGGCGGCGGTCTGTGACCCAAGCCCCGCGTCGATGAAACCGGCGGCCACGGCGGCGGCGGAACCACTGGACGATCCGCCCGGAGTGCGCGCCGGGTCATGGGGGTTGCGCGTGGGCCCCGGCGAGAAAAAGGCGAATTCGGTGGTGACGGTCTTTCCCATGACCACCGCGCCCGCCTTGCGCAGTTGCGCCACCGCCGCCGCGTCGCGGGCCGGAATGGTCCCGGCGCGAAGCCCTGTTCCGCTGGAGGTCGGAAACGGCAAGGCATCGATGATGTCCTTCACACCCAGCGCAAGGCCATCGAGCGGCGCTCCGGTGCTGGTGTCCTTCTGTTCCAGCCAGGCGTTCAGACGCGGTTCATCGTATTGGGCGAAGGCCCGGACCCGGGGTTCATGCTCTGCGATGCGCGCCATGCAATCGCGGATGTGCTGCTGTGCGGGGGCGTTCGTAGTCATCTGTTCCGCCTACCAGCTTCCGATATTGGGCATCAACGCCCAAGGCTCGGCCGGCACACGCCGTTCGCCTTTTTGGAGAAACTCGATGGAAATGCCCTCTGGCGAACGGATGAAGGCCATGTAGCCGTCGCGCGGGGGGCGGTTGATCGTCACTCCGGCCGCCGCAATTTTCCGGCAGGTTTCATGGATGTCATCGACCTCAAAACAGATGTGCCCGAAATTGCGCCCGCCGCCCAGGGGCTCGGGATCCCAGTTCCAGGTCAGCTCCAGGATCGGCGCATTGTTCTGGTGGGCGGCGTCCAGGTCTGCGGGCGCAGCCATATAGACGAGCGTGAAGCGCCCCTCTTCGGATGTCCGACGTCGAACCTCTTTCAGGCCGACGACATCGCACCAGAAGTGCAGCGCCTTGGCAAGGTCCGCGACCCGCACCATCGTATGCAGATACCGCATCAAGCTCTCCAACCTGTTCTTCGCCACCCGCAGCCCGGTGGTATCCTCTTTTTCAGCCGACCGCGAAATCGGCCGCTTCGGTGACGACGCAGCCACCGCCGACACGGCCATGGCGCCCGTTCCCGTCGATTATCCCAAGCAGGATCACAGGGCCCTTCCCCGTCGCCGCCACCCGGGCCGCATCGGTGGCGCCGAGACTGCCAAATCCGTCCAGCGGGCCATGAAGGAAGGAAGCGGGCCGCGTGATCGCATCCGCGGGCAGATGGGCGGCCAGGCCCTGGCGCACCGGGGTCGCGCTGGCCAGTATCTGGCCGCCAAGCCCCATGACATCGACGATCGCGCTGTCACCCAGCGCGGGAAGAGGCGCGCTTTCGGCCAGGCTGGGATCCAACACGCCGTCGATCTTCCGGGCCGGAACCACATGCCAGCGCCCCACCTCTCCGGCTAGGCGAAAGCCAAACTCTACCCCGTTGCCGCCGGCATTGGTGACCAGCGTTGCGCCCTGTATCCCCTCGGCCGCGCCGGCAATCAGGCCGCACATCGCCATCCAGACGTTCAGGGCGAAGGCCGGTGCGGCATCCAGGAAGGCCCGGATGGCCGCATCTTCGGGGGCCGCCTGGTTCCGCTGGCGCAGCGCCTCTACCAGCAACGCAGATCCTGCCAAAGTGCGCGAGTGGCAATCGTCCTGACGTGCAATGGCCTGGCGCAGCAAGGGAAACAGGGCCAAGGGCCCTTCTGCCAGCCGTTCCCCAATCCAGGGGGCAACCGCATGATCCAGCCAGCGCAGATGGTCCGGCAGGTCGGGGTGAAGGATGCCAAGGCGCGTGCAAAGCACCATACCCTCGTTCAGCGGGCTGAAGGCTTTACGCCCGCTGGCGGGGTCTTCCACCTGGATCAGCATGGTCGATGGCCCCGCCGCACCCGCCAGTGGCACGAAGATGCCGTGGTCCTGCGCGGGCTCGATGTCGACATCGCCCCGGGCCAGCAATGCAAGCGCCTCGGCTTCATCCACCGCCCAGCGTTCGCGGAGCGCGACCGTCACCAGCGAATTGCGCACAGCAACCGGGATCACTGCGAATTCGCGATGCGCCGGACCGGCGTGAAGAATGACCCGGCGGTCCAGTCCGGGCAGGCTCCCCAGACGGCTCATCCCGGACCAGACCGGATCGACCGCATTCATCTTGCGGTAAACATGTTCGTTGGGTGACTGCGGTGACATCGGTTGTTTTCTCCTGCCTCAGGCGCGGATCCAGGATTCGCTGAAGGCCAGTGCTGCGGATTGCGCACGGCGGTCGAAGAAATCACGCTCGACCGTGCTGCCCGGCAATCGGCGTCCGTCCAGTGTGATCGAGGCCGAAGATGCCGGCTGGAAGACCGAGAACATCTCATGCGCGCCCGTCTGGCTGTCGCGCGGGGGCTGGGCAACGGCGAACATCTCTTGCAGGCCGTTCCAGCGCATTTCGACCCGGTGGCCGCCGAATTCAGCGACTTCGGTCAGATGCCGGGGATAATCGGCATCGACAGAAAACATCGCGCCCTCGGTGATTTCCAGCGCGTCGATTGCCCCGCCGGCCGGACGGAACAGACCGAATTTCCGCACGAAACCGTCGATCAGATAACGGGCCAGCGGCGCGTTATCCGTGACGCAAAGGCGCACAGGACTCCCCACACCCCTGCTGTAGGGATCTTCCAGAACTAACGTCATATGCCCCCGGCCCAGGTCCGAGGCGTTGATCCGGAAAAAGAGCGCAAGCGTCGACCAGTCGCCGTCCGGTTCTGTCTTGAGGTAAATGGGAGGGTTGTCGCCGGTCCAGTCGACCTTTCCGGTTCTGACGTAATCCATGGTCACACCTTTTCGTGTTCGTTGTGCCGGACGGTGGTGCAGGCAGCCCGCATCTGCCCGAAGTCCGAAGCTGGGGCCCAGCCAAGCAGCCGTCTGGCCTTGGCATTGCTGAAAACCGATGCCCGCGGATGGGCCTTGTAATGCGCGTGGTCGGTTGCATCTGGCAGACGACCCAGAATCCTTTCCGCCCAGTCCAGGGTCGGCTGCAGATGTGAACTGTCATCAGCGCCGATGTAGAAGCTTTCGCCGTTGATGCCGGGGACTTCGGCCGCGGCGCGGAAGGCGCGGGCCAGATCTTCGGCTGTGACATAGTAGAACAGCCAATGGCGATCCGGCGTGTCCACGAAGCGCAGATAATCCGCCAGGGTCTCGGGCAGCACGACCGCCAGCGGGCGCAGGCTGACCACCTCGATTTTGCCCCGGCGGGCAAAGCTTTGCCCCATGAGTTCGGCAATCTGCTTGCTGACACCATAGGCATAGACCGGCAGGTTTTCGTGATTTTCGTCGATAGGCAGGCTTTGCGGTTTCCAGTTGGGCCGCATTTCCTGCAAGCCGCAGATCGAGATCGACGAGCAGAGGACCACCCGGCGCACGCTGGATTCCTCGGCGGCTTGCAGCACATGCCAGCTGCCGCGGGTGTTGACATTGATGTAGGCCTCGTCCGGGCACCCCCAGTCGTAGTCCAGCCCAGCAAGATGGATCACCACATCCGCGCCCCGGAAGGCCCGCCGCAGGTCATCGAGTTGCATGACGTCGGCCCGGACATATTCCGCGTCCTGATCCTGAGGACCGCTGACGGGCGGGGCCAGATCGGCGTTGACCACTTCATGGGCCTCAGCCAGACAGGCAGTGACATGGCGCCCCACCCGACCAGAGCCGCCCGTCACGACGATTTTCAGTCTTTCCATTTCCGCTGTCTCCTAGACGTCGAGTTCGAGAACATCGCTTTCGGCACGCGAGACGCAGACCATCATGTAAGTCCCCTCGGCGCGCTCCTCAGGTGTCAGCACGCTGTCCCGGTGGTCGGGCAGGCCCGCCAGTACCCGCGTTTCACAGGTTCCACAAACGCCATCCCGGCACGAGCTTTCGACCTTGATCCCGGCCTGACGCAGCACCTGAAGAAGGCTCTTGTCAGCCGGGACATGCAGCCGCTGCCCGGAGGAGCGGCAGATCACGTCAAACGGCCGGCTTGCCTGTGCGGGATCGGCGGGGGCTGCCGAAAACCTCTCGATCCGCAAGGCCCAGGGGGCACCGGCGTTCAGCGACTGCAAGGCATCGAGCAGCGGCGCCGGGCCGCAGGAATAGACCGTTGTTTCGGCCTCCAGCCCGGACAGAAGCGCCGGCAGGTCCAGAAGCCCCGCTTCGTCATCACTGTGATAGCGGATGCGTTCCTGGGGCAGCGCGGCCAGTTCGGCCAAGAAGGGAAGCCGCGCCCGGTTGCGCGCCGCGACGATCAGCTGCCAGTCCCGGCCTTCGCGCATAGCCTGCCGCGCCATCGGCAGGATCGGCGTGATGCCGATACCGCCTGCAATGAACAGGATCTTTGGCGTCGGCGCGAAGGGAAAGTGATTCCGGGGGGCGCTGACCGCGATGTCGTCGCCCACCCGCAGCCGGTCATGCACCCAGGCCGACCCACCGCGGCCCTGCGGTTCGCGCAGGATCCCAAGGTGGTAGTGCGTCAGGTCAGATGGATCGCCGCACAGCGAATACTGCCGGACCAAGGGTTCTCCATCCTGCCCGGTGCCGGGCAGGAACAGATCGACATGTGCACCCGGCGACCATTCGGGGAAGTGCGTCGCCCCCACTGGAGTCAGCACCAGGTGCAGGATCCCCTCTCCGGCCTGTGCGAGCCTTTCGACCTGGGCCGTGATCCGCTGTGCCGCGTCCATCATGCAGCCGCTCCGTCTGCCTTGCGGGCACGCGCATCCTCGGCGGCATATTTCCGCACCAGCCAGGTCTGAAGCCGCTTGATGACCTCTTCTTCGGGCGCCAGCGGTCCTCGGGCCGAGAAGTTCGAGTTGTACCCCTGTTGACAGCTTCGCCAAGCATAGAGGTCTTCCTCCATCACGGGCGACAGATCCTTGACCTCGCGTTCGTAGTTGGCGCGGAAATCCGGGTGCACCAAGGTGGATTCGGGATACATCCAGCTGACGGCATAAAGCGACTTCTGCGCTTCCAGCGGCAACCAGAGGAAATACTTCACCTTGTCCGGCATCGCTACGATCAGCAGGTTCGGCGCAACCGTCACATAGCTCAGCTGCGTGCGTTCCTGGTCGCTCAGGCCGCCGATCGGGGGTTGCAGGATCGACTTGGTGTGGGTGGGGGCGGCATCGCGATGGGTGCTGCACAAGTTGTAGGACGTGATCCCGCGCTCGAGATCGTTGAACTCCACCGCCTCGTCCAGGGTCTCGCCGCGGTTGAGTTCATACATGTCTCCCCATGAGCTGGAATGGAGGTACATGCAGTGGTAGCATTCGTCATTGAAGATCTTCCAGTTCCAGTCGAATTCCTCAAGGTGCAGTGGATCGGCACCCCGCAGCGAGGCGATGTTGTAGCTGCGCAGCTGGTGACCCAGCTTGACCAGACGCTCGCCCACCGGCGGCAGGCTTTCGTCGAAGGTCATGAAGATGAAGCCTTCCCAGATCTCGGTGCGGATCCTCGGGATGCAGACATGGGCGACGACGTCGCCGCCGCCATCGCCATCGGTTAGGCCCGGTGCGGCGATCAGCTTGCCGCTCAGATCGTAGGTCCAGGCATGCAGCGGGCAGCGCAAACGGCGCAGGTTGCCGCGGCCCTCGGCCAGGATCATGCCGCGATGCTGGCAGACGTTCGCCAGCACCTGGACCTTCTGGTCCCGGTCGCGGAGCACGATCAACGGATCCTTGCCCACCCGGAGGGTGTAGTAGTCGCCGGGGTTCGGAATCTCGCTGGCATGGCCGACGCAGAACCATTCATGCCGCCAGACGGCGTTCATCTCGAACTCGAAAAATTCACTACTGGAAAAGACGGCCGCAGGAAGCGCAACCACGTTTTTCGCATCCAGCGTGCTGGAATGCAGATCCTGGATCGGGATCGGAGAGGCAAGAAGTGGCTTGTTCATCTGTAAACTCACAGGGCTATGCCGCAACGCGACGTTTCGCTTCCGAGAATTGGTAGGAATGGGAGTCACGTTTGGGAAACATGGATATTTCATTCATGGATGAGAATTTCTCAGCTATCGCGACCGATGCCCTTGCGCTACCGATGGCGACGGTCAGAATTCTGTCCGGTCCATCGACACCCGGCACGGCCGGGCGATAGGAGAGTGCAAGGACAGGCGGGACAGGCGGGAATGGCGACAAGCAACCTGATGCACCTGAACGGCTTGCGCGTCTTCACCGTTGCCGCGACCCATCTGAACTTCGTTACGGCCGCAAAGGAGCTGAACGTTTCGCCCTCTGCGATCAGCCATCAGATGCGCACTCTGGAGGATCATCTTGGGACGAAGCTGTTCCTGCGCGAAGCAAGGCAGCTGGCTCTGACGGCGGAAGGCGCCCACCTTTACCACCGCTTGACAGGGCCGTTCCACACCATCAGCACGGCGGTCGAACAGGTCCGCCAACAAGGCACTTCTCGGCAGGTCAACCTGATCTGCCGACCATTCTTTTCCAGTTTCTGGCTGGCGTCTCGGCTGCAATCCTTCTGGGCCGAACATCCGCGGATCTCGCTCAACCTCATCCATCAGAATTCGCTGTTATCGCATGACTTCGACCGCGCCGAGATGGCGGTCGTCTGGGGCAAGGCGCCGCCCGACGGAATGCGCCATGTGCCGCTGATCGTGGGCGGCCTGTCCCCCATCATGCATGTGTCGTTGGCCAGCCGGGTGGGTGTGCCCCGGACGCCCGCCGATCTGCGAAACTTCACCCTGCTGCATGAGGAAAGCCGGTTGGGTTGGACCGAGTGGTTCGAACATGCTGGTGTCTCGAACATCGAAGGAACGCAGTCCTATCTGATCGACGATACCAACGTCCGGTATCAAAGCATGATCAGTGGCCAGGGAATTATGCTGGGAGCGGCCCGGCTGCTGCGGCCGCAGATCGAGTTGGGGGAATTGATCCAGCCCTTCGACATCGTGCTGTCCGATTACCGCTACTGGCTGGTCTACCCCGAAGGCCGAAGCCTTTCGAATCGATGCCAGCAACTGATCGACTGGCTACTCAAGGAGGTGGCCCTGTCCGGTGCGACGGGGGCCTGACCTTGTGAGGCTGAGCGTAGAACCCGGCGAGCGGGGCAGATGCTACTCTTGCCCGTCCCGGATCGCGGCGAAGTATCCGACAGCGTGATCGGCGAAGCGCCGGGTGATCGGCCCCCGATGTACCCCCGCGCGGGATGCCAGCACGATGCGCAAGGGACGGATGGGGTTCTCGATACGCAGCATGCGGACTTCGCGGCCGTCATAGGTCGTCGCCGATGGCGGCCGCATCACCAGAAGCGTGAAACCAAATCCTGAGGCGACCGCGCTGCGCACGGCCTCGAGCGAGGTCGAGACGTAGCCGATGGGCGGTGCAATTCCGCCTTCAGCCAACAGATCCTCGAAATAGCTGCGGCTTCCGGGACCATCCAGCATGACATAGGGGATCTTCGCCAGGTCATGAAGGTCGACTGACTCACTCCGGGCTAGCGGATGGTCCGCCGCAAGGACGACCATCGGCTGCAAGACAGCCAGTTCGATCTGCGCCAGCTCGGCCATCTCGGCGCCGCGGTCGTAGGTCAGCGCGAAATCGATTGTCCCGTCGCGCAGCTGGTCCACAAGCGAGGTCAGCGACATTTCCTGCTGCCGTATCACTACCTGCGGGAACGATTCCCGGAAACTCCAGATCAGGCCCGGGGCAAAGAAGGGGGACAAGGTCCAGAACACACCCAGCCGGACCTCACCCGCCGTTTCCGCCGCCAGACCGACGGCCTCACGTTCGACCTGTTCGGCCTGCTGCATCAGCCCCTCGACATGTCGCAGGAACATCCGCCCTTGCAGCGTCAGGGTCAGACCCCGCGCATGATGCCGTTCGAACAGCACAAGGCCGGTCATATCCTCAAGCTTTTCAAGGCCCTGCGCGACGGACGGCTGCGAAATGTTCAGCGCGCGGGCTGCCTGAGCGATGCCACCGTGTTCGGCGACGGCGCGGAAGTAGGCGCACTGGCGCAGCGTGATACGAACCATATTCTACCTATGTCAATGCAAGGTTATTTAAACTTTCCTATCTTTCCGTCGAAGGTCAAGGTTGCCGAACCAGCCCTGCGCCGTCCCCTGTGATAACTCCCTGCGAAATGTTGAGTCTGAAAGTCAGCTAAATGTCGCAATCCCTGGTTTCATTGCGGGTCACCGTCAAACACCCGCGCCGGCGCAGGCGGAAACACTGACCCGCGAGCCGGACTATCCGGCGACGCACCCCGCCCTCTCCGGGAAGAAGGCACGCTTGTGCCGCCAACCATCTAATCCTATCGGCCCCCTTGGGGGATCGAACTTCGCTTGAGCCGAGGACCAGTTGATGCCATTCCAGAACTCCGACAAGATCACCACGATGAACGACGTTCTCGGCAAGGTTGCGGCCTTGCCCGAACACGAAGCCCAATGCCTGCCCGGTCGGTTCTACACCGATCCGGAGTATTTCCGCTACGAAGTGGAGACTTTCCTGCAAAAGGAATGGCATTGCCTGGGGCGAGAGGACGAGATCCCAAACCCCGGCGACTATTTTACCACGCAGCTTTTTGACGAATCCTTGCTGATCGCCCGCGGCAATGATGGTCAGATTCGAGTGCTGTCGAACCTTTGCCGGCACCGGGGGATGCCGCTGGTGGAAGGCAGCGGTTCCACGCGGCGCTTCGTCTGCACCTATCACGCCTGGACCTATGGCCGGTCGGGAGAGCTGATCAATGCCCCGCGGATGCAGGACAAGGGCGTCTCGGAAAAGAACTGCAGCCTGCCCAGCTTCCGCTCGGAACTGTGGAACGGCTTCATCTATGTCAATCTCGACGACAACGCCGCGCCGCTTTCTCCGCGTCTGGATCAGTTGGGGAAGCTTCTGGCCAATTACCGCACCACCGAGATGCGTATCGTCAGAACTTTCGAGGAGGATTGGCACACCAACTGGAAATGCCTCGTCGAGAATTTCATGGAGGCTTATCACCTGTCGATCGTGCACCCGGAGACGCTGCATCCCTACACGCCCACCGGACTTAGCCGGAAATCCATGTCCGACGACAGCTTCACCTCATACTGCGCGAACTATCCCGAAACGGCGACCTCACGCGGCATGGGCGCGCCGAGTCTGACCGAGGACGAGCGGCGGCGTTCCACCCTGTTCAACCTTTTCCCGGCGCAGATCGCCAGCCAGGCGGCAACCCTGCTAGTGTCGTTCTCGATCAAGCCGCTGGCGGTCGACCGTATCCGTGTGCGCTGGACCATGTCGGCCTATGGCGATGAACTGACCCAGGACGAGTTGGAAGAACGCATCGCACTTTGGCTGGAAGTCAACCGCGAGGACCGCGAAAAGCTTGAACGAATGCAGCGCGCCCTTGCATCGCGGCATGCGCCCTCGGGCCACCTTGCGCCGCGCGACTACGAAGGAACGATCTGGGACTTCTACCGCTATCTCGGCCGCCAAATTCCGGCGACGGGGCATCACCTGCAGGTGGTCGGGGGCTGACGACCGCAGGCGGGCCCGGAATTGCCGTCGGGCCCATCATTCCAGTCCACTCACCAAGCGCCGGAACGGCCACAAAGAAATCTAACAGGGAACCTGACGAACGATGAAAAGATTGCTGACGTCCACTGCCGCATTTTGCACCTTAGCTTTCGCCGCACACGCCGAACTGACCGTCGTCAGCTGGGGCGGCTCCTACGAGAAAAGCCAGGTCGAAGCGTATAACAAGCCCTTCACCGCCAGCACGGGCATCCAGGTCAAGATGACCTCTGCAGACAACCCGGCCAGCCCAATCAAGTCGATGGTGGAATCCGGGAACGTGACCATCGATGTCGCGGACCTCGAATATACCGATGCCATCCGTCTCTGCGACGAGGGCCTTCTGGAGCCCCTCGATCCTGCCTCGTTGCCGGCCGCGCCGGATGGCACCCCGGCCACAGAGGATTTCCTCGAGGGCGCCCTGACCGATTGCGCCGTTGGCTCGATGGTTTTCTCGACCGTCTATGGCTATGACAGTTCCAAGTTCACCGAACGTAAGCCCACAACCATCGCGGATTTCTTCGACCTGGAGGCCTTTCCCGGCAAGCGCGGCATGCGCAAGGATCCCAAGGCGAATCTGGAAATGGCCTTGATGGCCGATGGCGTGCCCGCGACCGAGGTCTACAAGACGCTTGAAACCGAAGAAGGCATGAATCGCGCCTTCGCCATGCTGGACAAGATCAAGTCCCAGACCATCTGGTGGGAAGCGGGCGCCCAGCCGCCGCAGCTGCTCGCAGACGGCGAAGTGGCAATGACCACGGCTTACAATGGACGCCTTTTCTCGGCCGTCGTGACCGAGGGCAAACCCTTCGCGACCGTCTGGGATGGGCAGGTTTACGAATTCGAGTTGTTCGCCATTCCGAAAGGCGCGCCGAATAAGGACCAGGCACTGGAATACATCAAGTTCGCCACCGACACGCAGCGCCTTGCGGATCAGACCAAATGGATCAGCTATGGCCCGGCCCGCCAGTCGTCCCTTCCCCTAGTCGGGACGTTCGAAGACGGTAAAACCAGCATGTCTCCCCACATGCCCACGGCCGAAGCCAACATGACCAATGCGCTGCGCCAGTCGTTCGAGTTCTGGGTCGACCGGAACGACGAAATCAGCGAACGTTTCAACACTTGGCTGGCCAAATAACAGAAACTATCAGCAAATGACATCAGAACAAGGGCGACGAAAGAATCTCGCCGCCCTTGCTTCATGACTGGACCGGCAGGCGGCGCCATCGGAGATGGTTGCCTCTGAAGGTGCGCTTGCATGCAAGCCCCATAGTGCTTCCTTCCACCTCCGCGAAGGATCGCACCATCAAATCGTGGGATCAAACACCTAGGTGCGCCACGGTTTCAATGACGGGTTGCCGAGAGCCGTGAGGCCATTCAGGACGGCGAAACGGACCCAGAATTCGGCGACCTGAGTTGACACAGTGCATCTTGGTTTCGACGGGGCTCCTGCGGGGGCGCTCCATCATCGCCAGATGGTTCGGCCGAAGCGTTTTGATGCGCGCACGGCCTCGTTCCGGGTGAGCGTCGGGCTTCCACTGCTTGGCATCTTGCGCGGCGGAATGATGGTCGCAGCGCCGCGTACGGCATTGGCGTCGTACTACTTGCGGGTGTTGAAAGCTCCATCGGCGGGGACGCTGGCGATCTCTTGGTCGGACGGGACCTGATCGAGAAGTTCGGGTAGCATGAGTACATCAACAACATCGATGGTGGCGAACTCTGTCGTCCTGATTTCCAGCCTCGTCAATTCCGATGCGGATCTTGCGCCAGCTCCGACGCTTCGTGCCACCCTGCTTGCGGACGTTCAGTCCCTCTTCCGCCTCCGTTTCGGGAATGCAGCCTCGACCGCCTTGGCAACGGCGTCCTGGTCGACGGGAAAGATGTCGCCCGGGAGCACCTCTCGGAAGCGGGTCATCAGGGTATCGGCCAGCTCGATGTGGCGGATGAGATCGGCCCGCTCCTCGGGGTCCTTCTCGCGGGCGAGGGCGGCCTGGCAGACGGCGGCGCCCTCGCTGAGTTTCTGCACTTCGGCGAGCGCCTCGTCGAACATCTGCTTCTCCTCCCGGGTCATTGGCCCGCGGAACCGCACGCGCCCGCCCCGGATGTCGATGATGATATGGTCGGGGTGCGGCAGCGGCGGCGGCAGGTGGGTTATGTTCTGCGCGGCGCGGCGGCGCAGTTCGGCCTCCCATTGCTGCTTGTAGTCGAGCGCCGCGTTCAGAAGCTTTTCACTCATAACCCGGTTGGCGGTCTCGGTCGCCGTCAGCAGTTCGGAAAACAGCCGCTGCGCCCGGTGCTGCCCCTTCGCGGCATTGACCGCGATCGAGCGCAGGATCGCCTGGGCCATCGGCACGGTGACATTGCGGTCGCCGTCGCGCACCGTGATGGTGCGATAGGCCTCCTCGAGGATCAGGGTCTTCATCCGTTCCTCGTTCAGCGCCGGCCTGCGGGCCTTCGCCCCTTTCGGGCGGCCGTTGGGATTGCCGGAGCGTCCCTTCTGGAAGCGCGTCGCTTCCGGCGGCTTCCCATAACCGACCGCATAGCCCGGCCGCGCCGCCAGAGCGCCCCGCGGCGGCGCCTTGTCGTCAGCCTCCCCGGTCATTCCGCCGCCTCCTGATGGGCGATGGCCGGCGACCAGCCGCAGACCAGCCGCTCTGCCTCGTCATGGGCATAGCCTTCCCAGCGGGCGAGGATCCGGTCGCAGTAGATCGGGTCGAGTTCGCAGAGATAGCCGCGCCGTCCGGTCTTCGCCGCCGCGATCAGCGTCGAGCCCGAGCCGCCGAACAGATCGAGCACGATCTCGCCGCGGCCCGAGACGTCCTTGATGGCATCGGCGATCATCTGCACCGGCTTCACCGTCGGATGCAGCGCCAGTTCCTCCAGCCGCCCGGCGCGCCGGGTGTTGACGCCGCGGTATTCCCAGACATTGGTGCGGTAGCGGCCATGCTGGCCCAGTTCGAAGCTGTTGACATGCGCCGCAAGGCCCTTCTTGAAGGCGAAGACCAGCTCGTGGCGCGAGCGGTAGAACGTTCCCATGCCACCATTGTCCTTGGCCCAGACGATGAGGTTCTTCAGCTCGTCATAGACCGCCTGCCCCGCTGTCAGCATCTCGGCCATGTGGCGCCAGTCCATGCAGAGGAAATGGATCGAGCCCTCGAGGCTGTGATCGGCGAGGTTGCGGCAGGCCCGGGTCAGGAAGGTGGTGAACTCGTCCGCGCTAATCTCGCCCGAGGCCATGGCGAATTCGCGGTGCCTGATCTTGCCCGAACCGCCGACATGGCCGTCGATCTTCACATTATAGGGCGGGTCGGAGAACACCATCCGGGCCACCTCCCCCGCCATCAGCAGCGCCACCACCGCCGGATCGAGCGCATCGCCGCAGACCAGCCGGTGCGAGCCGAGCTGCCAGACATCGCCAAGGCTGACCCGCCGCGGCGCGGTCTCGGGGATCACGTCATCCTCCGGATCGCCGGGCTCCTCGGGGGAGAGCCCCTCGACCAGCGCATCGACCTCGGCGATCGAGAAGCCCGTCACCCCGAGATCGAAGCCCAAATCGAGCCCCATCAGCGCCTGCAGTTCCTCGCCAAGCAGCTGGCCATCCCAGCCGGCATTCAGCGCCAGCTTGTTGTCGGCCAGCACATAGGCGCGCTTCTGCGCCGGCGTCATGTGCTCGAGCCGCACGCAGGGCACCTGCGTCATCTCGATCAGCTTCGCGGCCGCGACACGGCCGTGGCCGGCGAGGATGGTGTTTGCCCCGTCGATCAGCACCGGGTTGGTGAAGCCGAAGGTCTCGATGCTGTCGGCGATCTGCCGCAGCTGCTTCTTCGAATGGGTCCGGGCATTCTTCGCCCAGGGCCGCAGATCGGCCGGGGCGATCATCTCGATGGTCAGGTCCTTCATTGCGGTACCTTTCTATAGCACTGCCTCACGCCGGGGGCCGTTTTGACGCCCACAGTTGTTAGTTATATCTTATTCTGGACATCTGTCAAATGTGGCTTATGCTGTCGTTCGCCCACCCAAACAGCGCGGAGGCAGCCATGGCCCTCGGGGAACGTCTATTCGACATGCGCCAGAAGAGCGGAGAAACCCTGCAGCAGGTCGCTGATGCTGTCGGCGTCTCCAAGGTTCACATCTGGGAGCTCGAGAAAGGTCGCAGTCGCAAGCCGTCCTTCGATCTGGTGCGTGATCTGGCCCGCCACTTCGGGGTCAGCATCGACGTGCTGGTCGGCGATGCCGAGGTGCCAGACGCGGAGCACCAGCGCATCCAGCGCATTCATCGCGACCTCGGCGCGCTGTCCGGCCGCGACCGCAAGGTCATCGAGGAAATGGTGCGCTCGATGCTGAAGCACGACACGGGGGGAGCATCCGCTGCCGATTGACCGCGTCGAGCTTGCCGACATCCATGACCCGGCGCGGCTGGCTGCCGCCATCCATGCCCAGCGGGGTCTGGCCGCGACGGCGGTTCCGGTTCAGGAAATCGCCTGCGACCTCGGGATCGAGGAGATCCGCATCGACGCCTTCGACGGGTTCGAAGGCTGCCTCCTGACCGACCGCATCCGCAGCTGTGGCCGGATCCTCGTCAACTCCGGCAAGGGTCCGCGCCGCGCCCGCTTCAGCCTCGCCCACGAGTTGGGACATTTCCTGCTCGAACGGCATGTTCTTGACGGACCCACTGGCTTCCTGTGCACGACCTCCGACTTGCAGGAGCGGCAGCAGGTGACCGCGCGGCAGCGACAGGAGACGGAGGCCAATCGCTTCGCCATCTGCCTGCTCGCGCCCGCGCCCTTGGTGCGCCCGGTGCTGTCGAGCGAGCCCGATCTGCGAAACCTGCAGCGACTCGCCGACCGGTTGGAGATCAGTCTCGAGGCCACCCTGCGGCGGGCGATCGACCTCGGCACCGAGCCTCTGGCGGCGGTCTGGACCCACAACGGACGGATTCGCAGCCAGACCCGATCAGTCAGCTTTCCCTGGCTCTTGCGGGAGCTGCGGCAGCCGCTCTCATCGCTCACGCAAGCCTGGCGCGCTGTCCAGAACGCCCGGCCCGGCTATACGGAATTGGTCGAGTCCCCCACGGCCGCCTGGACCGATGTTTCCAATTCGGTGATCTTCGAGCAGACGCGTGTCGGAAAGGACGGTCATGCCGTGACATTGCTGTCGGCCCTCCTGCCAGACGGAAGGGAAGATGACACGGGCACGCTTGTTGAACTTGGATTGCCATCCTTCCGCTCAAGATCCAGGCGCTGACAGCGCACCAAAGGTATTTGCCTGAATCCGGTCTCCGCTTCCCTGTTCCCGCTGAAAGCTTCCCTGTTCGGGCGCGAGGAATTCCCTGTTTCTGCGTACAGGGAATTAAGTCGCAAGGCATTGAAATTCCATGCGCATTCCAGGATGAACTTGCCTTTACAGCCAAAAAGGCACCTGAATTCCCTGTAATTTCCCTGTAAATCGTCATCCTGAGACCAGAGACCCATTATCCCGGGACTGCCAGCACTGGGCTCTGTTGCACAAAACGTCTGA
>DJWG01000002.1 GCA_002440945.1 Rhodobacteraceae bacterium UBA6236 | reverse complement strand
CGCGCTATCTGGCCAAGAACGTCGTCGCGGCGGGGCTTGCGAAACGCTGCGTGATCCAGGTCGCCTATGCCATCGGGGTGGCAAAGCCGCTGGCGATCTATGCCGACACCTACGGCACCGGCGAAGTCCCCGAAGCGCAGATCGAAAAGGCGGTGATGGAGGTCATGGACCTGACCCCGCGCGNNGCCTATGGCCACTTCGGCCGCGCGCCGGACGCCGACGGTGGCTTCAGCTGGGAAAAGACCGATCTGGTCGAGGCGCTGCGCAAGGCGGTATGACAAAGTGACAGCCGGTCGGCCCGATCCCTACAACGCCGGGGAACACAGATTCAGATTTGCGGCGTGGTGTGGCGCTACGGCCGCCAGAGCCAGCAAGAACTGCCGGTTTCCGGTGAAAGCTGGCGTTGATCTGATCAGAAAAGTCGATGGCCTGCGGGCCATCGCCGACAGTCTTGACCATCTGCCGGATGATGGTTATTTCGACGATGCCCATCACGGATGGTGCGATCGGATGCTTTCGGTCGCCAAGCCGGGCATCGGTGCGGGGTTCACCTATGGGGTCGCTGCTAAACTGGTGAACTGTTACCTGAAGGCGATGGTCGTCGGTGAACGTTTCGAGGCGCCTGATCGGGAAACAACCCGGTGCGATCACGTCCACCCGCCGGTCGACCGTGTGCTGCTGTCGGAGCTTGAGGTCGTGGAGAAAATCGCAGGCAATCCCCGTGCCGAGAACTGGAAGAAACTTCGCAAGATCGGTTGGTCGAACTTCAGCGAACAAGACTATCGGTCTGCGATGCTTCTGATCCGCGAAAAGGTCACGGAAGATGTCGGGCGCCCGCAGCTTTGGCAGATCGAAAGATACTGGCGGGGACACCAGACCGTGTGAGAGCTCTTGTGCCGAAACATCTGTCGCCGCTTGCGGCCCACGGAATCGCCGCCCTCTTCGGGTTGACCCCGCCGCGCCAGAAGGACTAAACGCGCCCCGATCCATGAAAGGCGCATCCAGCGTGACCGAAGACCCCCAGAACGGCCCGCAGCCGGAATTTCGCAACTTCTATGGCCGTCGCCATGGCAAGACGCTTCGGCAAAGCCAGAAGACCTACCTGTCGGACGACCTTGAAACCCTGCGTCCGCACGGCATCTGGCCGGCCGAAAACCCCGATCGCCTGCCCTTGGACCTGAGCGCGATCTTCGGCGACGACCGGCCGGTGTGGCTGGAAATCGGCTTTGGCGGCGGTGAACACCTGGTCCACATGGCGGCGCGCCATCCCGGCATCGGGATCATCGGCTGCGAGCCTTTCGTGAATGGCGTGGCGATGCTTCTGGGCAAGATCCGCGCCGCCGGGGTGACGAACCTGGCCGTGCATCCCGGCGATGTGCGCGACCTGTTCGACGTGCTGCCCGAAGGCAGCATTTCGAAGGCCTTTCTCAATTATCCAGACCCCTGGCCAAAGCGCCGCCACCATCGCCGCCGCTTCGTGACCCAGGACCACCTTCTGCCGCTGGCCCGGGTCATGGTGCCGGGGGCCGAGTTCCGCGTGGCGACCGACATCCCCGATTACGTCCGCCAGACCCGCGTCGAGGTTCCGAAGGCCGGGTTCATCCCGGTTTCGGACGGGTCGGAGCCCTGGGATGACTGGTTGTCGACGCGCTACGAACAGAAGGCGCTGCGCGAAGGGCGCAAGGCGCATTACCTGACCTACCGGCGCCGCTGAGACCTGCTAGCGCGGCGAAAGCTTGGGATCGCTGTTGCAGGTCTGCAGGCTCAGTTGTTTGACCCAGCCGATCATCAGCACCTTGCGGTCGCTTTCGCGCGTGACCAAAAGCGCGCAGGCACAGCCGTAGCCGTGGCTTCCGTTTCTGGCCACCCAGTCACGGGTGGTCAGGTCCGGCATGTTCTCCATCCCCGGCACGGCATCGCCGCCCAGCGTCGCCAGCGTCCAGGGGCCGTCGGCATCGGTCAACCACCAGTTGCCGGGCGTCGGGTTGTCGATCCAGCCGCACCGCGTTTCAGCCGCACCCAGCGCGGGCAGCCCGGCAATCATCACCCCAACCAACAGGAATCGCTGCATCTTGCCCTCACCCCTCGTGCCGTTCAGTATGGCGCATCGGGCGGCTTTGCGCTATCTCGCCTGTTGCCATCCTGGGGGAGAGAACGCATGTCCGGCCACGATCAACCCATTCCGATGACCGCCCGGAAATCCGGCCCGCTTCGCGGCGTGGCCGAGGTGCCGGGCGACAAGTCGATCTCGCATCGCGCGCTGATCCTTGGGGCGCTGTCCGTCGGGGAAACCCATGTGACGGGGCTTCTGGAAGGACAGGATGTGCTGGACACGGCGAAGGCGATGCGCGCCTTCGGGGCCGAGGTGCTGCGCCACGGACCGGGCGTCTGGTCGGTGCATGGCGTGGGCGTCGGCGGCTTTGCCGAACCCGATGACGTGATCGACTGCGGCAATTCAGGCACCGGCGTGCGGCTGATCATGGGCTGCATGGCCACCTCGCCCATCACCGCGACTTTCACGGGCGACGCCTCCTTGCGCAAGCGGCCGATGGGGCGCGTGACCGATCCGCTGGCGCTGTTCGGGGCGCGCGCCTATGGACGGCAGGGCGGGCGGCTGCCGATGACCATCGTCGGGGCGGCGGGTCCTGTGCCTGTCCGCTACACGGTGCCGATGCCTTCGGCGCAGGTCAAATCCGCGGTGCTGCTGGCCGGTCTGAATGCGCCGGGCGAAACCGTCGTCATCGAAAAGGAACCGACACGGGACCATTCGGAACGGATGCTCGCAGGGTTCGGCGCCCGCATCCAGACCGAGATCACGCCCGAAGGCCGCATCATCACCCTGCAGGGCCAGCCGGAATTGAAGGCGCAAAAGGTCGCCGTTCCGCGCGACCCAAGTTCGGCCGCTTTCCCGGTCTGCGCGGCGCTGATCGTCGAAGGCTCCGACATTCTGGTGCCGGGCGTCAGCCAGAACCTGACCCGCAACGGGCTTTTCGTCACGCTGGTCGAGATGGGCGCCGACATCGCCTTTGAAAGTCCCCGCGAAGAAGGCGGCGAACCGGTGGCCGACCTGCGGGTGCGCTTCTCGACGCTTTCCGGCATCGAAGTGCCGTCGGACCGCGCCGCCAGCATGATCGACGAATTCCCGGTGCTGTCCGTCGTCGCCGCCTGTGCGAATGGCACGACCATCATGCGCGGCGTCAAGGAACTCCGCGTGAAGGAAAGCGACCGCATCGACGCCATGGCCCGCGGGCTTGAAGCCTGTGGCGTGCGGGTCGAGGAAGATGAGGATACCCTCATTGTCCACGGCATGGGCCCGGACGGCGTTCCCGGCGGGGCCACAACGCTGTCGCACCTTGATCATCGCATCGCCATGAGCTTCCTTGTCCTCGGACTTGCGTCGCAAAAACCGATCTCGGTGGATGACGGCTCCCCCATCGCCACGTCCTTCCCGGTGTTTGAACCGCTGATGGCCGCAATGGGCGCCGCCATCTCCCGGTCGAACCGTTGAGCCTGAGTATTTGGACAAAGAAGAAGCAGGCCGGGGTTTCTTCTTTGTCAAAAATACTCCCCGCGGAGCGTCCCGAAGGCGCCGCCCGCGCCGAGGCAGGGGGGGTGCGATGATCTTCACCGTGGCGATCGACGGGCCGGCAGCGGCGGGAAAGGGGACGATTTCCCGGGCGGTGGCGGCGCGGTTCGGGTTTGCGCATCTGGATACCGGGCTTCTTTATCGTGCCGTTGGGGCGATAGGCGGCGATCCGGTCGCGGCGGCGCATGGTCTGACCGAGGCCGATCTGGCGCGCGACGATCTGCGGACCCTGGCGGCGGGGCAGGCGGCGTCGAAAGTGGCGGCGATTCCGGCGGTTCGTGCCGCATTGGTCGAGTTTCAGCGCCGGTTTGCCCGGCGAAACGGCGGCGCGGTGCTGGATGGCCGCGACATCGGCACGGTGATCTGTCCCGATGCGGCGGTGAAGCTTTATGTCACCGCCAGCCCCGAAACCCGTGCCCATCGCCGCTGGCTGGAGCTGGGCGGCGACGCGGCGCAGGTTCTGGCCGAAGTGCGCGAACGCGATGCGCGTGACATGGGGCGCGCGGATGCGCCCCTTCGCCCCGCGGAAGATGCGGTGGTGCTGGACACGACGGACATGACCATCGACACCGCCGTAGCCCGGGCGGTTGCGGTGATCGAGGCCCGGCTTGCCGCGCTGCGTCCGGGCTGAGCCCGTTGCGCGGTTTTCCTTGCCCGCAAGGCCGAAAGACACTATAGCCCGCCCATCCCGCGAGATGTCGCCTGATGCCGGTTTGCCGGTCCGGGGGATGTTTGCCCGGGGCAAAAGACCGGCGGAGCCAACCGCATGGCCTGTGAAACACACGAAAGGAACTCAAGACGCATGTGCGCTAAAGCGACTATGGAAGAATTCGAAGCCCTTCTGAACGAAAGCTTCGAAATCGACACCCCCGAAGAGGGATCGGTTGTCAAAGGCAAGGTCATCGCCATCGAGGCGGGCCAGGCCATCATCGANNGGCTACAAGATGGAAGGCCGCGTCGATCTGAAGGAATTCGCAAATCCCGGCGAACAGCCCGACATTTCGGTCGGCGATGAGGTCGAGGTCTATCTGGACCGCGTGGAAAACGCGCGTGGCGAAGCGGTCATCAGCCGCGAGAAAGCCCGCCGCGAGGAAGCCTGGGATCGTCTGGAAAAAGCCTACGCTTCGGAAACCCGCGTCGACGGCGCGATCTTCGGCCGCGTCAAGGGTGGCTTCACCGTTGATCTGGGCGGTGCCGTGGCCTTCCTGCCGGGCAGCCAGGTTGACGTGCGCCCCGTGCGCGATGCCGGCCCGCTGATGGGGATCAAGCAGCCCTTCCAGATCCTGAAGATGGATCGTCGCCGTGGCAACATCGTCGTGTCGCGCCGCGCCATCCTAGAAGAAAGCCGCGCCGAACAGCGCGCCGAAGTCATCGGCAAGCTGGCCGAGGGCGATGTGGTCGATGGCGTCGTCAAGAACGTCACCGAATACGGTGCCTTCGTCGATCTGGGCGGTGTTGACGGTCTGCTCCATGTCACCGACATGGCCTGGCGCCGCGTCAACCACCCGAGCGAGATCCTGAACATCGGCGAGACCGTCAAGGTCCAGGTGATCAAGATCAACAAGGAAACCCACCGCATCAGCCTGGGCATGAAGCAGCTCCAGTCCGATCCGTGGGATTCGGTCGAAAAGGCCTATCCGCTGGGTTCGGTCCACAAGGGCCGCGTCACCAACATCACCGACTATGGCGCCTTCGTGGAGCTGGAGCCGGGCGTCGAGGGCCTTGTCCACGTCTCGGAAATGTCCTGGACCAAGAAGAACGTCCATCCGGGCAAGATCGTTTCGACCTCGCAAGAGGTGGACGTCATGGTTCTGGAAATCGACAGCGCCAAGCGCCGCGTTTCGCTTGGCCTGAAGCAGACCCAGCGCAACCCGTGGGAAGTCTTTGCCGAAACCCACCCCGTGGGCACGGTCATCGAAGGCGAAGTCAAGAACATCACCGAATTCGGTCTGTTCGTCGGCCTCGACAACGATATCGACGGCATGGTCCACCTTTCGGACCTGTCCTGGGACCAGCGTGGCGAAGACGCGATCCAGAGCTTCCGCAAGGGCGACACGGTCAAGGCCGCCGTCACCGAAGTGGATGTCGAGAAGGAACGCATCTCGCTGTCGATCAAGGCGCTCGACGCCGATACCTTCTCGGACGCCGTTGACGGCGTGAAGCGTGGATCGGTCGTCACCGTGACGGTCACCGCGATCGAGGAAGGCGGCATCGAGGTCGAGTACAACGGCATGAAGGCCTTCATCCGCCGTTCGGACCTGTCGCGCGATCGCGCCGACCAGCGCCCCGAGCGGTTCCAGGTGGGCGATCACGTCGATGTCCGCGTGACCAACGTCGACAGCAAGACCCGCAAGCTGGGCGTGTCGATCAAGGCGCGCGAGATCGCGGAAGAAAAGGAAGCCGTCGAACAGTACGGATCGTCGGATTCGGGCGCGAGCCTGGGCGACATCCTCGGCGCCGCGCTGAAAGGCTCGGGCGACCGCTAAGGGTTCGCTTCCTGATGGAATGGAAAAGCCCCGCCTCGTGCGGGGCTTTTTCCTGATGAAGCGCGAATCGCCCTTGCCGAGGCGCGCCCAAGAGACTTCCACACCGTCACCCTTGCCTCTGCCGCGTTGCAGCATCTGCGCAGGGGTGCCAAAAAACCTGCGCCTCGTGGGGTCTGCGACCGCCAAGTGTCCCGATTTGCACGGCTTTCCTGTTTGAGTGCCGGAAGTTTACCCCTATAGTCGATCTGGAAAACAAAGTCCGAAGGCCTTTGGACCCGACGACGCCACGGGGGAGCCCATGATCCGCTCAGAGTTGATCCAGAAGATTTCCGATGACAATCCGCACCTGTTTCAACGCGATGTCGAAAAGATCGTGAACACGATCTTTGAAGAGATCATCGAAGCCATGGCCCGTGGCGACCGGGTGGAACTCCGCGGTTTTGGCGCGTTTTCCGTGAAGGAACGCGATGCCCGCACCGGGCGGAACCCGCGCACGGGCGAGGCGGTTGAGGTGGATCAGAAGCATGTTCCGTTCTTCAAGACCGGCAAGCTTCTCAGGGATCGCCTGAACGGGGAATAGACCGACATGCTGCGCTTCATCCGGACCGTGCTTCTTGCTGCCGTTTCGGCTGCGCTTCTGATCTTTGCCTTCGCCAATCTTCAGGTGGTGACCCTGCGCTTCGTTCCCGAAAGCCTGGGCACCGCGCTGCGGGTGGACAGGCATTTCGAGGTGCCGCTGTTTCTGGTGATCCTTGGCTCGATGCTGGCCGGGGTGGGGCTGGGGCTGGTCTGGGAATGGGCGCGGAATTCCAAGCACCGCTCTGCCGCGACCCAGAACCGCCGCCAGGCCGCGAAGCTGGAACGTGAGGTAAGCCGCCTGCGCCAGACCCAGCCCAGCGACCAGGACGAGGTTCTGGCGCTGCTTGAGGGTTCCGAGCGTCCGCGCTAGACCGGGCCGCATGGATACACATGTCAAGATCTGCGGGCTTCGAGCCGAAGCCGATATCGCCGTCGCCGCCGAGGCGGGCGCCACTTACGTCGGGCTGGTGTTCTTTGCCAAATCGCCGCGCAACGTGACGATCGAGGCCGCGCGGGGGCTTGCGCTTTCGGTGCCGCCGGGGGTGGCCAAGGTGGCGCTGACGGTCGATGCCGATGACGCGACGCTGGATGCGATCTGCGATGCGGTGCCCTTGGACATGTTGCAGCTTCACGGCCATGAAAGCCCCAACCGCGTGGCCGAGGTTCGCGGCCGCTACGGCCTGCCGGTGATGAAGGCGGTGGGTCTTTCCGGCCCCGAGGATCTGGCGGCGCTTGATCTGTACCAGACCGTGGCGGACCAGATCCTTGTCGATGCCAAGCCGCCGAAGGGCGCCGTGCTTCCGGGGGGCAATGGGCTGGCCTTCGACTGGCGGCTGCTTCTGGGCCGGTCCTGGCGGCGGCCCTGGATGCTCGCGGGCGGGCTTACGCCGGACAACGTCGCGCTGGCGGTTCGGTCCACCAATGCCCGGCAGGTGGATGTGTCTTCAGGCGTCGAAAGCGCGCCGGGGGTCAAGGATCAGGGGCTTATCCGGGCCTTCGTCGCGGCGGCGAAGGCGGGCTGACCCATCCCCGGGCTTTACCGCCGGGCGTGGCAGGGGTAAGCGTGGCTGATAACCGCAGGAGACGCAGATGCCCGAAGATCGGATCAACAGCTTCATGTCCGGCCCCGATGAAAACGGGCGTTTCGGGATCTTCGGCGGGCGTTTCGTGTCGGAAACGCTCATGCCGCTGATCCTTGATCTTGAGGCGGAGTATGAGCGCGCGAAGACCGACCCGACTTTCTGGGCGGAAATGGACGACCTCTGGGCGCATTATGTGGGCCGCCCTTCGCCGCTTTACCATGCCGAACGGCTGAGCACGCATCTGGGCGGCGCCAAGATCTACATGAAGCGTGACGAGCTGAACCACACCGGCGCGCACAAGATCAACAANNGGCGCGGGGCAGCACGGCGTGGCCACCGCCACCGTCTGTGCCAAGTTCGGACTCAAATGCATCGTCTACATGGGCGCGCATGACGTCGAACGCCAGGCGCCGAACGTCTTCCGGATGCGGCTTCTGGGGGCCGATGTGGTTCCGGTGACGTCGGGGCGCGGTACGCTGAAGGACGCGATGAACGACGCGCTGCGCG
>DJWG01000109.1:15793-20045 GCA_002440945.1 Rhodobacteraceae bacterium UBA6236 | reverse complement strand
ACGATGATCTTGCGGCCCGTGAGCCCCGCGTCGCCGTCCGGCCCGCCGATCACGAACGTCCCGGTCGGGTTGATCCACCATTCGGTCCGCTCGGTCAGCCACCCCGAGGGCAGGACTTCACGGATGTAGGGTTCGACGATGGCGCGGATATGGTCCGAAGTCTGGTCTTCGTCGGCATGCTGGGTCGACAGCACCAGCGAGGTGACTTCGACGGGCTTGCCGTTTTCATAGCGCAGGCTCAGCTGCGATTTCGCATCGGGGCGCAGGCTCGACTCCTGCCCGGATTTCCGCACCTCGGCCAGCCGGCGCAGGATCGCGTGCGAATACTGGATCGGCGCGGGCATCAATTCGGGCGTCTCGTCGGTGGCGTAGCCGAACATGATGCCCTGGTCCCCGGCCCCGTCACGGTCGACGCCCTGGCTGATATGGGCGGATTGCGGGTGCAGGTAGTTCTGGACGCCGAGCGTGTTCCAGTGGAACTCGTCCTGTTCGTAGCCGATGTCGCGCACGCATTCGCGGACGATGCTGTCGATCTTGCCCATGTATTCGGCAAGGCGACTCTTGTCGGTCAGGCCGACCTCGCCGCCGACGACGACGCGGTTGGTCGTGGCGAAGGTTTCGCAGGCAACGCGGGCGTTGGGTTCCTCGGCCAGGAAGGCATCAAGGACAGCGTCCGAGATCCGATCGCAAACCTTGTCGGGGTGACCCTCCGAGACGCTTTCGGAGGTGAAGATGTAGTTCTGACGCGACATGGGAAGTGCTCCATTGGATGATCCCCGTCACGCCAGGAAGCCGTTGTGACGGTTCGTTTGCGTGGCCTAGACCCTTCCCCGAATGCGGTCAATCGGATTCCGGCGGGCGCCCCAGGCAAGCGCAAGGAAGCCCAGCGCAAGGACCGTTGCGGCGGGCCAGTCGCCGGTCCGGGCATAGAGGGTGGCGGTGGGCATGGCGGGCGGAACCTCGGCATCCAGTCGCCCGACAGTGTTCAGCGGCAGCGATTGCAGAACCCGGCCCTTGGCGTCGATCACCGCCGTCACCCCGGTATTGGCGGCGCGCAGCAGCGGCAGCCCCTGTTCGACCGCCCGGAGCCGCGCCTGCGCCAGATGCTGGTAGGGACCAGAAAGGTTGCCGAACCAGCCGTCATTCGTGACCTGCAAGATCCAGTCGGCGCGGGTCGCGGTGCGCAGGTCCTGGGGGAACACCGCCTCATAGCAGATCAGCGGCAAGACATGGCCGGCACGGCCCAGGTCCAGCACCTTCGGCCCCGGACCGGCGGAGTAGCCGCTGCCGGATTGTGCGGCAAAGGCGGTGATCCCGACCTTGGCCAGCACATCGCCCATGGGCATGTATTCGCCAAACGGCACCAGGTGCCATTTGTCATAGACCTGCGCGATCCGGCCCGTCGCATCGGTCACGGCGAGGCTGTTGAAATACCGCTCCCCTTCGGCGCGCTGGACGCCCAGCGCCAATGGCGCGCCGCCCGAAACCATCGTCACCTGCTGGAAGACATCCAGGCTGTCGTCCAGCATCCAGGGAATCGCGGTTTCCGGCCAGACCACCAGATCCAGCGGTTTGGCGGCAGGTTCCGCCGTCAGGTCGAACTGGCGGCGCAGGAACAGATCCCACATCTCGGGGCGCCACTTTTCGGATTGGGTGGCATTGGGTTGCACCAGCCGCACGGTGATCGGCTGCGGGCGGACCGGCAGCGGCTGGTCAAGGCGCGCCTGCCCGGCAAGCCAGAACACGCCCAGAACGGTCGCGACGCCAAGGCTCGTCGCCAGTCGCCGCCGCGTGCCGCGCATCACCAATGGAAGCGCCGCCGCAAGGCAGGTCAGGATCGAAAGCCCCACCGGCCCGATCCAGGCCGCCGCCTGCATGACCGGAGTGCCGATCCAGATGTGGCCCATCAGGGCCCAGGGAAACCCCGTCAAAACATAGCTGCGCAGAAGGTCCGACGCCGAAAGACCGAAGGCGAAGCCAAGCACCGCAAGGCCCCGGCTGGGCATCCACGACGCCACCAGCCCCGCGATCCCCCAGAACAGCGCCATGCCCCCGGCCATGAAGACCAGCGCGAAGGGCGCCATCCAGCCGTCGCGGGCGGCGTCGACCATGAAGGGTTCGACGATCCAGAAAAGTGTGGCGGCGAAATAGCCCGCCCCCGCGGCCCAAGCGAGCCAGATCCGATGCGAGGGCCGCGTGGCACCGGACACCAGCACCGTGACGGCAGCCAGCGCCAGAAGCGTGACCAGCCAAAGCCCGACCGGCGCCTGCCCGACCGCGCTGAACGCCCCGGCCGCAACCGCAGCCGCGATCTGGCTGGCGCCCGGGCGCAGCGGGGCGCGAAGGACCGCGGGCAGCCGGAACCGAAGGCTCATTTCCCGGTCGTCACCACGTCTTCGGGGCGTTCCTTTTCCGCCGGAACCCGCACCCTCAGTCGCTTGATGCGGCGCGGATCGGCATCGACCACCTCGAATTCGGCGCCCGAGGGATGGGGGATCACCTCGCCCCGCGTCGGCACCCGGCCCGAAAGCATGAAGACCAGACCGCCGATGGTGTCGATTTCCTCGCTGTCCTCATCCTCAGCGAGCTTCAGGCCGATCTCCGCCTCGAATTCATCAAGCGGCGCGCGCGACTGGACGATATATTGCCCGGGCTTTTCCAGCGCCCAGAGATCGCCTTCGTCCTCGTCGTGTTCATCCTCGATTTCGCCCACAACCTGTTCGATCAGGTCCTCGATGGTCAAAAGCCCGTCCACGCCGCCATATTCGTCGATGACCAGCGCCATGTGGATCCGCTGGCTTTGCATCTTCTGCAACAGCACGGCGAGCGGCATCGACGGCGGCGCATAAAGCAGCGGTCGCAAAAGCTTGCGCAGGCTGAAGCGCGGTTTCGGCGAGGTGAAAGCCTGTTGCAGCGCCAGATCCTTCAGATGGATCAGCCCCATCGGCGAATCGAGCGTGCCCTTGAAGACCGGCAACCGCGAAAAACCCGATTCGCGGAAGACCTTGACCAGATCGTCCAGGGAAGAAGTCACCGGCACCGCGACGATTTCCGCCTTGGGGATCGCCACATCGCCAACCCGAAGCCGGCGCAGGTTGACGACACCGGGCATCGACTGAACGACAGCAGTCTTGCCGCCTGGCGAGGCCGTGGGCGCCGGGTTTGCATCCGACGGCGATAGCGCGTCGATCAGCCTGCCGAAGAAACCTCGGTGGCTGCTACTGTCAGAGGGTTCGCCAGCGTCCTGCGCCAGAGATGACCCGTCAGGGGATTCGCCCATCGGTCCTTTCCATCGAAAGCCGGATAAACCTCCGGCACGCCATTATTCCGTCATTCATAGGGGTTCGCCAGCCCCAGCGACCCGAGAATGCGGATTTCCGCAGTCTCCATCAGGTCGGCATCGCCATCCCGGACGTGATCGTAACCCAGAAGATGCAAGGTTCCGTGAACCAGAAGATGCAGCACATGTTCCTGCATCGGCTTGCCGGCCTCGGCCGCTTCGCGTTCGCAGGTTTCCCAGGCCAGCGCGATGTCGCCCAGTTCTTCCGGCAGGCCCGGTTCGCCGGGATCGGGGCGGTCGGGGCGGCCCCCGTCCTTTTCGGCGCCCCGTTCATCGGACGGCCAGGACAGCACATTGGTCGGCTGCGGCTTGCCGCGGAAATCGGCGTTGAGGTCGGCGATTCGCGAATCGGCACAGCCCAGAAGGCTGATTTCGAACCGATCCGCGTCCAGCTTCTGGTCGGTCAATACCGCACGCGCCGCCCGTTCGGCCAGGTCGGCAAGACCAAAAGCCTCCCACCGGGCGTCTTCGTTCAGCGTGTCAACCAGTGGCTCCATCGTCGCGGTCATAGGCTGCGATGATCCGTGCGACAAGGGGATGGCGCACGACATCTTGCGCGGTGAAGTAATTGAAGCTGATTCCCTTGACCCCTTCCAGGATCCGTTCGGCGTCCGACAGGCCCGAATTCACCCCGCGCGGCAGGTCGACCTGCGTCCGGTCGCCGGTGATGACCATGCGCGATCCCTCGCCCAGACGGGTCAGGAACATCTTCATCTGCATGGTCGTGGCGTTCTGCGCCTCGTCCAGCACGCAAAAGGCGTTGGCCAGCGTGCGGCCGCGCATGAAGGCCAGGGGCGCGATCTCGATCCGCTTGTCCTCGATCAGCTTCTGCACCTGTTTGGCGGGCAGAAAATCGTTCAGCGCATCGTAAAGCGGCTGCATGTAGGGATCGACCTTTTCCTTCATGTCGCC
>DJWG01000109.1:14535-15698 GCA_002440945.1 Rhodobacteraceae bacterium UBA6236 | reverse complement strand
AGGCCTTCTGCGCCTCGGTCCGCGGTTCGACCTGCTTTTTCCGGGTGCGGATCTCGATCCGGCCGGAGGCGAACATCTCAAGCTGTTCATCGATGCTGACCGGCGCCTCGGGCCCGTTGGCAGCCATGCGAATGGCCCCGTCGATCTCGCCCGCGTCTATGCCGCGCCCCGTCTCCAGCCGTCCGTAAAGCGTCTGCAGCACCGAAGCCACCTGCCCGCGCGCCTCGGCGGGGCCGACAATGGCCAGGTGATTGCCGCGTCTGAGGATATGCACCCCNNTGCGGTCGAATTCGCCGCAAAGGTCAATCAGCAGACGGTTGTCAGGAAATTCGAGCAACGTTTCATGCACGTCGTTGCCACGGGGCGGCGGGGTCAAGGCACTGATGCCCAAGTGGGTCTCCCA
This sequence comes from Rhodobacteraceae bacterium UBA6236, assembly GCA_002440945.1. The sequence goes on along the minus strand of DJWG01000109.1, from coordinate 15,295 downwards.
TTCGTGTAAGCGTCCCTGTGAATATGGTGCGTCCTGACGGAATTCAAAGCAAGGACGGATCGGAATGCGGCGCGGACTGTCGTGAAAAATTCACGGAACCCTTCAGGCCGGGAAGACAAGGTGCAGATGCGAAACGGGGGCCGCGATCCGGCCCCCGTTCCCGCCTGTGGTGTGCGAGGCTATTTGACCACTGATACCGTGCTGGCATCGTGTTTCCCTGCCTTCATGTCCCAGGACACGGAAACCTTTTCCCCTACCTTCAGACCGGGATCCTTGAAGGTGGCGGGAAGCATGTAGACAACCCCGTTGTCGAGCTTCAATTCGTGGGTCTTCAGGTCGAAGGACTTGATCTTGCCCGTGGTGGTGGTGGCGGCCATCGCGGCCCCTGAAAAAGCGAGGGCGGCGATCAGGCTGGCAGGAACAAGGAAACGACGCATGGCGCTACTCCGATCTGACCTGTCTCGGTTCATGGCGGACAGGTGCTTGGCAAGGCCGTCCCGGTGTGTCGTGTCGGTGGAACTTGCGGTCCACCCGGCAGGCCGCGGCCCTGGGAAACGCTCTACTCCTGCCGCCGAGTCGGGGATAGCCCTCCTCACCAAGGCATGAGAGACGGTGACAAGCCGTGAACAAGTTGTTGGAATGGCTTGCAAAAACGTGATGATACCTGACGCGGCGTGATCTGGTCGGCGCACGGACGCGACTGCGGAAAAGCGCGTGACCGAATTTCATCCGGGAAGGAAAGTGGCGCGGTTGACGGGGC
>DJWG01000109.1:0-14516 GCA_002440945.1 Rhodobacteraceae bacterium UBA6236 | reverse complement strand
CTAACCGACTGAGCTACAACCGCGCATCTCCTCGTCCCGGATCGCTGCCCCGGACGCGTGGAGGGGTTCATAGGATCATCGTTCAGCGGCGTCAAGCGGCCCCTTGGGCCATCGCCGCTTTTTCCGCCAGAACCTTGCGGCGCCCTCCGCTCAGGCAGGCGCGATCCGGCCCGGCGCCACGCCGCCCGCCAGCAGCCGCAGGCTCAGCACCCGGCGGGCGGGAACCGCGCCGACTTCCAGCGCGGTGAAGACATGGAGCGTGTTCAGATCCCGGTCGATGACCGCATGGTCGCTCACCCACCCGCCCAGGGCCAGGTAACTGCGCAGCAGCGGCGGCATCGCCGACAGCGCCCGCGCCCGGTCCGGGTTGAACAGCCGCAGGCGGCTGGCGAAGCGGATCACCTGCGGCGCCTTGACCCGCGGGCGCCAGCGCCGCGGCGCCAGATGACGTTCGCGCAACAGGCCGAAGGAATCACGGTAAGGATCCCAGTCGGTTCCGGCGAAGGACGAACAGCCGAACAGCACCCCCGCCCCCATCTCTTCCACCAGCGCGGTAAGATAGGCCCAGGCCAGCCGCAGGATATGCGGGTCCGGCCGTTCGGGATGCAGGCAGAAGCGCCCCAGTTCGACCAGCGGACCGGGATGCAGGGCCAGCCGCTCCAACCCGTAATACTGGGCGGAATAGCTGCGGGCGACCTCGGCCCCGCTTTCCAGCCGCAGAACCCGGAAGCAACTGACCAATGCCCCGGTGCCGACATCCTCGATCAGGATATGATCGCAGCGCGCATCGAAGGAATCGGCATCCAGCCCCGCTTCCGCGCCCCTGTCGCCGCTTGCCCGAAAACACAGCCAGCGCAGCGCCTGCGCGCGCCGCAGATCCTCGGCCCCATGCCCCAGGCGGGCGCGATAGGCCCCGCGTTGCATCTCTTCCATGTCCTGGCCTCGCGCTGACCTTCGCATCCGACTTGGCATCGCCCCGGGCCGTTCCTACATGCCATGGGCGAAAGTACCGAACCCTTGTTGAAGACATCATGACACGGATCGGAGACATTGCTGTGACAGCCCCGCCTTCCCGCTTCCCCGCGCTTAGCGACGCCGAATGGCGCACGCGGCTGGATGATCTTGCGTTCAAGGTGACACGACAGGGCGGGACAGAGCGGCCCTTCACACATGACCACTTCCCGCCCGGGCCAGCAGTCTTTCACTGTCTCTGCTGCGATGCGCCGCTTTTCGACGCGGCCCGCAAATATGCGGAGGGCTGCTTCGGCTGGCCTGCCTTTTCGGAACCGGTCAGTCCCGATTGCCTGCAAGAGCATCAGGATCGCAGCTGGTGCATGTGCAGGACAGAAGTGCGCTGCGCCAATTGCGACGCGCATCTGGGCCATGTCTTCGACGACGGCCCACCCCCCACCGGACTGCGTTACTGCATCAACGGCGTGGCGCTGCGCCACGAACCGAAACGGCAGCCGGAATGACCCGGCCGCCCGCCGTTGCGTCAGTCGACAAGGTTCCCCGCCGAGATGCGGCCAAGGTTGCCCATCAGCTGGCGCAGGAAGCTCACGCTCTTGATGTTGCTTTCGGTGACGCGGCGCGAAATCACGACGACGCGGCCCTTGTCCAGACCGAAGCGCTCGACGTTCGACACGATCCCCTGGTCATCGAAGCTGACCGCAAGCACCTGCCGGTCGATCTCGCGGTCTTCGTAGATCCCGTAGGATTTGAAGCGCGACCCGACATAATACCAGCCGCCGTCGGTCATCATCCCCATCGAGGATGGACGCCCGATAAAGTCGGCCACGTCCTGGCGCGTGGATTGCCCGACCTTCACATCGACAAGCTCGCTGTCCAGCGGCACATATCCGTGATTGCGGTACACCGGCGCACAAGCCCCAAGGACGAGCACGAGGGTCAGCGCGCCAAGGCGCATCCCGGAAACCAGCCTGCCCATCCTACCCTCTTGTCTCTCGCCCGGAAGCCTTTTATCCCGCTTACAACATTGCTGCACCGTCCTTCAAGGACCAGAACGGCCCTGCCCCCCGCCCTGCCAGAGATCGGACGCGCCCTGATGTCCGGCAGCAACCCTTCCCCCTTCCGCCCCCGAGGCACGCCATGACCCCGAAGCCCGCCTTTTCCCATCCGTTCCGCGTCGCCGATCTGGCAGGCCGAAAACCCACCCGCTTTGCGCTTGCGCCCTCGGCCGAAGACCGCACCGCCATCGCGGCCGAACTTGGGTTGCTGAAGCTTCCCGAACTGACCTTCACCGGCGAACTGCGTCCCGTGGGCCGCGGCGACTGGCATCTGACCGGCCAGCTTTCGGCCCGCGTCGTGCAGGCTTGCGTCGTGACGCTTGCCCCGGTGACCACCGGGATCACGGAAGATGTGACGCGCCGCTATCTGGCCGAATTGCCCGAACCGGAAGGGGACGAGGTCGAGATGCCCGAGGATGACACGATCGAGCCCCTTCCGGCCATCATCGACGTGGGCCAGGTCATGGTCGAATCGCTGGCGCTCGCACTCCCGCTCTACCCCCGCGCGCCGGACGCCGAACTGGGCGAGGTGCAGGTCACCGAAGCCGGCAAGACCGCCCTGCGCGACGAAGACCTGCGCCCCTTCGCCAATCTGGCAGAATTGATGAAGCGGAAGGAAGAATAAGGGATCGGGCCAAAAGCCACCCCCACCCAAAGGGTGGCGTCTCGTTCGGGTCCGAAGCGGAGATATGGTGGCGAGGGAGGGACTCGAACCCTCGACCTTGCGATTATGAGTCGCACGCTCTAACCAGCTGAGCTACCTAGCCATCACAGCGCCGCTGCCTATTTTATGGCTGTTACAAGGTCAAGCGGAAAACTCAGACTTTCTGCGGGATCGAGCGCCGGAGAGGCCGTGGTGGGTCTCAGGCGACCCCGTAATAGTCGCGATACCAATCCACGAACCGGGCCATTCCATCGACGATGTTCGTCTCGGGTCGGTAGCCGGTCAGGCGCTGCAACAGGCTGTTGTCGGCCCAGGTCGCGGGCACATCGCCCTTCTGCATCTCCATCAGGTTGCGCTTTGCCGCGCGGCCAGTGGCCTTCTCGATGGCGGCGATGAAATCCCCCAAGCTGACCTTCTCGCCATTGCCGATATTGACCACCCGCCAGGGCGCGACCGGCGACAGGCTGTCCCCGGCGGCGATTTCCGAAGGCTCCGCAGGCCGTACCGGCGCGGCATCGATCAGCAGACGGATGCCGCGCACAAGATCGGTGACATAGGTGAAATCGCGGAACATGTTGCCGTGGCCATAGACATCGATCGTCTCGCCCGCCAGAATCGCGCGGGTGAACTTGTAGGGCGCCATGTCCGGCCGACCCCAAGGACCATAGACCGTGAAGAAGCGGAAGGCCGTGACCGGCAGCCCGTAAAGATGCGCCCAGGAATGGCTCAGCGCCTCGGTCGCCTTCTTGGTCGCGGCGTAAAGGCTGACCTGCGTGTCGCACTTGTCGGTTTCGCGGTAGGGCATTTCGGTATTGGCGCCATAGACCGACGAGGTCGAAGCCAGCAGCACATGCCGGACCCCGTTATCGCGCGCGGCCTCCAGCACGTTGAACGTGCCATCGACATTCGATGCCAGATAGCTGCGCGGCGCCTCAAGGCTGTAGCGGACCCCGGCCTGGGCGCCGAGGTGGATGATCGCCTCGGGCGCGAAATCGCGGATATCGGCGGCAAGGCGTTCGTGGTCTTCAAGCAGTCCTTCGGTGAAGGTGAAGCCGGGATCCTGCATCAGCCCCGCCAGCCTGCGGCGCTTGAGCATGACATCGTAGTAGGCCGTCATCCCGTCATGACCGTGGACCCGGAAACCTTCGGCCAGAAGCAACTGGGCCAGATGATACCCGATGAAGCCGGCCGCGCCGGTGATGTAAATGCGCCGCATGGAAATGCCCTCTTGTTCGGGCACTTCCTAACGCCGGAGCGTGGGAATTTCCATCCACCAATCCCCGGCCGCAGCACCTTGCAGCAACTGCTGCATGAGTATTTTTGCAAAGAAGAAACAATGCCGTTCTTCTTTGCCCAAATACTCAAATCCGCAGTAGTCGCCCCCGCGCAGGTTCAGACGTGCTGGCCCGCGTTCACCTCGATTTCGGTGCCGGTCACATAGCTCGATTGGTCGGAACACAAGAACCAGATCACATCCGCCACTTCCGACGGTTGGCCAAGACGGCGCAGCGGCAGGGTTTCCACGATCTTTTCGGTACCCGGCGACAGGATCGAGGTTTCGATCTCGCCCGGGGCGATGGCGTTGACGCGCACGCCCAATGGGCCGAAGTCGTGCGCCATTTCCCGCGTCAGCGCCTTCAGCGCCGCCTTCGAGGTCGAATAGGCAGCGCCGGCGAAGGGGTGGACGCGGCTTCCGGCGATCGAGGTCACATTGACTACGGCGCCGCCTGCGGCCGACAGTTCGTCCTTCAGCCCGCGCGCCAGCACGATCGGCGCAAAGAAGTTGACGTGGAAGACCCTGCCCCAATCGCGCAGGTCGGTCTCGATGGAATTCAACCGCGCGCCACCCGGGCCCTTTGGCGAGATCCCGGCGTTGTTGACCAGGGCGTGCAGCTTGCCATCCAGCTTTTCACGGATGCGGACCAGCTCCTCCATCGTGGCGGTCGGATCGCCGAGGTCGATCTGGATATGGTTGTCCTTCCCGCCCTTCCAGGGGCAGCGCGGATCGAAGGGCTGGCGCGAACAGGTCAGCACCCGCCAGCCTTCACGCTCGAACCGCTTGACCGTCGCATGGCCGATCCCGCGGCTGGCGCCAGTCAGCAGCATCACCTTTTCGTCGCTCATTCCCCGCACCCGTCCTTGCCCGTTTCCGCCATGACCGTAACCCTTGCGGCGGCAAAGGCAAAGGGCGCTTGGCAGGGGCGGCGCGAGGGTCTAACACATCGGGAAAAGAGGGCCCGGCATGAGAAAGCAAGACATGAACCGTGACTGGCAAGCCACCGCCCGGACCCTGTCCGAGGCACTTCCCTACATGCAGCGCTACACCGGCGCGGTCGTCGTGGTGAAATTCGGCGGCAACGCCATGGGGGATGAGGCCGCGATGGCGGAATTCGCCCGCGACATCGTGCTGATGCGGCAGGTGGGCATGAATCCGGTCGTCGTCCACGGCGGCGGGCCGATGATCAACGACCTGCTGAAGCGGCTGGATATCAAATCCGAATTCATCCGCGGCAAGCGCGTGACCGATCAGGCGACCGTCGAAGTGGTCGAAATGGTCCTGTCGGGCCTGGTGAACAAGCGCATCGTCCAGGCGATCAACGATCAGGGCGGTCGCGCCGTGGGCATTTCGGGCAAGGACGACGACCTGATGGTCTGCGAAGCCGACGACCCGGAACTGGGCTTCGTCGGACGCCCGGTCGAAATGAACGTCGAGGTGCTGAGCGATCTTTACAACGCCGGGATCATCCCGGTCGTCGCCCCGGTGGCGACGGGAAGCAATGACAATGAAACCTTCAACGTCAATGGCGACACCGCCGCTGGCGCGATTGCCGGGGCGCTGAAGGCCGATCGCCTGCTGCTGCTGACCGATGTCGCGGGCGTCAAGGATGCGAACGGCGAGGTCGTCACCGCGATGACGCCCAAACAGGTGCGCGAGATGATCGCATCGGGTGTCATTTCGGGCGGGATGATCCCCAAGGTCGAAACCGCGCTGAAGGCGGTCGAGGAAGGCGTGCGCGCCGCCGTCATCCTGGACGGGCGCGTGCCGAACGCCTGCCTGCTGGAACTGTTCACCGATCACGGCGCCGGGTCGCTGATCCGGTCGACCGAGCCGCGGGTGAAGCCGCGCGGACGGTGACCGGGCTTTCCGCCATCGCGGCACGGGCCGCTTCGGAACGGTTGATGGTGGCCGGGGCCTTCCATCCCGGCCCCGACGACGGCCTGCCGGCGGACATCGCCACGCTGGTCCTGCTGGCCCCGGCCGAACCCGGCTTCTGGGCCCATCTTGCTGCCGCGCCCGAATGGGTGGATGGTACGCCCGACCCGGTGGACCGCTGGTCGGCACGCGTTATCGGAACGCTTGCCGCCGACCTGGGCGGCAGGGCCTGGTTTCCCTTCGGCGGCCCCCCCTATTCGCCCTTCTTCGCCTGGGCGCGAAAATCGGGGCGGGCCTGGACCTCGCCCGTCACGCTGCTGGTCCATGATGTCGCGGGGCTGATGATTTCCTACCGCGGCGCCATCGGCCTGACGACGCGGTTGGAGCTGCCCGCCCTGCCCGAGCGTCCTTGCGACAGCTGCGAAACCCGGCCCTGCCTTTCGGCCTGCCCACCGCGCGCCCTGACACAGGACGGTTACGATCTTCCTGCCTGCCACGCATTTCTGGACCGCGCTGAGGGCCGGGACTGCCTTGAGCAGGGGTGCGGCGTTCGTCGCGCTTGCCCCGTGTCACAAGCATATGGCAGGCTGCCGGAACAATCCGCCTATCACATGAGGCTTTTCCACAGATGACACCCCTGGGGCACCGCCGCCTGATCCTGACACGCCACGCCAAATCGGCCTGGGACAACCCTGCCTTGGACGACTACGCCCGCCCGTTGAACGGCCGCGGACGTCGTTCGGCGCTGGAACTGGGCGAATGGTTGCACTCTCGCGGGTATGAGCCCGACCAGGTCCTGTGTTCAAGCGCGGTCCGCACCCGCGAAACCTGGGCCGTGGCGCTGTCTGCGCCGCTTGAGGTGATGCCGGAAGTCGAGTTCATCGATTCGCTTTACCACGCCTCGCCCGACGTGATGCTGAAGGTTCTGCGCAAGGCGACCGGCGACTGCGTGATGATGCTGGGTCACAATCCCGGCATCGCCGAATTCGCAAGCATGCTGCCGTCGCGCCGCCCCTCGCATCCCGACTTCGCCCGTTATCCGACGGCGGCGACGCTGGTGGTGGATTTCGAAATCCCCGCCTGGGCGGATCTGAAGCCCGGCCAGGGCAGCATGCTGGATTTCTTCGTTCCGGGCGGGCGGGAATAACCCGCCCCACCCCTGCGGTCAGGCCAGCCGCGCCACCCGCGCTTCCAGCACATCGAAAGGCACGCCCGGTTCATCCTTGGCGCCGCGGATCACGAGGCTGGTCTTGACGCTTGCGACATTCTCGGCCGAGGTCAGCTGCTCGGTCAGGAACCGCTGGAACGTGGACAGGTCGGGTGCCACGCATTTCAGAATGAAATCGATCTCGCCGTTCAGCATGTGGCATTCGCGGACCAGCGGCCAGTTGCGGCAGCGCGCCTCGAAGGCCGAAAGATCGGCCTCGGCCTGGCTATGCAGCCCGACCATGGCGAAGACCTGCACCTCGAAGCCCAATTCGCGCGGGTCGACATCCGCATGGTAGCCGCGGATATAGCCCGCTTCCTCCAGTGTTCGGACGCGACGCAGGCAGGGTGGCGCGGAAATCCCGACGCGCTTGGCCAGTTCGACATTGGTCATCCGGCCATCGGCCTGAAGCTCGGCCAGAATCTTCCGGTCGATCTCGTCGAGCTTGTTCGCCATTCCGTCGTTCCCCACTATCGAAGTCGCGCGTTACTTACCGCGACGGCTCGTCACGCGCAACTTTATTGCGCGAAGATGCGGGCCGACGACGCATATCGCCCCGGGGGCGGGAATCGGGTTCCGCCCCATACCTGATCCAATCCGCCCCCTTTTCGGCGCGGGGCGCGGCGCGTATACCCTCGCGGCGAAGTTTGCAAAGGGGCCATCATGACTGACACGCGCCACACCAGGGTTCTGATCATCGGTTCGGGTCCGGCGGGCTATACCGCCGCCGTCTACGCATCGCGGGCGATGCTGAACCCGATCCTGGTGCAGGGCATCCAGCCCGGCGGCCAGTTGACCATCACCACCGAAGTCGAGAACTGGCCGGGCGATACCCACGTCCAGGGCCCCGAACTGATGGTGCGGATGGAGGAACACGCCCGCAGCATGGGGACCGAGATCATCTCGGACCATATCCAGTCGCTTGACCTGAAATCGCGGCCTTTCACCGCCAAGGGCGACAGCGGCACGACCTATACCGCCGATGCGGTGATCCTTGCGACCGGCGCACAGGCGAAATGGCTGGGCCTGCCCTCCGAAGAACACTTCAAGGGCTTCGGCGTCTCGGCCTGCGCGACCTGCGACGGGTTCTTCTACCGCGGGAAGGAAGTCGTCGTGATCGGCGGCGGCAATACTGCCGTCGAAGAGGCGCTGTTCCTGACGAATTTCGCCAGCAAGGTGACGCTGATCCACCGCCGCGACACGTTGCGCGCTGAAAAGATCATGCAGGATCGCCTGTTCAAGCACCCCAAGATCGAAATGGTCTGGAACAGCGAAGTGACCGAAGTGCTGGGCGACGACGCACCACGCGGCGTGACGGCGGTGCGGGCGCGCAACCTCCAGACCGGCGAGACGCGCGACATCCCCTGCGCGGGCTTCTTTGTGGCCATCGGCCATGCGCCCGCTTCCGAACTGGTCAAGGATCAGCTGGAACTGCATTCGGGCGGCTATGTGAAGGTCGAACCGGGCTCGACCGCGACCAGCATCCCGGGCGTCTTTGCCGCCGGCGATCTGACCGACCACATCTACCGTCAGGCCGTGACCAGCGCCGGCATGGGCTGCATGGCCGCGCTTGACGCCGAGCGTTGGCTGGCCGGCCAGATCTGAAGCAGGATCACGATTGCGTAATCCGGCGGTGCTTGCTTATCTCGCCGTCGGACCTCTGATCGACGTCTGACCGGGATTTAACTCGTGCCGAACGAAGCCATCGCAAAAACCCGCCGCCGAACGAACGCGATCTATGTCTCGATCAGCGCGGTCATCGTGGTCATGTATATTCTGGGTGCCGCGGCGCTGGCGCGGGCGGTGGCCAGCGAAAACCGCGCCCGCCGCATCGCCGAGGAAACCCAGACCACGCTGGCGCAGACGGGGTCGCTGCTGATCACGGTGCTCGATGCCGAAACCGGCCAGCGCGGCTATCTGATGACCGGTGACGAAGATTATCTGTCGCCATTCTTCGGCAAGCGCAACGAGTTCAACAATGAGCTTTCGAACCTGCGCAAGCAGCTTGAAAAGCAGCGCGATGCCGGATCCCAGCTCAAGGCGCTGGACAGCATCGCGGCGTTAAGCAGCGAGCGGTTCGACCTTCTGGACCAGGGCATCGTTGCGCGACGCGACAACAACCTTTCTGCCGCGCTCCAGATCATTCGGAACGGCGCCGGAAAGACCGCGATGGAGGCTATTCGCGGCGAGATCCGCGCCATTCGTGATTTCGAGGAGGGCCGGCTTTACAGTGCCTTCGCCTCGGCGAGGCTTCTGCAGAGCAGGACCGCGGCGGCATTGGGATTCCTGCTACTGGTCACGCTGATCGCCCTGATCAGCGCGGCCATATTGGTCCGCCGCGCCATCCAGGCCGAAACCGCAGCGCAATTCGCCCAGCAACTCCGGGTCGAACGCGACCGCGCCGATCTGGTCAGCCGGGAACTGAGCCACCGGGTGAAGAACCTGTTCGCGGTCATCATGTCGATCATCTCGACCACCGGCCGCGCCGAAACCGATGCGCGCGAGGCGTCGCGCAAGATCCGCGAAAGGGTCCAGGCCCTGTCCCGGGCCCACGCCCTGTCAAACGGCCAGAACCCCGTCCATACGGCGCGCCTTGGCGATCTGGTCACCGCCATCGTCCAACCCTATGCGCCGCCGGGCCGCACGGTGGCAATGGCGGGCCCCGAAATCTGGCTCTCTGCCGATCGGGTGACACCTGTGGGTCTTATTCTGAACGAACTTGCCACCAACACTGTCAAATATGGCGCATGGAGCACGTCGGAAGGAACCTTGAGCATCACTTGGGCGTTCGACGGAAATGATGAGCAGTCCGCCGCGCAGAAGGGTCCGGTGGGTCATGCGATTCCTTTCCGGCTGATCTGGACGGAAAAGGTGCCGACGGGGCAGATATCCGAACCGGTGACGCAAGGGTTCGGAACCAACATGATCGACCTTTCCGCCACACAGGCTCGGGCCGAAGTGTCGCGGAACTGGGAGGCGGACGGCCTGACGGTCGTCCTTAAGCTAGAAGCGGATGGTCCAGGAGGAGGGTGAGTGCGCATTGGGGATTAATTGGCTGGGTGAATGAAAGTGAACGGAAAAAGAATATTGGTCGTTGAGGATGAGGCGCTTCTTGCCTTGGATCTGAGGTTCGCCCTGGAAGACCGGGGCGCATCGGTCGTGGGGCCGTGTTACCGGCTGTCCACCGCGCTGACGACGGCGCAACTTGGTGGAATAGATGCGGCGGTGCTGGACGTCGATCTGGCGGGCGAAACGGTGTTTCCGGTGGCGGATCTGCTGAAGCAGTCCAACATTCCCTTCGTCTTCCATACCGGCCGTCACAACCCGCAGGCCCTGAGCGAGGCCTATCGCGGCATTCCGATCTGCCCCAAGCCGACCGATCCCGAAACTGTCGCGGAGACCCTTTTTGCCCTGATCGAGAAGCAGCAACTACACTGATCCCGCATATCGCGGATGACAAAAAAGGCTGGCCGATGGCCAGCCTTTTGTCTTGCGTGAAGCGCTTCCCGTCAGTGGACGTGGACGGGCGCCAGGTTGTTCTGCCGGGCCAGAAGAAACGCCAGCTTCTCGTCCTTGACGAGCGCGATCCTTTCGCCCTGCGCATCATGAAGCGCGTAGATCGTTTCAAGCCCCATGGCCTGCGACTGCACTTCTTCGGGAAGTTCGGCGACGGTCACGGGACGGACGTAGACGATGCGCCGCTCGGCGTTGTCGATGTCCAATTGATATTCGGTATTCATCTTCCTGCCTCCTTACTTGCGGGCGATCCTGATGGTCTGCACCACCGCTTCGGGAACCGAACGTTTCAGATCGATATGCAACAGGCCATTTTCCATCCCGGCTCCGGCAACCTCGACGCCATCCGCCAGCACGAAGCTTTTCTGGAAGGCGCGGGCGGCGATGCCGCGGTGCAGGAACACCCGCCCGTCGCTGTCCTCGGCCTGTTTGCCGCGGATGACCAGCTGGCGATCCTCGACCGTGATGGACAGGTCATCCTCGCGGAACCCGGCCACGGCCAGACTGATGCGGAACGCATGTTCCGAAACCTGCTCGATATTATAGGGAGGATAGCCGTCGTGGCCGCTTTTCGCGGTGCGTTCGACCAATCGCTCAAGCTGGTCGAAGCCCAGCAGGAAGGGATGAGAGGCGAAGGTCAGTTTCGTCATTCAGGGCAAGTCCTCGGATCAAGCGACGTTGCAGATCGGGCCCCGGCTCCGGCGGCCCATGACGACAATATGGGAAGGGATCGGGCCAGAGGCAAGCCCCGCCCGATGGGCCGGTTGCGACGGTTGGGGTGTCGGGTGCGCGCTTGCCCGGAATCGGTCGAAACTGCTATAATTCAATCCTGTAAAAGCAGCGACTCGTGCTAGAAGGGTCGCGCAACGGGGATCAATCGGGGATGATCATGAACGCCCACTTCGAGATGGACAGCGCCGATGTGATGCGCGTGAGGCTCGAAGTGCTGCGCCGCGAACACCGCGATCTGGACGAAGCGATCCACGCCGTCGAAACCGCCGGTCGCGGCGATCAGTTGATGCTCCGCCGGCTGAAGAAGCAGAAGCTGGCGCTGAAGGACCAGATCGCCCGGCTGGAAGACCTGCTGACCCCCGACATCATCGCCTGACGCATGGAAGTCGTCCGCATGTGGTTGTGCGCCGGGGGCGGCCCGCTATAGTGCGGCCCGCGCGAGGGATGCGCGAGGCACATCACGGGGGGCACGGGGCCACATATGGACGTCAAGGTCGGGATCATCATGGGGTCGCAGTCGGACTGGCCCACGTTGAAGGAAGCTGCCAAGATCCTCGATGAACTGTTGGTTCCCTATGAGGCCAAGATCGTCTCGGCCCACCGTACGCCGGACCGGCTTTGGGCCTACGGCAAGGCGGCGGCGGATCGCGGCCTTCAGGTGATCATCGCGGGTGCAGGCGGCGCGGCGCACCTGCCGGGCATGATGGCCTCGAAAACCCGCGTGCCGGTGATCGGCGTGCCGGTCCAGACCAGGGCGCTGTCGGGGGTCGACAGTCTTTATTCCATCGTCCAGATGCCGAAGGGCTATCCTGTCGCCACCATGGCCATCGGCGCCGCCGGTGCGGCGAATGCGGGACTGATGGCGGCAGGCATCCTTGCCCTGAACGATCCCGCCCTGGCCCAGCGTCTGGATGCCTGGCGCGATGCCCTTTCCGATTCGATCCCGGATGAACCCAGCGATGACTGAGCTTTCCCCCCTGCCCTTCGGGGCCACCATCGGCATTCTTGGCGGCGGCCAGCTGGGCCGGATGCTGTCGGTCGCCGCCGCGCGGCTGGGCTACCGGACCCACATCTTTGAACCGGGCGCCAACCCGCCCGCCGCCGATGTCGCGCATCGGGTGACGACCGCCCCCTACGAGGATGAAGGCGCGCTTCGCGCTTTTGCGGCCTCGGTCGATGTCATCACCTATGAATTCGAGAACATCCCCACCTCGGCGCTCGACCTGCTTGAAACGCTGCGCCCGATCCGCCCCAACCGCCGTGCATTGGCGGTCAGCCAGGAGCGGATGGCCGAAAAGGATTTCCTGACCGGTCTTGGCCTTGCGACCGCGCCCTATGCCTCGGTGAAGTCCTCCGCCGATCTTGAGGCAGCGCTGGCCCGGATCGGCACGCCCGCGATCCTCAAGACCGCGCGGCTGGGCTATGACGGCAAGGGCCAGGCGCGGATCATGGCGCCCGCGGACGCCCCCGCCGCGCTGGCCGAGATGGGCGGCGAGGCTGCGGTTCTGGAAGGCTTCATCAACTTCAGCCACGAAGTTTCCGTCATCGCGGCGCGCGGACTTGATGGTTCGGTCGCGGCCTACGATCCGGGCGAAAACGTCCATGAAGGCGGCATCCTGCGCACCACGACCATCCCCGCGCGCCTGTCGCCCGCCCAGCGCACCGATGCCGTCCTGCTGGCCGCGCGGATCCTGAATGCGCTCGATTATGTGGGCGTCATGGGGGTTGAGCTGTTCGTGACGCCGCAGGGCCTGATCGTGAACGAGATCGCGCCCCGGGTCCACAACTCGGGCCACTGGACGCAGAACGGCTGCGCTGTCGATCAGTTCGAACAGCATATCCGCGCCGTGGCGGGCTGGCCGCTGGGCGACGGATCGCGCCATTCCGATGTGGTGATGGAAAACCTGATCGGCGACGACATCGACCGGATTCCCGCGCTGTCCCGCGAAGGCCATGTTGCGATCCATCTTTACGGCAAGGCCGAGGCGCGCCCGGCCCGCAAGATGGGGCATGTGAACCGCGTCAAGTCGCACCCCTGACGCGGGGAAGCGGGCAAGGAAACCTGCCGCCCCCTTGCCCTTCGCGCGCGGTCACGCCACCTTGGCCGGATGTCCGCTGTCTTGCGCCCCCGCACCCCGCACCCCGCGCCTTGCCGTCCGCGCCCTTATCCTGCATCAGGGCCGGCTTTTGCTGGTCAATGCCTATCGCAACGCCACCCCGCCCTTGTGGTGCGCGCCCGGCGGCGGCGTCCATGCCGGAAGCCCGCTGCCCGACAATCTGGTGCGCGAAGTGCATGAGGAAACCGGCCTGACAGTCGCCCCCGGCGCGCTGGCGCTGGTCAATGAATTCCACGACCCGCAAACCGGCTTCCATCAGGTCGATCTGTACTACCGCTGCACGATCGCTGCCGGGCGGCTCGATACCCCCTGGACCGACCCGGAAGGCGTGGTCAGCCAACGCCGCCTGTTCACCCGCGACGATCTGGCGGCCATCCGGTTCAAACCCGACAGCCTGCCCTGTGTCGCCTTCGACCCGGAAGCCCCCGTCCATTACGACCCATTGGAAGTGATCGTGAAATGAGCCGCGCCTTCGTCAAGGAAGACGGGCCGGACAATGAACCGTTGCCCGACCTGCCGATTTCATCCCACCCGAACTACGTCACGCCGCGCGGGCTGAAGGCCCTGCAGGACCGGCTGGTGGCGACGCAAGGCGAATTGGCGCAACTGAAGGCGCGGACAGACCGGCTGGACCGCCTGCCCGAAAAGGCCGCCGAACGCGATATCCGCTATCTTGAGGCGCGGCTGCGCAGCGCGATCCCGGTCGAACCGCCGGAGGCACCGACGGATGTCGCCTTCGGAACCCGCATCACCGTCGTCGACGAGGATGACGTGCAGTCCACCTACGAAATCGTCGGCGAGGATGAGGCCGACGCGACACTCGGCCTGATCGCACCGCAATCCCCTCTGGCCCGGGCGTTGATCGGCGCGCGGGTGGGCGACAGCGTCACCTGGCGCCGCCCTGCCGGGCCGGTGGACCTTGAAGTCACCGCGATCGACGCTATTTCCGACGGCTGAAGCAGCGGCACAGGATCGCAACAGGGGTCATGATGCCCCGCATTGACAATTCCTCCTGTTGCGGCTCATGGTCGCCGCCCGAACCTGCAAGCCCGTTTTCAAAGGTGGTCCATGGCCGTCGTCGTCGTCGAATCCCCTGCCA
>DJWG01000089.1 GCA_002440945.1 Rhodobacteraceae bacterium UBA6236 | reverse complement strand
AGATCAGGTTGATCAGCGCGCCGGGGATGAAGAAGGGCGAGACCCGCTTCGGCCCGCGCTCTTTGATCAGGACGGCGGTTTCCGCGATGGATTGCAGCCCGCCGATGCCCGATCCGATCATGACCCCGGTGCGCAGCTTTTCCTCGTCCGAGGGGTTTTCCCAGCCCGCATCGCGGACGGCTTGCACCGCCGCAGCCATCCCGTAAAGGATGAATTCATCGACCTTGCGCTGCTCTTTCGGCTCCATCCAGTCGTCNNGTCGTCGGGATTGAAGGTGCCGTCGGTGCCATTCCCGCGCGGAACTTCGCAGGCGTAGGTGGTCACCACATTCGACGTGTCGAACCGGGTGATCGTCCCCGCACCCGATTGTCCGGCCAGCAGGCGGCTCCAGGTTTCCTCGACGCCGCAGGCCAGCGGAGTGACCATGCCAAGTCCGGTGATGACGACCCGACGCATTCTTGCCTCATGAGATTAGAGCCCTTTCGCCCCTGATACACAGGCCCCCACGGCTCTGCAACGACAAGGCTTCCCCGGGCTTGCCCGGCGTCGCAGAAGGTGATCCGCAGATCGGCAAACAGCCGCGCGCCCGCCCGCCAGGGGGCGGACGGGCGCGCATATGCCCTGGCGCCATCAAGGGGCGCAAGCGGGCCACCTTTCATCCGCCTCGTCAGGCGAACTTCGGCGCTTCTCCAAGGTGGCTCTCGATGAACCACAGATCCTTGTCCAGCTGGCGCGAGTAGTCGATGAAGATGTCGGCGGTATCGTCATCGCCCGCCTCCGTCACCTCGTCGATGGAATCGCGGACCCGTTCGCCCAAGTCCGCCATCCGCTCGCAGATGGCGCGGATATGGTCCTCGGATTGCACCAGGTTCGTCGGATAGGCCTTCACGCCGGTGGCCTTGATCACCGCCTCTACCGTGCCGATGGCCTGCCCGCCCAGGGTCTGGACCTGTTCGGCCATCGTGTCCTCATGTCCGGCGACCCGTCCGGCCACTTCGTCGAACAATTCGTGCACGGCGATGAAATTCGGCCCCTTCACGTTCCAATGCGCCTGTTTCAAAGCCAGACGGAAGGAAATCGTATCCGCCAGCCGCGCATTCAGCGCGCTGATGCTGGTCTTTATGGTGTTGTCTTCAAGCCCTTTGATCGGCATGTGCGGCCCCTCTTCGGAAATGACTGGATCAGCCCCTCCAACGCGGCACTTCGCGCAAGGTTCCTGCCTTGGCCTTCACGTTCTGCGAAAACGAAAACGGCACCCCAAGGGGTGCCGTATCCGTAAACCTGCTGGCGGTCCGCTCAGACGGCTTCGGTGATGAACTTCACCGCATCGCCGAAGNNACCAGTTCAACGGTATCAAGGCTGTCGGCCCCCAGATCGTCGATGAACGAAGCCTGCTCCGTCACCTTGTCGGCTTCCACACCCAGGTGCTCCACCACGATCTTCCGCACGCGATCAGCAATATCGCTCATGTCCGTTCCTCTTTGTTGCGGGACGTTGGTCCCGCCTGTTGTTTATCAACCGGGCCGCCGCACTTCGCGAACAAGACGGAAAGGCGGGGTCACGCCGGACCGGCCGGTCATCGCCGCCTATAACACAGCCTAGGCGCAAGGCAAGCGGTTTGGCAACGGCCTGCCGCCCCCGCCCTGAAGCAGCGAGGCCGTCACAGCATGTCGCCGCCACCATTCACGTCAAGCGTCGCGCCGGTGATGTAGCCGGCCTCGGCGCTGGCCAGAAAGACCACGGCGGCCGCCACTTCGTCCGCCCTGCCCATGCGCCCCGCGGGAACGCCTGCAAGGATCTTGCCACGCTGTTCGTCGTTCAGCTTGTCGGTCATCGNNCGCAGTTGACCGTGATGCCACGGCTCGCCACTTCCTGGGCCAGCGCGCGGCTCATCCCCGCGACGCCGGATTTGGCGGCGGCATAGTTCGCCTGCCCCGGATTGCCCGCCTGCGCCACAACCGAGGTGATGTTGATGATCCGCCNNCCCCAGCGCGCCTTCATCATGCCGCGCAGGACGCCCCGCGACAGCCGGAAGACCGAGGTCAGGTTGACATCGATCACCTGAAGCCAGTCGTCATCCGACATCCGCATCATCAGCTGGTCGCGGGTGATCCCGGCGTTGTTGACAAGGATATCGACCTGCCCCATCGCGTCGGCGGCGCGCTTCGGCAGCGCTTCGACCGCCTCGGCCTGCGACAGGTCGCAAGGCAGGACATGGACCCGCGCCCCCAGTTCATCGGCCAGCGCCTGAAGCGGCGCCTCGCGCGTTCCCGAAATGGCGACCGTCGCCCCCGCCGCGTGCAGCGCCCGCGCCACTGCTCCGCCGATGCCTCCCGAAGCGCCCGTCACCAGGGCGCATTTTCCTGTCAGATCGAACATCCGCAGTCCTCCATACTCTCGTCCAAACTTGACCGTGGCATCCGCGCCCGATCTCAAGCCTTCAGCGCCGCGATATCTTCAGGCGTGCCCACGGCCTTGCATTCGGCTTCCTTGGCGATGCGCCGGATCATGCCCGACAGCGCCTTGCCCGCACCGATTTCCCAGAACTCGGTCACGCCCTGCCCCACCATCCATTGCACGCTCTCCCGCCAGCGGACGGACCCCGTGACCTGTTCGACCAGCAGGCGGCGAATCGTCTCGGGGTCGGTCACGGCCTCGGCCCGGACGTTGGCGACCAGCGGAACCGCCGGGGCCAGGATGGCGACATCCCCCAGCGCCGTGGCCATCGCCTCGGCGGCGGGCTGCATCAGCGCGCAGTGGAAGGGCGCGGAAACCGGCAACAGNNGGCGCCCTTGGCCTTGGCGATCTCGACCGCGCGTTCGACGGCGGCCTTGTGTCCCGATACCACGACCTGCGCGGGGTCATTGTCGTTCGCCGCCTGGCAGACCTGTCCTTGAGCCGCCTCGGCGGCCACCGCGGTCGCCGCTTCGAAATCCAGCCCCAGAAGGGCCGCCATCGCCCCCACGCCGACCG
>DJWG01000044.1 GCA_002440945.1 Rhodobacteraceae bacterium UBA6236 | reverse complement strand
GAACGCAACCGGAACAAACTTCGGGACTTTCTTCGGGACTCGTTGGGACTTTCTGGCCGAAACTGGCCGCTTTTGTCCATTTTCGCCATCAAGCCTGCAGTTGATGAGTCATGCCGTTTCGCAAGAAATCGGTGTTATTTCAATTGCTTGTGTGAGGGTTTCTTGGAGCGGGTGAAGGGAATCGANNACCCTCGTATTCAGCTTGGGAAGCTAACGCGCAGCGGTTTCCAGACTGCCTCGAACCACCTGACCAAGGCCCAGTTCGGCCGTCAGCTTTTCCAGAGGAATTTTCACCCACCACTGGGTGGCTTCTGCGATCTCGTCAGGCAGTTCCGCCGTGACAAGGTTAACGGCAATCATTTTTTGAGACTGCCGTTCTGCCAGGCGGATTGACTGACGCAGGATGTCTCCGCAGACGATCATTGCGACCATATTGCACAGTTTGATAAGCGGAAAGCTGGCTTGGGGCTTCAGCTTTCTCGGGCGCTGGAAGCTGGAAAGCTCTACAAGCAGTTCCAGCTCAGCTCCCAGATCCCTTACTTCCCGCCTTAGAACCATAGCGGCAGCATCTTTCCCTTTCGGGTCGGATCTGGCTTCGTGATACTTCAAGAGGACTTTCGAGACACCGTCATATCCCCCGTCCTTTAAAGACCGTGGATGCCAGTCATGCCATTTAAGTTCGGTGTGATCGGTCATCACATACGAGCCGATACCAGGTGCAAGGCTGCGTTCAACGAACAATCGGTAGGAGCAGACTGACCCAGTGTCTTCGTATGCAGACATCCAGCGGGCGTCCATTGGTCGCGGTGCTGAGGGCAGGGGGGATAGATCGGGCAATTCCCGCGGCGCGGGCATCTCGTTGCTGCGACCAAGGGAGTCCGGGTGCCTGGGAACGATCTCATCGTCAACCCGGCCGCCGCGCGCCCGGTCAAAGATCAGGCGACAAGGCACGCCCATCTGCTTGAGGTCGTCAGCGCCGATGTGAGCGCCAGCAAGAAGCGGGTGTCGCCGCTCACCAAAGATTCCGACCCTCTCATGCCAGAAAAGCCGCAGGGCATAGGGAAGGTGTTCTGGCGCCTCATCCGCGAGCTCCTGAAGCCGTGATCTTGATGCATCGTCAGAAAGCGCCGGGTTCATCGCGGTCTCAATTGCGAGGTCAATGTCGCCAACAGTTTCTTCGCCGCGCATGACCGACCCGTACAGCCAAACTCGATCCACGACCTTGAACGGGTTGGAGTTGTTCATCTGCTCGATGCGGACCAGAAGGTCATCGAGAACCAGCTGCGCAGTGCGAAGCGGGCTGCGGCGTATTTTCCCCGACGCGATTGCGAGCCCGGCCTGGGTCAGGCAATCTTCCAGATACTCCGCCTGGGGATCGATGAGTTGTCGCTCAAGGAACTCCTCATATAGAGTGGCGGCCTCCATTCGCGTCGGCGCGACCGACTTCAGGTCAAGGAAGTTCGTCGCGCTGCCGGTTCTGGCGTAGCCAACCAGGGCACGCTTCACCTGCGAAAGGCTGAACCCTGCGAGATCGGTGTTTTTCGGTAGATTGACGCCCATCAGACTTCTCCCTCCGGCACACACTATATCCGGATATGTCATTTCCAACTTCGGTTTTGCATTTCAGGGGCCGTTGAAAAGACTGGCATGGTCCGAGATTGTGGATCTGGGGGTCCCCCNNTTCGAGCCGGGGAGGCGGTACCATCGAAATCCCTTGTTTTGTTGGATGAAGTGCAGGCTCCCGGGGGCTATTGATTCGTTGGTTCGCAACTTGGTTCGCGGTTTCTCCTATCTGTGCCGCCGACCGGCCCAAATAAAGCCGTCCAAGCCGGCGTCGATCTGGCAGATCCGTCGGCTCAAACCCATCGCAGTCTGCAACTTTCGTAGTTCAGATCAGCCGCGCCAGAGCCGCCTTGCAGGCCTCAAACACTGGTGGATGCATCAGTGAATGACCCGCGCCCGGCACCACCGTCACCCGTGCGCCAGGCCAGGCGGTTGCGAGCCGGGCCGAGGTGGCGGGCGGGCAGAGCATGTCCTGCAGGGGCTGGATGATTTCCGCTGGAATGCCTGACAGCCGCCCCGCGTCCCGGATCAACTGGTCGGGGGTAAGGAAACAGCCTTGCGCGAAGTAATGCGCCTCCATGAAGGGGGTGGCGGGGCATTGGCCCTCGGCCCCCGGATCGGGCAGGTCGGGGGCGGGGGTGAGTTCGGACAGCGCGCGTTCGGCCCGGTAGAAGGCCAGTGCCGCCGGGCGGTGCCGGGCGGGGTCGGGGTCCAGGATCGCCTGCCACAGCGCCGCGAGCCCGCCGCCCGCCATCACCGCCTGAAGGGCCGCCGCATGGGCCGGAAAGAAGGCGGGAAGCGCGGTGCGGAAGGCCCAGTCCAGTTCCGCAGATGTGCCCAGAAAGACCGACCGCAGGACCATGCCCCGGACCCGGTCGGGATGCGCCTCGGCATAGGTCAGCGCCAGGGTCGCCCCCCAGGAGCCGCCGAAGACATGCCACGCCTCGATCCCCAGCGCCTGCCGCAGAACTTCGATGTCGGCCACCAGATGCGCCGTGGTGTTGGATTGGCGGCTGCGGGCGGGTTCGCTTTTCCCCGCGCCGCGCTGGTCAAGAAAGATCGCGCGGTGCTTTTCAGCATCGAACAGGCCCCGCATCGCGGGCGAACAGCCGCTGCCCGGCCCGCCATGCAGCACCAGCACCGGCTGGCCCCGGCCTTCGGCGGCGACCCAAAGGCGGTGTCCGTCGCCGACCTCGAGGAGGCCGCCGTCAGGCCCCATCCTTCTCGGCCGTCCCGCCCGAGAAGTTGCGATAGGTAAAGCGGTCGGCCTCTTCGGCGGCCTCGGTCGCGGCGACCTTGAACAGTTCGGCATGCCGGGGCGAAAAGGCGCAGGCCGGGTCGGTGGCATGGGCATCGCCGGTCAGCGCGAAGGCCTGGCAACGACAGCCGCCGAAATCCTCTTCCTTGTGAACGCAGGAGCGGCAGGGTTCCTGCATCCAGCCGGTGCCGCGGAAGGCGTTCATCGCTTCGGAATTGTGCCAGATCTCGGCGATGGAGCGGTTGCCGCGGATGCTTTCGAAATTCAGCGTGGTGATGGTTTCGGCGGCGTGACAGGGCAGCACCTTGCCCTGGGGCGAGATGTTGAAGAACTGCCGCGCCCAGCCGCCCATGCAGGCCTTGGGCCGGTCGGCGTAGTAATCGGGAAGCACATGGTCGATTTCCAGGATGCCGTGCAGCCGTTCGCGCGCCTCGGCCACGACGCGCAGGCAGTCGTCCACCTGTTCGGGCGTCGGCATCAGGGCGCGGCGGTTCTTCAGCGCCCAGCCGTAATACTGCACGTTCGCCACCTCGATCCGGCCCGCGCCGAGCGCCACCGCCATGTCGATCATCGCAGGCAACTGGTCCAGGTTCTGGCGGTGCATCACCGCGTTCACGGTCAGCGGCAGGCCCAGGTCGCGCACCCAGGCGGCAACCTCGAGCTTCTTCGCGTGGCCGCCCTTGTAGCCGCCGACGCGGTCGGCGATCCCCGGCTCGGCCCCCTGGAAGCTGATCTGCACATGGTTCAGCCCGGCATCGGCCAGCGCCTCGAGCCGCGGCCTTGTCAGCATCACGGCCGAGGTGATGAGGTTGGTGTAAAGCCCCACCTGATTGGCGCGGGCGACCAGCTGTTCCAGATCCTTTCGCGCGGCGGGTTCCCCGCCCGAGAAGTGGATCTGCAGAACCCCGATTTCGGCCAGTTCGTCGATGGTGCGCAGCCATTCTTCGGTCGTCAGTTCCTTTGACGACGGGTCCAGCGCCACGGGGTTCGAGCAATAGGGGCATTGCAGCGGGCAGCGGTGGGTCAGTTCGGCCAGAACCGCAAGGGGAATGGCGTGGGTTTCGCCGGCGGCGGGGCCAAGGGTCGTTGCGGGGTCGGGGGTCGTTGCGGGGTCGGGGGAACGGGCAAGATCATCCATGGTGTCCGGGCTCCGTCTCGATCAGGAAATTCTTGTCGGCCAGATCCTGCAACAGCGCGGTGATGTCGGTCAGGATCACCTCGACCGGCGCGGTGAAGTCGCGCGCCAACCCCTCGGCCACCTCTGCCAGCGTCTGGATGCCGTCCAGCCGCTGCAACACCGTCACGGCGATGGCGTCGGGCACCAGCACCCGTTCCGGCGCCAGGATCACCCAGCGATCCCGCACCTTGTCGTGGCGAAGGACGATGTGGCGCGGCAGCTTGACGATGCTGCCGGGCTGAAGGGTCAGGCGGGCCATCACATCCCGTCCGGCCGGAAGGCACCCGGCGGCACGTTGCCATTCACATAGGCATGGTGCAGCGCATCAAGCTGCACCCAAAGGACGTTGGTCTTGAAGGTCAGCGCATCGCAGACGGCCATCCGCGCCTCGGGCGTGGTGGCGTGTTCGCGCACATAGGCCAGGGCAAATTCGGCATCGCGGGGCGCCTGATCCAGCCGGCGCTGGAAATAGGTCATGATGCCCGGATGGATGAAATCGTAATGCTTCAGCATCCCCGAGATGCGTTCCTCGTGCAGGGTCGGGGCGAACAACTCGGTCAGGGACGAGGCGATGGCTTCAAGCGGTGACTTCTCGCGCACGAAATGGACATAGGCTTCGGTGGCGAAGCGGGTCGCGGGCAGGGCGCCTTCCAGCGATTCCACATAGGCGCGGTCCAGCCCCAGCCCGTCGGTCAGCTTCAGCCAGCGTTCGATGCCGCCTTCGCTGTCGAAGGAGCCGTCGTGATCCTCGATCCGGTGGCGCCATTCCAGCCGGATCATCCGGTCGCGGAAGCGCGACATCACCACCGCGTCCTTGATCGGGATGATCGACTGGTAGCAATAGCGGTTCAGCGCCCAGGCCTGGACCTGGCCCCTGGTCAGCTGGCCGCCGTGCAGCATCCGGTGGAAGGGGTGCAACGAATGATAGCGCGTCGCCCCGATCCAGCGCAGACGGCGTTCCATCGCATCGGCGCTGTCCAGCGGTTCGTGGGGTTCGGCTAGTGGGGCTGACAGGTCGTTCATGGCGCATATCCTTCATTCGCGGACGGAATGCCCCAGCCCGCGGCCTCGATCGCGTGGCGCTGGGGCGAGTCGGGCAAATGGGCGGGGTTGGAGTTGTTGATATGGACAAAGACCTTGCGCCCGATGGTCAG
Source organism: Rhodobacteraceae bacterium UBA6236 (assembly GCA_002440945.1). The sequence goes on along the minus strand of DJWG01000044.1, from coordinate 5,787 downwards.
GCCTTCCAGTCCGGCGATGGCGCCCTCTGGCCCCGACATGGGCAGATGGCCCATCTGCGCGCCGGTCTTGGGGGCCAACCCTTGGGCGATCATCTCGTCATCGGTCCAGAGCGTGCCGTCGAAGAAGACAAGATCGGCCCCGTCGAGCCTTGCGCGCAGGGCATCGTCGATCCGGGCGCAAGCGGTCAGGACATGGACTACCGGGCCGGACCTGCCCTTCGGCCGGAAGGTCAGGCCGAGCGTATCGCCGGGGCTTTCGCGCGGAACGCCCGCCACCCCTTCCATGTACCACGCGACCTTGCCCGGCACCTCGAAGGCCAGAACCTCGAGCCCCGAGGCCGTGCCATCCGGCAAGAGCGGCTCGAACGGCTGGCCGGGCGTCACGGCAAGGCGCGGCACGCGGGCAGGGTCGAGGACGTTGAAGATCGGGTTCATCTGCAGAAGGTCAAGAACCCGCGCATGGGCGTGGATCGTGAAGGCCTGGCCTTCGCGCATCGACAACAGGCCCGCAACGGCATCGACCTCGCCATTGGTCAGGATCACGCCGGCGATGGGCGAATGGCGCAACTGCCCGGGATGGGGGTGCAGATCCGGCGTGGCAAGGATCTGTGCGCGCAGGTCGGGCGAGGCGTTGACGAGGAACCAGTGCGCCCCGCCATCCGCTGTTACCGCAAGGCTCACCTGACCCTGCCGCAGCGCCGGATCGGCCCATGCCGCCCGGCAGGTGGCACAACCGCAGTTCCACTGCGGCAAGCCGCCGCCTGCCGCGGCCCCGAGAACAAGCACCCGGAAGGCGCCCGACCCGGATATCGCGGCAGGCAGGGTCATTACTTCTTCTTCGCCGAAGCGTACATGTTGATTTCCATGCCGCAGGCGACTTCGGATATCTTCGGAGCAGTCCAGGCCATATGTTTCTCCTCCTGAATATGGACAGGGCGGATTATCCCTGCCGGACCAGCCTAGCGGACATCCAACAGTGCGACAATTTTTATAATCCTTAGAAAAGACTTATGTTTTCGTGACGGATATTGGGGTCCACGAGATGGGGCGCGCAACGATCCGGACACCTGCAAGGGTGCCTGGATGGCTTTCTTTCGAGCCTCCGGCTGCACATTGGCCGACAAGCTTCTGATCTCTTTGCCTGTCTGCTTTGCGTCTTTCGACACGCAAGTCGCGAATGACAGCCTGGGGCGGGTCGCGGTCAGCGGCATCGGGAACCCACCGAAAAGGCGGGAGCGTCAGCCCGCCGTCTCGCCCATGGCCTGCAGCGCCTTCAGCGAATGGGCGTAAGAGGCGCCCGCGCGCATTTCGGCGGCGACCCAGATCGCTTCCATGATCTGTTCGGGGCTCGCGCCCTCGCGCTTCGCGGCCTTGACATGGCCATCTATGCACCACGGGCATTGGGTGACGTGGGCCACGGCGACCGCAATCAACTGCTTGGTCCGCTTGTCCAGCGCACCATCGGCGAAAACCGCCTTCGAGAAAGCCTGGAATGTCTCTGCGGCCTCGGGCGCCAGTGAACGGCGGCGCTCGGCCATTTCGCGGGTGGCGCGGGGCAATGACGGATCAGACATCTGCGTTCTCCTTCTCGAAGGGGGGAAACAGCACATCGTTTTCAAGGTGGATGTGTTCGGTCAGGTCCGAGAGGAACTCCTCCAGCCCCGCGTAAAGCGCGGTCCAGGTCCGGCAGGCGCCCTCTGGCAGGGCCAAGCCCGCGGTCAGGCGGCGTATCTCGGCCACTTCGCGGGTGTGGTCGTCATGGTCGGCGCGCATCACGGCGATGGGCGTTCCGATGGCCGTCCCGCCGCCACGGCGGATCGCCGGGAACAGGATCAGCTCTTCCTTCTTCATGTGGACCTCAAGCTCACCGATCATGCGCTGGAGGAGGCTGGAAAGGCCCTCGGGCACATCCTCGTCGCCGAAATGCACCATTTCGACCTTTTCGGCCAAGGCAGCCAGGGCGGGCAGCTGTTCCCGGTGGCGGGCGTGGTAGCGGGTTTCGATGTGCCGGGTCAGCGCGGCGGGATCGTCGGCAGGCGCAGTCTGGGTCATTTGCGGTTTTCCTCCTCTTTGCAGGGCATCGGCGTCGGGCCTGCGCCAGGACCGCCTTCCTTGACCGCGGGTGCGCAGGACTGTCGCAAAGCGTTCGCCTGCGATCGCATGCGCCCGGATCGACCGGAACATGTTCGTGGATGCGATCCGCGCTGTATTCAGGATGTCGCCACTGTCAGGACGGCGGTGGTCGTGGGCTGGAAAAAGGCAACGGACCGCAGGCTGAAAGGTGCGTCTTGTATCTCGGCTTGGGGTTTAAATCCTGTTTAGCCCCGTTAATAGGTATTGTAAATGCCTATTCAGGCTCGACCGAACCGGCGCGTCACGTCATTCATTGACATAATCCGTTTTGCGAAATGCGACTGGAGGCGTAGATTGGAACCCGGCGAGGGTCGACGCCGACTGTCTTTACCTGAGGACACTGATCGGCCCATAGGGGGTAATCATGCACAAGGCGTTACTCATAGCCGGCTCTTTGGGAGTGGGGTTGGTTACGGCCGCATTTGCGGAACCGGTGTCTGTTTCCATGCCGAAAGGTGAAGTGGCATCCGATGCCTCGGTGGCCCTGAATCGGCTGGCCACCAACAAGCTGGCAGCCAACAAGCTGGCAGCCAACAAGCTGGCAGCCAACAAGCTGGCAGCCAACAAGCTGGCATCCAACAGGCTGGCCATCAACAGGCTGGCCACCAACAGTGTGATCGATAACGCCGCGTTGCCCGGCGACATGACCTTCGCCGCAACGGGGCCGGGCGACGTTACGCCGGTCCTGACCATTGTCGCGGTGAGCCTCGCCGATGGGTCGCAACTGGATCTGTCGAAGGCGCCTTGAAGAGGGCCTGCCTTCGCGCGTTTGCGGTCGCCGCAGGACTTGCGGCGACACCCGTCGCGGCTGGCGCCGACGCAAGCCGGATCAGCCTGGTCGGAAGTGAACTCGTGCTTTCCGTGGATGGCGTTCCACGACCGTCCTCTGATCTGGAGGGGGCGACGCTTGCGGTGGCGCTGGAGGATGGTCAGACGGCAGAGGTGCGGATCGACCGGATCACTGTCGATCCGCATGTGCCCGCAGGCGATGTGTTCCTCTACGACCTGTCCGTAGCAGATGGCGGCGGCTGGACGCCCGTCTGCGAACCCGAGGCCGACGGCAAGCCGCATGCCGTCCTGCAACCGACAAGGGAGGGGGGAATAGCCGTCTTCTGCACAGCGGGCGCATTCGGCAAATGCATCCGCTTCGGCTATCGGCCTTGGGCGAGTTACGGTGGCGAGAACCTTGATGTCTACTGGAAGGCTTGCGTCAAGATGGTCCGCGCCGATTATTGCGGCGACGATCAGCCGACCACGCGGGACAATATGCTGATCGACTATTACGACCGTCTTGGTCTTGCGGGTCGGGACAACCGGCCAGACCTGAGCTTCGAGGCGGCCTGGGACGAGAATGGCGCGGTCTGCGTGGCCCATAGCCGGGTGCCTCAGAAGATGACGCTTGACGGGCTTGCCGAAACTTGCCCGCGGCTTGTAGGTCGGTTGGGGGTCGGCTGCACCGACGCGACAGCGGGCGGCTTTGGAGAGCCGTTGTTGTTCAATGCCTCGCGCGGCAACGGCATCCCGGAGCGGGTCGGTCAGCCGTGAGAACAGAGTAAAAGCGCACTGCAACTCTGCGAGCGCGGTGATGAAAGTAGTCACTGCCGGATTGGATCAGATCGCCTTCCAAAGGCTGGGGCGCAGGTCATGCTTTTGATCCAGGGCTGCTATCGTAGTTCGCTCTCCATCTCGGCCTCGCATTCCAGCGCCTGCTGGTCGCGTCCGATCGCAGCGATGGCGGCGGTCCGACCGTTCTTCCAATAGCGCACCAGACAGTCGCGCGCGGCAAGGTCGCCATCGATCTCCAGCCTGTCCCAGCCCTGGGCATGGCCGACATAGCGGATCGAGACATCGTGGTGGGCGCTCCAGAAGAAGGGCACGTCACGATAGGGATTGCGCGCGCCAAGCATGTTCTCGGCCACCGCCTGACCTTGCCGTTCGGCCACCCCCCAATGTTCAATGCGCTGCGTATCACCGCTGATCGCATCGGGCCAGCGCGCCACATCGCCCGCCGCGTAGATGCCCGGAACGCTGGTTTCCAGATGCGCGTCCACGATCACGCCGTGATCGACGGCAACGCCCGCCTCTGCTGCCAGCGAGACGCGCGGCTTCACGCCCAGCCCGAGAATGACGAGATCGGCGGCAATCCGGCTGCCGTTGTCCAGCGTCACATCGCTATCGCCAATCTGCGAGATCGTGGTCTGCATGTGGAAGACCTCGCCCTGTTCCTCGTGCACTCCGCGGATGAAATCGCCCAGTTCGGGCCCGAGGATCTTTTCCAGCGGCCGTTCGTCGCGCGAGATCACATGCACCTCCAGACCGCGCTTGCGCAGCGATGCCGCGACCTCAAGCCCGATGAAGCCCGAACCCAGCACCGCCGCCGACTTCGCCTGTTCGGCGCGCGCGACGATGGCGCGGCTGTCGGCGAAGCTGCGCAGGGTCATGACGTGATCCTGGTCTGCGCCGGGGATCGGCAGGCGGACCGGTTCGGCGCCGGTGGCCAGCAAAAGCCGGTCAAAGGGAAAGTCGCGTCCGTCCGCGATCCTCACCGTGCGGCCTTGGGTGTCGATCCGCTCGACCCTGGTGGCAAGCTGGAGGTCGATCTCGCGCTTTTCGTAGAATTTGCGCGACTTCAGCGGGATCCATTTCTCGGGCGCCTTGCCGGCCAGAAAATCCTTGGACAGGTTCGGACGGTCGCAGGGCAGGTCCGGGTCGTCGCTCAGGATCGTCAATGCACCCTGATAGCCGCGCCGGCGGAGCATCTCGGCGCAGGCGAACCCCGCCGCGCCGCCGCCCACGATCACGATGCGCTTCGGCCTTTGGACCATGCTCGCAGCAACAGGCTGTGGCGCAGGCGTAATCTTCTCGCGTATGGTAATGCGGTCGCCGTCGCGTTCGACCCGCCAGCACGATACCGGGTCGAAGGCGGGCGCGCCAATCGCCTCACCCGTCCGCAGCGAAAAGCAGGCGTGATGCCAAGGGCAGCGCAGCGTGTCGCCGACGATGTGACCCTTGTCCAAAGGGCCGTTGTAATGCGTGCAGGACGCGCCGACTGCCATCACTTCATCGCCGACGCGGGCGAGCACCACGGCCTCGTCCCCGACAACACCGCGCAGCAGCATCCGGCCCTTGAAATCGGCCAGCGATACCCCTTTCGTCAGGTCCGGTCCGGGCTGTTCCCTTGGGTTCGACGTCATTTCCGTCTCCCGATTTCTGCATCCAGGTCGAATTCTGTGGTCGGCGCTGCGTTTCCAGAACCAACGCAAGGATGTGAGGGATGGTTCCCCTGCAAGTCTCGGGTTTTCAGGAAGGGCAGGAATCACGCTCCGGCGCCTCCTCCCGCGCGGCGCGCACACTCACCCCCCGCGATCGGTTGCGCGCCCGTCGTGAGACTGGCCGGGTCGATCTGTCCAGATCCATGGATGTGGCGTGTGATGTTGATAGCCGCTCGCAGAATCTTGCAGCCTCTGGCGGCGGACCCGGCGGTTGTCCCTTGAACCTGCCTGAGCGAAGGTTCAATGAAGCATGATCCCTTTTCTTCGCCGAGGTTCCCGATGCCTGTCTACCGTTCCAGAACGACCACCCATGGCCGCAACATGGCCGGCGCCCGGGGGCTTTGGCGTGCAACGGGGATGAAGGACGAGGATTTCGGCAAGC
>DJWG01000068.1 GCA_002440945.1 Rhodobacteraceae bacterium UBA6236 | reverse complement strand
GACTGGGTCGTGCTGACCGCCGCCATCGTCGGCCTGGGCATGGCCGCGCTGGCCGCCGTTCGTGGCGGCACCGGTGCGCTGACCTCGAAGATCAACACGCACCTGTCGGGCATGTCGATCAACACCAACGCCCTCTGATCCCGGATCAGCGACTGAATTCAGCGTGCTCCCGAAAGGGGGCACGTTTTTTTTCGACGGAACGCATTCCTCCCCAAACTTGCCGCAATTGCATGGCAGCCTGAGCTTTGTGGACGTGCGCGAACAGATGCGCGCCGGACCAAGGGGCAAGATGATGCAGCAAGAAAACAGGACCAAAAGGTTCGCGCAAGATGAAGACGGGGCTGTCACGATCGACTGGATCGTCCTGACATCCGTGACGATCGGCCTTGGGGTCGCCGTTCTTTCGATGCTGGGGGAAGGCACGAAGTCCCTCACCTCGCGGATCAATGAACAGATGTCGACCGCTGCTCCGGCAGAATCGGGTCATGCCACCATCACGGTTCAAACGGGGCTTTGACCGGAGCCGGGATTGTTCCCCGCACTCTATCGCCAGGCTTTCCGGTTCCTCAAAACGCGCCGGTTTGTTGCCGATACGCAGGCCACCAGCCCGATGATGCCCCCGCAATGCCCTATTGCTGCCCACAACCGCTGACATACACCCTATCAAGAGGTCGGGAGGCCCGGCATTCGCGGATACGGAGTGTTCCATGAAAATGTTCAAGCTGTGGGCGCGTTTCGCCCAGGAAGAAGACGGCGCGGTTACGGTAGACTGGGTCATCCTGACCGCTGGTGTCGTGGGGCTTGTCTTCGTGGCGATGAACGGCCTGCGCGGCAACATGTCGAGCATTGGCGCCAAGGTGCAGGACAACATGTCCAACATGGAAATCAAGACCACGTTCTGAAGCCGCCCCGGCGCGCCAGCCCCGCCACTGCGCGGGGCTTTTGCATTTCAGCACTTCCGCGCGCCAATGTTTCGTGACAGGCACAATTCCATTACCGAGTCGATCTTTGACCACCATTTGGCCGCATTCTCCACGCAAGTTGCGGCGCAAACGCGGGTCGGTCGACTCGGGTTTTGTGATTGTTTGAAAGGATAGACGATGCGTCTTGTATTCGGACTGGTGCTGATCCTCGGGCTCGCGCTCGCCGGATTCGCGGTCTACATGGCCCAGGGCTATATGGCCGGGATGCAGCAAGAACGCGACGCGCTGCTGGTGGCCCAGGCCAACGCACCCCGGCTGGTCGATGTCGTGGTGGTGAAGAAGGCGCTGGCCTATGGCGACCGCTTCACCCGCGAAGATCTGGACGTGGTGAAATGGCAGGCCGACAAGATCCCCGCCGACGTCTACCACCGCATCGTCGCGGCGCAGGCCGATCCGACGGCGCCCGTGCAGGCGGACCCGAACGCACCCGATCCGATGAAGCCGGTGTTCTATGAAGGCGAAACCCGCCCCCGCGCCGCGCTGCGCAGCTATGAACCTTTCGAACCGCTGCTGGCCAAGAAGATCACCCAACCGGGCGTCGACGCGGGCATCAACGCGAACCTGACCCCGGGCCAGCGCGCCTTCGCCATCAACGTCGACGTGACGACGGGCGTGTCGGGCTTCCTGCGTCCGGGCGACCGCGTCGATGTCTACTGGACCGGCCAGGCTGGCCAGAAGAACGTGACCAAGATGATCCAGCAGTCCGTGCGCCTGATCGCCATCGACCAGAGCGCCGACACCGACCGGAGCGCCGAGACCCTGATCGCGCGCACGGTGACGGTCGAGGTTTCGCCCGAACAGGTGGCCGCCCTGACCCAGGCCCAATCCACCGGACGACTGACGCTGTCGCTGGTCGGATCGGGGGACAACGTCGCGGTCGGCGCCGTCGAAATCGACCAGAACAAGCTTCTGGGCATCACCGAAGCCGAAGCCGCCCCCGTGGTCGAAGAAAAGGTCTGCACCGTCCGCACCAACAAGGGCGGCGAAGTGGTCGAGACGCAGATCCCCTGCAAGAACTGACATCGGCTTTCAAAACCGAAGCAACCGGCCCCACACTATCTGGTGGCCGGTTTTTCATTTCTCACCAGACTTGCGGCACTGTTGCCACCAACCCACAGCGTCGCAGCAGGCCAAGCGTTTGATTCTTGCAAACGAATCGGACAAAGCGCATTCTGGACATAATGCGGGCAAAAGATCCGCGTCATTTTCGTGATCGGAGAGGCAGGTCACATGAGCTTTAGAACTGCAATTACGGCAGGGATGCTGGGCTTTTCGCTTAGCATGACCGCCATACCCGCCGCACATTCAGAAACGCTCCGCGTGATGAACGGCTCCGCATCCACCGCGCTGAGCGTTCCGATGAACCGGGCAGTGGTTGTCGAATCGGATCAACCTTTCGCAGAGCTCTCGATCGCCAACCCCGGCATCGCGGACATCTCGACCCTGTCGGATCGCAGCATCTACGTCCTGGGCAAGGCCCCCGGTCGCACGACGCTGACGCTTCTGGGGCCCGATGGGCAGCTCATCACCAACGTCGAGGTCCAGGTGAGCCCCGACGTGGCGGAGTTCAAGGAACGGCTGAAGCAGATCCTTCCGAACGAAAAGATCGAGGTCCGCACCGCCAATGACGGCATCGTGGTGTCGGGCACCGTGTCCTCGACCGCGAAGCTCGATCGCGCGCTGGACCTGGCGGAACGCTACGCCCCGGGCCGGGTGTCGAACCTGATGAACGTCGGCGGCGAACAGCAGGTGATGCTGAAGGTCCGCTTCGCCGAAATGGCGCGTTCGGTCAGCAAGGAACTGAACGGCTCGATCGGCGTCGTCAGCGGATCGTCGCCGGCCAAGGCCCGTCTTGGCGCGGGCAATCTGGACCAGATCAACAACGTCCTCAGCGGCGGAACCCTGACCACCGAAAAGGCCGGGGTTCTGGGCATAAGGACCAATATCGGCAGCCTGCAGCTGGGCGTCATGCTGGAAGCCCTGGAAGGCAAGGGCCTGGTCCGCACGCTGGCGGAACCGAACCTGACCGCGCTTTCCGGGCAGGAAGCCTCGTTCCTTGCAGGCGGCGAATACCCGGTGCCGGTGGCGCAGGCGGGCGCCAATGGCGGCCCGTCCACTGTTACCATCGAATTCAAACCCTTCGGCGTGGGCCTGAACTTCACCCCGACCGTTGTCGATGAAGACATCATCAACCTGCAGATCGACGCGTCCGTCTCCAGCCTCGACAGTTCGGCCGGGGTGACCCAGAACGGCTTCGACGTGAAGGCCTTCCGCACCCGCCGCACCCAGACCACGGTGGAAATGCGCGACGGCGAAAGCTTTGCGATCGCGGGCCTTCTGCAGGACGACTTCCGCGACCAGAACAACCAGGTGCCCTGGCTGGGCGACATCCCGGTTCTGGGCGCCCTGTTCCGCAGCACGTCCTACCAGCGCAACCAGACCGAGCTTGTCATCATCGTCACGCCGCATCTGGTCTCGCCCACCCGTGGCGAAGCCTTCGCGCTGCCGACGGACCGGGTGCGCCCCCCGAGCGAGGCTGAACTGTTCCTCTTCGGCAAGACCGCCGGCAATGGCAAGAAACCCAAAGGCGCCGCTGGCGAAGTCGCCAAGCAGGACTTCTCGGGGTCCTACGGCTATGTGATGGAGTAAGACATGCGTACGAGCCTGACACTGCTCCTCCTTGCCTCGGCTGCCGCGGTGGCCGGGTGCAGCAAGGAAACCAACATCGCCCGGTCCTTCTATTCGGAAGCCGGGTCGAACATCGAAGGCCGCGGCTTCGGCGATGCGACCGCGCAGAACATGGCCGTCCAGACGGCTGAACAGAACTACGCGATCAACCTGACCCGCAAGTTCGGCGGCGACGTGACCACGACGGTGAACTTTGCCTTCAACAGCGCGGTGCTGGATGCCCAGGCCCAGCAGACCCTGAGGCGCCAGGCCGACTGGATGCGCCAGTTCCCGGAAATCCGCTTCCGCGTCTATGGTCATACCGACCTCGTCGGTTCGAACGCCTACAACAAGGCGTTGGGGCTGCGGCGCGCGCGGGCGGTCGTCGCCTTCCTTGAAACCCAAGGCATCAGCCGATCGCGCCTTGAGGCGCTGGTTTCCTACGGCGAAACGCAGCCCCTGGTCTATGTCCAGAGCCCGAACCGCGAAAACCGCCGCACCGTCACAGAAGTCTCGGGCTTTGTCAGCGGCAGCAAGAATCCGGCCCACCTGAACGGCAAATACGCGGCGGTGATCTTCCGCGAATACGTCGCCAGCGCCACGCCGAAGACAATCACCGCTGGTGGCGCGATGGCCGCGAGCCAGTCCGCGGCCCAGGCCGCCCCGTAAAGTTTACGACCGAAGCACGATCCTAACTGCGGCGTCTGGAAACAGGCGCCGCTTTTCTTTCTTACAGTCTACCTAATCCGCATAAATACGATGATTTGGCCCCAATGTTGCCAATATTCTTCGCAATTTTCGCCGGGTGATCTGAGTGTACCGGCGCAGAGTCGCCCTCTGGACCAGAAATTTTCGGGTCGGGAAGACCCAAAAAGCCCCCGGAGAATACCGAAGGGCCAGGAAGGACGAGAAGAATGAGCAGTGTGACAGCCTTGAAGCCCGAACCCGCGCCCGTTGTGGCCTGCACAATCTCGCGTGATATCCGCAACTTCGACCTGATGATCGAGGATATGGAGGCCGAGCTTGGGGAAAGCTGGGGCGATCTGACATTCGAAGACGCCGCGGTGTTTCTCAACCAGCCCGACGCCGATTCGCTTGAATTCGTGGCCATCGCGCTGAACGGCGACGACGAAGGCGATCTGGCCCGCGTCTCGGCCACGGTGGCTGCCGCCAAGGCCCGCGACATCAAGGTGATCCTGATCGCGGAAGGCGTCAGCCCCGGCGTGCTGCACCAGCTTCTGAAGCTTGGCGCGGATGACTTCGTCCCCTACCCGCTTCCCGAAAATGCGCTTCACGAGGCCATCGAACGTCTGCGCCAGGCCCCGCAGGCCCCGGTCACTTACGAGGACGAGGTCGAAACGCCGGCCTTCCGCCCGAAGGGCGACCGCGACGGCGTTGTCCTGCCGGTCCATGCGCTGGCCGGCGGCACGGGTGCCACCACTTTCGCCGTGAACCTGGCCTGGGAACTGGCCAACGTCACCAAGGACGGGGCGCCCCGCGTCTGCATCCTTGATCTGGATTTCCAGCGCGGCTCGGTTTCGACCTATCTTGACCTGCCGCGCCGCGAAGCGGTCTACGAACTGCTGTCGGACACCGCCTCGATGGACAGCGAAAGCTTCCTGCAGGCCATGCTGACCTATAACGCCAAGGTCCATGTCCTGACCGCGCCGTCGGAAATGCTGCCACTGGACATCGTGTCGTCGGAAGACATCAACCGGCTGATCGACATTGCGCGGGCGAACTTCGATTTCGTCATCATCGACATGCCCTCGACCGTGGTGCAATGGACCGAGGCGGTGCTGTCGCAGGCGCATCTGTATTTTGCGATGCTGGAACTGGACATGCGTTCGGCCCAGAACACGCTCAGGATGATCCGGGCGCTGAAGGCCGAAGAACTGCCCTACGAAAAGCTGCGCTACGTCCTGAACCGCGCGCCGAAATTCACCGACCTGTCGGCAAAGTCGCGGGTGAAACGTCTGGCGGAAAGCCTTGATATCACGCTGGAATGCCAGCTTCCCGATGGGGGCCGCCAGGTGACCCAGTCCAGCGACCACGGCCTGCCGCTTTCGGAAACGGCCGCGAAGAACCCGCTGCGCAAGGAAATCGCCAAGCTGGCCGCGTCGCTGAATGAACTGAACAAGGCCGCCGAAGCAAGCCGCGTCTGATTGAAAAGGGGCTGAGATGTTTTCCCGTTACCGCAAGACCGCCGAACCTGCGAAGACCACCGCCCCCGCCCAGCCGGCGGGCAGTGCGGCCCCGGCTGCGGCCGCTCAGCCCAAACCCGGCGTCGGCCGCAAACCCCTGCCCGCAGCGCAAACCGCCGCCGTTGCCGCGGCCTCCGACAAGGACAAGAAGCGCAAGGAAAAGATGAGCGAGCTGAAGGTCGAGCT
>DJWG01000073.1:210-2980 GCA_002440945.1 Rhodobacteraceae bacterium UBA6236 | reverse complement strand
TGCCGCAGATGGTCGTGCGGGTGATCTTCACGATGACATCGGTGGGTTTCTGGATCGTCGGCATCGGCTTGTCGCGCCATGCCTTCTTGCCGGGGCCATCATATACGAGCGCCTTCATGGGCTTCTCCATCGAATGGGGGGGACAATCTCGAGGGGGGGGGTGCGCTGACATCGCGGCGTCCCGCAGGGGACGACAGATCCCCGGGCGGGGCTTCATCGCGCCGCTCTTGCGCGGTGCCGAAGGCAAACGCGCCGTGTTCAATGTCCGCTGTTCCAAGGCTTGAGCCTGATGCAATACCGAACAACGCGAGGGTATCAGGTTCCTTGGGGCAGACAAGACCTTGCGCGACAGGAAGGGGCAGGACGGTCAGGAAGGGGGAGGCCCGCACCGATCTTTCCCCCTTGAACCCGGGCCCGCGGTGCATAGATTGGCGGCTGGGCAACGGGTGCGACCCGGCCTTTGGTTCCCAAGGAGGGATGTGATGAACAAATTCGTTATGGTCTTCGGTCTTGCCCTGTCCGGGCTCGTGGCCGGCGGCGCGGGTGCGCAGACGGTGACGGATACCGACGGCAATGGCGTCTATTCCATCGAGGAACTGAAAGCCGCCTATCCGTCCGTCGATGCTGCGAAATTCGCCCAGATCGACCAGAATGGCGATGGTTCGGTCGATGCCGATGAACTTCAGGCTGCCGTGGAAAACGGCACCCTCTGAGGTTTCCTTCGCTGAAGCTTCGGAATTTGCCCCCGGCGCCGATTGGCCGCCGGGGTTTTTGCATGCCCGCCGCGGCGCGAAGGCCGCATTGACCGGGATTTTTTCTTGCAGTTCGGCGGTTTTCCTCGCAACGACTCGGGGAAACGGGCAGGTTTCTGCCATAACCAAAAGACCATTCGAGGCAGCAGCATGACATTTCAGGCGCCGACCCCCACTCCGCCGGGTCTTTGGCGGCGGACGCCCCCGGCAATCTTTCCCCCGATCATGGGGCTTTTCGGATTGGGCCTCGCCTGGCGGGCGGCGATCGGGGCCTTCAACGTGCCGGTTGCGATCAGCGACGCCATTCTGGGCGCGACGGCGCTTCTGTTCGTCTGGGCGGCGCTTGCTTATGCGGTCAAGATCCTGCGGCGCCCTTCGGCCTTGACCGAGGATCTGAAGATCCTGCCGGGCCGGGCGGGCGTGGCGGCGGCGATGCTGTGTCTTTACCTTCTGTCTCTGGCGCTGACGCCGCTTTATCCGCTTGCCGCCTGGGTTGTCCTGGTGCTGGGGGTGGCGATGCATGGCATGGTGATCCTGGCCACCATCGCGGTTTTCCTGCGCGGGCCTGCGGAACAGCGGCGCATCTCGCCGGTCTGGCATCTGATGTTCGTGGGGCCGGTCATTGCCGCGCTGGCGGCGCTGGGGCTTGATGTCTGGCCGCTGGCGCTGGCCGTTGGGGCGGCAACCGGAATGGTGGCCATCGCCGTCTGGTCGGTGAGCCTCGATCAACTGACCTCGGAAACCGTGCCGGCGCCGCTGCGTCCGCTTCTGGCGATCCACCTGGCTCCGGCGGCGCTGCTCGGCCTTCTGGCGAACGGGTTGGAGCTTGATCTGGTCGCCACCGGCTTTGCCATCCTTTCGGCGGTGATCCTGGGCTTTCTCGTGATCCGGGCCGGGTGGCTGGTGGAAAGCGGGTTCTCGGCGCTTTGGGGGGCTTTCACCTTTCCGCTGGCGGCGACGGCGACCTTCTGGCTGTCGATGGGCGCGAACTGGCGCTATGGCGGGGCGGTCCTGCTGGTCGCGGCAACGCTGATCGTGCCCTGGATCGCCGGAAAGGTGATCCAGGCCTGGGTGAAGGGGCAGCTGGCGATCCGCACCAACGCCTCCATCGCCTGAGGTCAGACAAGCGACAGCCAGGCCCGCGCCAATGCCAGACCCGAGGCATCGGCCCGCGCCGCCGAGGCCGCGATATGGGCGGCGCGGTTTTCCCGGAAAGTCGGGTGCATGGCGTCCATTGACCGTGGCATCGCCTCGGCCCAACGGTTGACGACCTGGGCATTCACTTCGAAGTGGAACTGGGTGCCGTAGCTTGCGTGCCCGACCCGGTACGCCTGATGCGCCACCGCGCCCGAACGCGCCAGATGCACCGCGCCTTCGGGAAGCGCGAAGCTGTCGTCATGCCACTGGAAAGCGGCAAAGCTGGCGCCTGCCGCCGAAAGGAACGGATCGGACTGGCCTTCCGGCGTGGCCTCGATCTCGACCCAGCCGAATTCGCGGTGGCCGCCCACGCGGTTTTCGCCGCCATGCGCCCGCACCAGAAGCTGGCTGCCAAGACAGATCCCCAGCACCGCCTTCCGGGCCGCGCCGTATTCGGCCATCCGTTCGGCCAGATGCGGCAGATAGGGGTGGGCCGCATCATCCAGCGCGTTCTGTTCGCCCCCCATCACGATCAGCCCGTCATGATCGCAAAGCGCGGGAAGGCGCCCGTCGAGGAAGGGGCGGTAGATCGTGACGTCGGCCCGCGCCTCCTCCAGCGCCTGTCCGACAAGGCCCAATGGTGTTTCAACCATGTTTTCGACCACCGCGATCCGCATGTGCTGCCTTTCCCCGTTGTCCGCCCGCAGGGTTTCACCATGCCCGGCACGACGCTGCAAGGCGGACATGCACCCCGGGAAATGCCATTTGGGCTTGCCATCCCCGGCCATGCGTGAAAGAGCGAAGCGCCAAACGATCCTTCCCCCATCTGGAGGCTGCCATGCAGATTCGTGAGGCTCTTACCTTCGACGACGTGCTTCTGG
>DJWG01000073.1:0-167 GCA_002440945.1 Rhodobacteraceae bacterium UBA6236 | reverse complement strand
CATCGGCGTGATCCACCGCAACCTGGACATCGAGGCGCAGGCCCGCGAGGTCAGCCGCGTGAAGCGCTTCGAATCCGGCGTCGTCTATGCGCCGATCACGCTGCGGCCGGAACAGACGCTGGCCGACGCCAAGGAACTGATGGACCGCTACAACATCACCGGCTTTC
>DJWG01000100.1:2508-2640 GCA_002440945.1 Rhodobacteraceae bacterium UBA6236 | reverse complement strand
GCCAGTCGATCCGCAATATCCAGATGACGCGCCACCAGCTGACCAGCGCCATGGGCCATCTGATCCTGCCCGACAGCCTGCTTGACCACCTGGGGCCGGCGGTCGGTTCGGGCCGCTCGATCCTGATGTATG
>DJWG01000100.1:2211-2460 GCA_002440945.1 Rhodobacteraceae bacterium UBA6236 | reverse complement strand
TCACCGTCTACGACCCGATCGTGCACTCCGCCGCCGAAGCCTCGATCGACGATCCCAACAGCCTGCGCCGGTCCTCGAACCGCTTCGACAACCGCTATGTCTATTGCGAACGCCCGACCGTGATCACCGGCGGTGAACTTTCGCTCGACATGCTCGACCTGACCTACAACCCCACAGCGCGGACCTACACCGCATCGTTGCAGCTGAAGGCCACCGGCGGCGTCTTCATCATCGACGACCTTGGCCGCC
>DJWG01000100.1:0-2142 GCA_002440945.1 Rhodobacteraceae bacterium UBA6236 | reverse complement strand
ATCAAGATCGACGGGCCGAACCAGGAAAACTTCCTGAAAATCTTCGCCATGGTCGCCAAGAAAAAGAAGATGCCGCTGGATGAAAAGACGCTCGTCCACCTGCTGAAGGTAAAATACCCGACGATCAACAATGAATACGCGAACTACCAGCCGGTCTTCCTGATCGACCAGANNCCGAACTGATCGACCGCGCCTGGGCAAACATGTTCGTGCGTGACGAAAAGATCGTGCATTGAGGGGCCTGGAAATGCTGCAGGGACTTGGTCTCGCCGGAAATCCGCGCCTTGCCGCGGCGTGGCTCCCGCTTTGGAAAGCCGAAGGCATCCAGGCGCGCGCCTTTGATCCGCGCGCACTTGCCACGGGGACAAGCGGCGATGCGATCACCCATGACGCAGAGGATTTCCGCGTTGGGCTGAAAACGCTGTTCATCTGCACCGACGACATCCTGGAATGCGAGGCGCTGCTTCTGGACGGCCCGGCCTTCGCAAAAACCGCGCCCGATCTGGAAACCATCGTCATCGCCGCGACCCTGCCGCCGCGTTTCGTCAAGGCGCTGCGCGGCCGGATCAAGCCGCATATCACCCTGATCGACGCGCCCTGGTCGGGCACCATGCGGATGGCGCAGCGTGGCGCGCTGTCCATCCTTCTGGGGGGGCCTTCGGAAGCGGTGGCAGCGCTGGACCCGATCCTCGCGCCGCTCGCCACCGCGACGGAACGAATGGGCTGCTTCGGATCGGCCATGGCAGCCCAGGTGATGAAGGACTTCCTCGCCGCGTCCTCCACCGCGATGACGCGCCTCGCGCTCGACTGGGCCCAGGCCCAGGGGATTGAGGAACGCAGGCTTCTGAACATCATCGACGGCGGCCGCAGCACCCTTGCCAGCGGCGCCGACCTGCCCGACCAGAACACCCAGATCGTGCCGCAACTCTCCGAAGGAGTGATGGCCGCGCTGGTGAAGGAAGTCGAATGCGCCTTCGACGCCGCCCTGACCGGCGCCAGCCTGACGCCGCCCAACGCCATCCGTCAGGTCCTGTCCGTCGCAAGGGGCCGCGCGCTTCACTGACTTGGCGCCGCTTTTGGTGCTGCGGGCGGATTTGAGTATTTGGGCAAAGNNAAAATACTCCCGCCGGAGGCTCCTGTTCCATCCGCAGCGCGGTCCTAGGGCCTTTTCGCGCGGCCGGCGGCGCCTTAAATTGAGGCGATGCCGAAGCTTCCCCCCGCTTTTGAAGACTGGTTCGCCCGCAAGGGCTGGTCGCTGCATCCGCATCAGCAGACCATGCTGGAGGCCGCCGCCGAACCGGCGCTGCTTCTGGTGGCGCCCACGGGCGGCGGCAAGACCCTCGCCGGTTTCCTGCCCACGCTTGCGGAATTGGCCAAGGGGGATCGCCCGGGGCTGCACACCGTTTACATCTCGCCCCTGAAGGCGCTTGCCGCCGATATCCGGCGCAACCTGATGGCCCCCATCACCGAGATGGGCCTGCCGATCCGGGTCGAGGATCGCACCGGCGACACCAGCGCCACCCAACGCCGCCGCCAGCGCGCCGANNAGATCCTGCTGACCACGCCGGAATCTCTGGCCCTGCTGCTGTCCTACGAAGACGCGCCGCGGATTTTTTCCGGGCTGTCGCGGGTGATCGTCGACGAGATCCACGCGCTTGCCGAAAGCAAGCGTGGCGACCAGCTGATGCTTTGCCTCTCGCGCCTTTCGACCCTGGCGCCGGACCTGCGCCGCGTCGGCCTCTCGGCAACGGTCGAAGATCCCGCCGCCATCGCCCACTTCCTTGCCCGAAATCCCGCCCCCTGCCGAATCGTCAATGCCGACCCCGGACCCGACCCGGACATTGCCATGCTGGTGACGGATATCCCTCCGCCCTGGGCCGGGGGCGGTGGTCGCTATGCGATTCCGGCGATCCTCGACCAGGTCCGCCGCCATCGCACCACGCTCATCTTCCACAACACCCGCGCGCAGGCCGAGATCTTCTTTCGCGACCTCTGGCTTGCAAATGACGATGCCCTGCCGATCGGCATTCACCATGGCAGCCTGTCGCGCGAACAGCGCGAACGGGTCGAGGCGGCGATGGTCGCGGGCGATCTTCGCGCCATCGTCTGCACCGGTTCGCTGGACCTGGGCATCGACTGGGG
>DJWG01000007.1 GCA_002440945.1 Rhodobacteraceae bacterium UBA6236 | reverse complement strand
GTGGTGAAGACCGCCGAGCCGGCGGGCCGCAAGGCCGGTGTGAAGGTCGGTTCGGTCGATGAACTGATCGCGAAACTGAAAGACGAAGCGGGGGTGATCTGATGGCTGTTCTTCTGCTGGCGGATGTGAATGGTGGCCAGCTTGCCACCGATTCGGTTGCGAAAGTGCTGACGGCGGTGAAACCGCTGGGCGACGTGCATGTGCTGATCGCGGGCGAAGGCGGCGATGCCGCCGCCGCCGAGGCCGCGAAGCTTGACGGCGTGGCCAAGGTTCTGGTCGCCGGGTCTGCGGATTACAGCCACGCCATGGCCGAGACGACCGCGGCGCTGATCGCCGGTCTGGCGGGCGGCTACAGCCACATCGCCGGGGCCTCGACGGCGGCGGCGAAGAACATCCTGCCGCGCGTTGCGGCACTTCTGGATGTGATGGTGCTTTCGGATGTGACGGCGGTAGTCGATGCCGACACCTTCGAGCGCCCGATCTATGCCGGGAACGCCATCCAGACGGTGAAGTCCTCGGACAAGGTCAAGGTCTTCACGGTGCGAACCGCGAACTTCGCGCCCGCGGGCGCCGGCGGCGCGGCCCCGGTCGAGGCGGTGAGCGGCGCGACCGCCCCGGGCCTTGCGTCCTGGGTCGAGGACAAGGTGGCATCGTCGGACCGGCCAGATCTGACCTCGGCCAGGATCGTCGTCTCGGGCGGCCGCGGCGTTGGCTCGGAAGCCGACTTCGCGCTGATCGAGGCGCTGGCCGACAAGCTTGGCGCGGCCGTGGGCGCAAGCCGGGCCGCGGTCGACAGCGGCTATGCCCCGAACGACTGGCAGGTCGGCCAGANNTCTTCCAGGTCGCCGACTACGGCCTGGTGGGCGACCTCTTCACCCTGGTGCCGGAACTGACCGGAAAGCTTTGAGCCTACCCCTTGATCACAGGAAAACGGGCGCCGCAGGGCGCCCGTTTTTCATTTCATGAACTCGCGCAGCGCCGGTTCCAGGGCGCGGGCCACTTCCACATGGCAGGCAGGCCCAGGCATTTCGTGGGTCTGGGGTTCCTCGAGTTCGGAAAAGACCATGCCCGACGCATCGACCGAGGCAGGCAGCGCCGCCGACTGCACATGCACCAGCCCTGCCGCCAGCGGCCTGATCCGCGACACCAGATCGGCATCGACAAGGAACGGGTCCGGCCCCAGGTCATCGCGCACTGGCAGATGGGCGGGCGGTTCCAGCCACAAAAGCAGCACCTTCCCTTCGATCCGCTGCAACAGAAGCTTCATCCGCGCAAGCCAGGCCGCCCGCAGTTCTTCGACCAGGATCGGGAATTTGTCCGGTGCATGCAGGCGCAGCGTCGTCAGCATGTGCCGCGTGAAGTTGAATTCGGTGAAATCGACCTCGCGGAAGATGGTCTTCATCAGCGGCGAGGCGCGCAGGAAGCGATCATTGCGGCGCGGATGCACGGCGTAGAACCGGTTCGAGGTGTTCTGCGCCCCCATCAACTGCACCACCGTGACCATCGCCTTCGAACAGATGTCGATCACTGTCGGTTCGTTGACGAAGACGTCGATGCCGGCATTCATGTAGCCGAAGTTGGCGACCGGCTGCCCCAGCGCCTGTTCCAGCAGCGCGGGGTAAGGATCGGGCACGAATTTCCCATAGGTTTCCGAACCGCCGATCGCGGCAAGATAATCCCCGTCCAGCCGGCGGCGCGGCCCCCGGAACAGAAGCTTCGATTTGCCGTAACGGCAGGGGAAGTAATCCAGCCCGCCCTGCGCGGGATATTCGTAAGCCATGACACCCACCTTCCATTTCTGCGACTCACCCCTGTCCACAATCCGCCGCAGAGCTTTCAAAACCGCTAATATCCACGATGCTGCGACGCAGCGTTCATCGCGCCATTGCAGCATTCGGCCTTGCGCGAACCGGCAGGCGGTGACTATGGTTCGCCCCGAACGTGACCTGAAAGGACGGGCAAATGGGCGTGACCTCGGTAGGGATTGTCGGCGCGGGGCAGATGGGCAACGGCATCGCGCATGTCTTCGCCCTGGCGGGGTTCGAGGTCCTGTTGAACGACATTTCGCAGGACTCGCTCGACATGGCGCTGGCGCAGATCGACAAGAACCTTGATCGTCAGGTCTCGCGCGACAAGATCACGGCCGAAGAAAAGGCTGCGACGCTGGCCCGGATCCGCACCACGCTGAAGCTTGCGGACCTTGGCCAGACCGATCTGGTCATCGAAGCCGCGACCGAGCGTGAAACGGTCAAGCAGGCGATCTTCGAAGACCTCCAGCCGCATCTGAAGCCCACGACAATCCTGACCTCCAACACCTCGTCGATCTCGATCACGCGGCTGGCCAGCCGCACCGACCGGCCTGAAAAGTTCATGGGCTTCCACTTCATGAACCCGGTTCCGGTCATGCAACTGGTCGAACTGATCCGGGGCATCGCCACGGACGAGGAAACCTATCATACCCTGCTGGGCGTGGTCGAAAAGATCGGCAAGACCGCCGCCTCGGCCGAGGATTTCCCGGCCTTCATCGTCAACCGCATCCTTATGCCGATGATCAACGAAGCGGTCTACACGCTGTATGAAGGCGTGGGATCGGTTCAGTCGATCGACGAAAGCCTGAAGCTGGGCGCCAACCACCCTATGGGCCCGTTGGAGCTGGCGGATTTCATCGGGCTGGATACCTGCCTGGCGATCATGAACGTCCTGCACGACGGGCTTGCCGACACCAAATACCGTCCCTGCCCGCTTCTGACGAAATATGTCGAGGCCGGCTGGCTGGGCCGCAAGACGCAGCGCGGCTTTTACGATTACCGGGGCGAAAAGCCGGTGCCGACCCGCTAAGGGTCCGCGCCTCGCGGATAGGCGACATCGGCTGTCGGAAACGGCCCAGACGCGGCAGGGCTTTGCGGGCTTCCTTGGCGCGACATGGCCCAGCGCATCCTTCCCGAACCTGTCCTGCATCTGTCCAAAGGCAGCGCCCCCGCACCGGGCTTTCGTGACTTCGCGATCCTTGGCGGGCTTGAATCGGGGATGCGCGGCGTCCTCGTATCGGTCTGGCCGCTTGAGATGTATCACGCCCTGGGCGATGCGAAGGTCGTAAGCTGGGTCTATACCCTGATCGGCATCGGATCTTTGTGCTTCGGGATGCTGGTCCCCGGGTTCAGCCGCCTGATCCCGCGCCGCTGGCTTTATACCTCGGGCGCGGGCCTGTATCTCAGCGCGGCGCTGCTGGCGATCATCGGCGGGCCGCTGCTGACCCCGATTGCCTATCTTTGCCTCTGCGCGGGCACGGTGATGGTCCAGATCTGCGTTTCCGCCTATCTGATGGACTACATCGCGCGCGAGGATCTGGGCAAAAGCGAAACGCTGCGGCTGTTCTACAGCGCGGGGCCTTGGGCCTTGGGGCCGGTCATCGGCGTGACGCTATGGAAGGTCTGGCAGCCGCTGCCCTTTCTGGTCGGCATGGTCGGCACGATCCTCATGCTGGGCTATTTCTGGCACCTGCGGATGGGGAACGGCAAGACCATCACCCGGGCGCGCGGCCCTGCCCCGAATCCGCTGGCCTATCTGGGGCGCTTCGTCCGCCAACCCCGGTTGGTCGCCGGCTGGCTGTTTGCCGTGCTGCGTTCTTCGGGCTGGTGGGTGTTTGTGGTCTACCTGCCGATCTTCTGCATCCAGAGCGGCCTGGGCGACCAGATCGCCAGCTATGCCTTTTCGATCTCGCAGCTTTACCTGTTCCTGTCGCCGCTGATGCTGCGCTGGATGCAGAAGGTGACGCTGCGCCGCGCGGTTCGCATCGCCTTTGCGCTGGCTGGCCTTTGCTTCACCGCAGCCGCTTTCGGGGACTTCTGGCCGCCGCTTTCGGTGCTGGCGATCATGCTGGGCGCGTTCTTCCTGGTGATGCTCGACACCTTCGGAAGCCTACCCTTCCTGATGGCGGTCAGGCCCGCCGAACGCACCGAGATGTCGGCGGTCTACACCAGCTATCGCGACGTCTCGGGCATCCTGTCGCCGGGCGCGGCCTGGCTGGTACTGCTGGTGGCGCCTGTGTCTGGGGTCTTCGCGGCCTGCGGCGCGGGCCTTGGCGTCGCCTGGGCGATCGCGTCACGCCTACACCCGAGGCTCGGCCGCGAGAAGGGCAGCCCGGTCTAGGCTGCCCGCTTGTCACGCAAAAGAGGCAGGTCGAAATTATCCGGCCACGGGAACGAATTCCAGCCTGCGGCCCGAGGTGCTGGTGAAGACGACGATGTCGTCGCGGCTGATCTGGCCGGTCACCGCGCCCAGCGCCTGCAGGAAGTCGTGTTCCTTGCCGCTTAGCGCGCAGGTGGTGTCCGAGGACTGGATGTTGACGATCCGCACCGCCGGATAATGCTTGTTCACGATGTCGCCGCTGAAGGCGCTGCAGGGGCCCTGGCCGCTGATCTGCTTGCCGTCCTTCGACAGCGACATGGTGATCTCGCCGCCGTTGAAGGGCATGTTGTCAACGGTGTTCAGCCGCCAGACCTTGCCGGTTTCGGCCGGGGTTGAGCCGCCCGTAGGCGCCCCACAGCCCGAGGCCGCAAGAACAGCAGTCAAGGCGGAAATGATCGCGATCTGGCGCATGATTGTCCCTCTGGTTCTTTTGCCCGATCCCTCGCACGACACGAGGGATCGAGGCAAGCGTCAGATGACGGGACGCGTCAGTTGGCGCCGTCCAGCAGCCGCCGCGCGATGACCTGGGCCTGAATCTCGGCCGCGCCTTCAAAGATGTTGAGGATGCGGGCATCGCAAAGAATCCGGCTGATCCGGTATTCCAGCGCGAAACCGTTGCCGCCGTGGATCTGCAGCGCATTGTCCGCCGCCGCCCAGGCGACGCGGGCGCCCAGAAGCTTGGCCATCCCCGCTTCCAGATCGCAACGCTTGTCGTGATCCTTCTGCCAGGCGCTGAAATAGGTCAGCTGCCGCGCGATCATGATCTCGACCGCCATCATCGCCAGCTTGCCGGAAACGCGCGGGAATTCGATCAGCGACTTGCCAAACTGCTTGCGGTCGATGGCATATTGCATCCCCGTCTCAAGCGCCGCCTGCGCCACGCCCACGGCGCGCGCCGCGGTCTGGATGCGGGCGGATTCGAAGGTCTGCATCAACTGCTTGAAGCCTTGGCCCGGCACGCCGCCCAGAAGGTTCTCGCCCTTGACCTTGAAGCCGTCGAAGCCCAGTTCGTATTCCTTCATGCCGCGATAGCC
>DJWG01000092.1 GCA_002440945.1 Rhodobacteraceae bacterium UBA6236 | reverse complement strand
TCGGTCCATTGCGGCACCCGCACGAGGCTGAGGTAGGCACCCCCAAGCCCGGCCAGCGCGCCTCCGAACGCAAGCGCCATCACCCGGACCCGCACCACCGGATATCCCAGCGCATGGGCCGCATCCGGGTTTTCCCCCACCGCCCGCAGGATCAGCCCGCCGCGCGCCCGGCCCAGATACCAGCGCACCGCCACCACCAGGATCAGCGACAGATACACCACCCAGTCATGGCCGAAGACGATCGGCCCCACGACCGGCAGTTCGGCCAGGGCCCCGAAGGGCAGCTTGGCGGTCGCGGGCGGCTTGACGCCCTGCATCCCCTGTCCCAGAAGCGCCGAAAGCCCAAGGCCGAACAGCGTCAGCGCCAGACCCGTCGCCACCTGGTTCGACAGAAGCCAGAGCGTCAGGAAGGCAAACAGAAGCGCCATCACCGCCCCCGCCGCCGCCGCCGCCAGAAACCCGATCACCGGGCTGCCGGTCAGCACCGCGGCGCTGAACCCGGCGATGGCCCCCATGATCATCATGCCCTCGACGCCCAGGTTCAGGACGCCGGATTTCTCGGCCACCATCTCGCCGGTCGCGGCCAGAAGGATCGGTGTCGCCGCCACCATCATCGAGGCGATGAGCATGACGATGTCGATGCCGCCGATGATCATGCCGGGATCCTCCGTGCGCGGATGCGGTAGTGGGTCAGCAGGTCGAAGGCCAGAAGGAAGAACAGAAGCATCCCCTGGAAGGCCTGGATCGCCGCGGCGGGCAGGCCCACGACAAGCTGCGCGGTTTCGCCGCCGATGTAGGTGAGCGCCATCAGAAGCCCGGCCAGCAGGATGCCCACCGGATGCAACCGGCCAAGGAAGGCCACGATGATCGCGGTGAAGCCATAGCCCACGTTGAAGGCATCGGTGATCTGCCCTCCGGGGCCCGAAACCTCGAAGATCCCGGCAAGGCCGGCCAGCGCCCCCGATCCGCCAAGGCAGATCGCGATCAGACGGTTCGGATCGACCCCGGCAAAGCGCGCGGCGCGCGGCGCCTGTCCGGCCACGCGGATCTGGAAGCCGAAGATGTGCCGGTTCAGCAGCACATACCCCGCGACCACCGCCGCCAAGCCCGCCAGCACCCCCCAGTGCAGTCCCGTCCCGGCAATCACCTCGGCATTATGGGCGCTGGGATATTGCTGCAGGTTCCGCGACCCGGGAAAGCCGTAGCCTTCGGGGTTCTTCATCGGCCCATGCGCCATGTAGGACAGGATATTCTCTGCCACATAGACCAGCATCAGCGACACGAGGATCTCGTTCGTTCCAAACCGGATCTTCAGAAGCGCGGGGATCATCCCCCAGAGAAAGCCGCCGATGGCGCCCGCCACGATCATCGCCGGAAAGATCAGCGGGCTTTCCGCCGGATAGGCCGCCAGCGCCACCGCCCCGCCGGACAGCGCGCCGATGATGTACTGGCCCTCGGCCCCGATGTTCCAAAGCCCGGCGCGGAAGCCGAAGGACAGGCCGATGGCGATCAGGATCAGCGGCCCGGCCTTCACCAGAAGCTGCGGGCGGAAATAGCTGGCATTGGCGCCGAAAAGCGGGTCCCAGAAGATCGCGCGGATGGCAAGCACCGGGTCCTTGCCCATCAGCGCAAAGATCAGCCCGCCCACGATCATCGTGGCGATGACGGCCAGCACCGGGGTGCCCCAGGTCCAGAGGCGCGACGGCTCGGGGCGTTTTTCAAGGATGAACATTCGGGCTTTCACGGAAAGACAAAGGGGCGGCGGGCGAGGCGTCGCGGGGCAGGGCGTCGGGCGGCAGGGCGTCGGGCGCGGGCTGGTGCATCCCATGCGCGCCGCCCAGCATCAGGCCGATCTGGTCAAGCGTGAGCCCCGTGACGGGGCGCGGCGGCGAAAGTCGGCCTTCGTTCAACGCCGCGAAGCTGTCTGCGATTTCAAGGATTTCGTCGATGTCCTGGCTGATGACCACGACCGCGGCCCCTGCCGCCGCGCGGTCCAGAAGCGCCTGGCGGATATAGGCCGCCGCCGCCGCATCGACGCCCCAGGTTGGCTGGTTCACGATGATCACCGCGGGATCCTGCATGATTTCCCGGCCCAGGACGAATTTCTGCAAGTTGCCGCCCGACAGCGCCCCGGCCATCGTTTCCGGCCCGCGGGTGCGGACATCGAAGGCCGAGATGACCTCGCCCGCCCAGTGCCGCGCCGCCTTCCAGTCGATGAAGCCGCGCCGCGCCAGCGACTTGCGGATCGCCCCGGACAGAAGCGCGTTTTCCGTCAGCGTCATGTCCGGCACGGCGGCATGGCCCAGACGTTCCTCGGGCGCGGTGACCAGACCGGCGCGGCGGCGGCGGTTCGGGTCATGGTCGCCTGCGGGCTGACCCAGAATGCGGATCGCCCCCGGTGCGGTTCGCAATTCACCCGACAGTGCCAGCAGAAGCTCGTCCTGGCCATTGCCCGCCACGCCGCCGATGCCGAAGACCTCGCCCTGCCGCACCGTCATGTTGATGGCGCGGAGCGGTGTGCCGAAGGGATGGGTCGCGGGCAGGTTCAGATCCCTGACCTCAAGCGCGACCTTGCCCAGCGGTGCCGCCGCCCGGGCTGGCGGGCGCAGCGAGGCGCCGACCATCATCTCGGCCATGTCGCGGGCCAAGGTTTCGCGCGGGTCACAGCTTCCCACGACCTTGCCATGCCGCAGGATCGTGGCCTCGTCGCAAAGGCTGCGGATTTCCTCAAGCTTGTGCGAGATGTAAAGGATCGACGTCCCCTCGGCCGCCAGTTGCCGGAGCGTGTCGAACAGGATCGTCACCTCCTGCGGGGTCAGGACCGAAGTCGGTTCATCCATGATCAGAAGCTTCGGGTCCTGCAGAAGGCAGCGCAGGATCTCGATCCGCTGCCGTTCGCCCGCCGAAAGATCGCCAACGATCCGCGACGGGTCCAGCGGCAGCCCGTAGCCTTCCGAAACCTCGCGGATGCGGCGGGACAGATCGCGCATCGCGGGCGGGTGGTCCATGCCCAAAGCCACGTTTTCGGCGACCGTCAGCGCATCGAACAGGCTGAAGTGCTGAAACACCATCGCCACGCCCTGCGCCCGCGCCGCGCGCGGTTCGGCCGGCGCATAGGGGGCGCCGCGCATCTCCATCCGGCCGCTGTCGGGGCGCACGAGGCCGTAGATCATCTTGACCAGCGTCNNGCGTCGATTTCCCGGCGCCGTTTTCCCCTAAAAGCGCGTGGATACGGCCCTGACCGATCGCGAAGGACACGTCGTCATTGGCCTTGACGCCCGGATAGGACTTGGAAATCCCCTCGATCCGCAAAAGATCGGTCACGCTGACGTTCCCCCTGTTCTGGCGCGGCTTTGGGTCGGGGCCGTGGCCGCGACTGCCGTTTCGTTCAGTATCCTTGCCGCGACGCCAACTGCAATGGCCTGCGGGTGCTTGCCAAGATCCGGCAGGCCGATCGGGCAGTCGATCCGCAGGATCGTGTCAGCCCCGTGGCCCAGACACGCCAGCCGCGACCGGAACCGCGCCCATTTTGTCGCCGATCCGATCAGGCCAAGACGACGAAAACCCTGCGTCAGAAGCAGGTGGCAAAGTTCCAGATCAAGCGCATGGGAAAAGGTCAGCACCAGATGTTCGGCATCCTGCGGCGCATCGGCCACCAGCGCGCCGGGGGTGGGCGTGGCGTGGATCGTGACGCCTTCGGGGATCGCATCGGGAAAGCGCGCCCGGTCGGTGTCGATCCAGGTCAGCTGCAGGCCCGGCAGCGGCGCCAGAACTGCGACGATGTCGCGCCCGACATGGCCCGCGCCCCAGATCCAGACGGGCCTGCGGGGGGGCGCAAGCGGTTCCACCATCCAGCCCTTGACGATGCCGGGCTTCGGCGCCACGCCTTCACCCCGCGCCCGGGCAAGGATGCGGTGGACGGGCAGGGGCATCTGGTCCCCGGCGTCGGGCAGGGGCCGCGCCAGAACCGGGCCGTCCAGCGCCGCCAGCCGGGCGGCG
>DJWG01000029.1:3248-4469 GCA_002440945.1 Rhodobacteraceae bacterium UBA6236 | reverse complement strand
TTGAGGTGCTCAAGCAGATCAGTTCGACCGGGTATTTGCGGAAGCGCCTGCCGCAGGATCTGATCGTCCTGCAGGGCGGCATGGGGGCGACCGCGCTGAATGCGCAAGACCCGCTGATGGCGCTAAACACGCTGGTGCCGGAAACCGCGATGGGCAGCTTCACCGCCGTGTCCTCGACCGCGATCGCCACGGGCACCATCAGCATGGACGCCCGCGCCAAGGCCCGGATGCAGGGCTACGAGGGCGACCCCTGCGGCGAATGCNNCGGCGGCACCAGCGGCTGCAGCTGACGGAAGTGGCGCGCGTCGGGTTTCCGGCGCGGGTTTCTGTGGCGAGTATCGAGCTTCGATAAAACCAAGAAACGCGAAAAACAGCCCGGAAACGGGCTGTTTTTTCGCTTTATCCGGAGGAGCGCAATGAGAACTATCGTCGAAGGTATGTTGCCTCAGCAATTCCTTCTTGATCTTGGCGTTTACATGCAGACAGCCGCTCATATCGAGTTGGCCGTGTGGCAAACCACGATGCATGCAGAGGGAGTCGATGCTCACTCTGCCGAGGAATATCGCAATTATGTGGCTTTGAAGCTTTCGACGAAGGAGCTCATTTGCCGGTTCAGAAAAAGCGGGATAGGCTGCCCGCCGTTCATCGCCGAGCGCATTCGGTCCGTGGCGGACGAATGGGCAAATGGTCTTGAGACACGGAATCTGGCGGCTCATGGAGCCTTCTTCTGGAGCGACCAAGATCAAGGGACCTTGGGTGCAGCGCACTTTTTCGCGCGAGGCCCCACGAAGGCAGGTAAGTTGTTTGAAGTAACGCAGAGTATCACTCGCCAGCAGGCCGAAGACGCGCTTTCAAGCGCCAACCAGCTTCTTCATGAAGTTATCGCACTGCGTCAGATGGTGATTGAGTGGCGATATCCTGATGGAATGTCTGACGTAGTAGAGCAATCCAGTGTCAGCGAAATTCAGTAAGAGCGGTTGCGCCTAAAGACTCCCCCCGTTTCGGTGGAAATCCGACGCAGGATCGTTCAGCACCGCGTCGCGCATCAGCTGCCATAGTTTGCGGCGCAGGTCGGCGTAGGCGGGGTGGTCGTGCGGATCGGTCTGCCAACGGGGGCCGGGGAAGGGAACCTCGATCCGCGCGACGATCCTACCGGGGCGGGGTGACAGGACGATGATCCGGTCGCCCAGGACCAGCGCCTCGTCGACGCTGTGGGTGACG
>DJWG01000029.1:0-3207 GCA_002440945.1 Rhodobacteraceae bacterium UBA6236 | reverse complement strand
CGGCGCCAGCGCCCGGGCCAGGGCCGCGCGCTGTTTCATTCCCCCCGACAGCGCCGCCGGGAAATAGCCCGCCACGCGGCTCAGGCCCACAAGGCGCAGCATGTCCGCCACCCGCTGCCGGCGTTCCGGCGGGGGCAGGTCGGGCAGGGCGAAGGCCACGTTTCCGGCCACCGTCTTCCAGGGCAGCAGGCGATAGGACTGGAAGACCATCGCCGTGCCGATGCCGGGGTGCGGGACCGTGCCGTTCAGCGTGATCTGGCCCGCGTCCGGCGCGACCAGCCCCGCCATCAGCCGCAGAAGGCTGGTCTTCCCCGATCCCGAAGGCCCAAGCACCACCAGCACCTCGCCGCGGTTGACCGACAGGTCGATCGCGTCCAGCACGGGCGCGCGCCCGAGCGACAGCGACACCCCCGCCAACGACAGCCCCGCCGTCTGCGACAGGCCCGCCTCCAAGGACAGACCTCCGTTCAGCGCCACGCGGTATCGCCGGCCTTGGAAGGGCCGATCCTGGCCAGAACAGCCTCAAGCGGCCCAAGGTCGATGAAGGCCGAAAGCGGCGCCGGGGCCTGCCCCTTGAAATCTTCGCCTTCATGCAGCCAGTCTTGCGCGGCCTTGACCTCGCCTTCGTTCAGGCCGCCGTTCACCACCCAGGACCCGGCGAAGGCCTTCGAAAGCATTTCAAGATCGGCGCGGTCCACATCGGGGCGGGCTTTTTCCATCGCCGCCACCCATTTTTCCGGGTCGGCCTGGAAATCGCGGGCCGCAAGCACGGTGGCCTCGATCACCGCCTGCACCTCGGGGCCGCGCTTTTCAAGCGTTTCGGCGCGCACGACGTTCAGCTTCGACAGAACCGGCGCGGCCTTGTAGAAATCGTCAAGGCTGATCAGCACCTTGACCCCCGCCTGATCGTCGATGGCGGTGAAGCTGCCGATTCCCATGGTCGTCGCGTCGATCTGTCCCGCGACCAGCGCCTGCGCCCGCGCTTGCGGCTGGCCAAGCGCCACAAGTTCAAGCGAATTGGTGTCCACGCCCGCTTCCGACAGGACGCGCATCGACAGCAGGTGATCGACGCTTCCCGTCCGGCCGATCCCGAAGCGTTTGCCCTTCAGATCCGCGACCGAAGCGACGTCCTTCCCGGCGATCAGATAGGGCAGCGCCTTGTTGGGCGACATCACGCCGCGCAGGTCGTCCGCGCCCGATGCGACGGCCTGCAACAGCGTGTCGAGCGCCACGTTGGCCATTTCGCCTTCGCCCGCGCGAAGTGCTGCCATGACCATCGGCGATTGTTCGACCCGGACGAAGTCGACATCGACCCCCGCGCGGTCGAAGTAACCGCCCTGATCGGCCAGTTCCATCACCGAGTTCGGGACCAGCGGGGTTTCGGCGTCCGAGACGATCAGGCGGAAGGGCTCGGCCCAGACAGGCAGGGCCAGGGCCGTGGCCAGGGCGGCGGCTGCGAAGATGCGTTTCATGTCCTGTTCTCCTCCAATCCGGCGTCTCGCCAGCGCAAAAGCCGCTTTTCCATCACTCTCAGCACCTCGGTCACGCCCGCGCCGATAAGCGCCAGCACGACCACCACCGCCAGGTATTCGGCCATGCGGAAGCGGCTGCCGTAAAGCGCCAGCAACCCGCCCAGACCGCTGATCGCGGTGTAAAGTTCGGCCACGACGGTGTTGATGAGGCCGATGGTGGCCCCGATCCGCACCCCCGCGATCAGATAGGGGACCGCGCCGGGCAACACGACATGCGCCAGCACCCGGCCGCGCCCCGCGCCGGTGGCGGCGGCCATCTCGACCAGTTCCGGGTCGGTCGCGCGCACGCCCGCATAGGCGTTCAGGATCACCGGCATCACCGCGCCCAGGAACACGATCAGCACCTTGGCCTGGACCCCAAGCCCCAGCACCACGATGATAAGGGGGATGAACGACACGCGCGGCGTCGCGGCCAGCGCCAGGACATAGATGTCGATCGTTCGGGCAAGCGTCCGCGACATGCCCATCGCCGCCCCGATGATGCAGCCGGCGACGACCGCCAGGGCCGTGCCCGCCAGATAGACCATCAGGCTGGCCCCCAGCGCCTGCCAAAGCCGGCCTTCCGCGGCCATGCCCCAGCCCGCTTTCGCCACTGCGACGGGGGACGCGAACAGGCCGGGCGGCGCGGCCCGCGCGGCCAGCGTCCAGATCCCCAGCACAACCCCCAGGAACGCCAGGCGCAACAGCGCCGTCACCGCCGGTTCGGGTAGTGCGCCCCGCCGTCTGCGCGGGGCCGGCGCGGCCTTGGACGGTCGCCGGGCGGTGACAGCGGATCTGTCCTGCATGGCCCCAAGTGTCGGGCAGGATCGTCCGTGGCGCAAGCGCGCCGGGGCTCCAACCTTTGGCTGAATTGCCGCAGGGGCGGCGCGGCGCGACACTCTGGGTCCAAGGGGAAACGGCAACAGGGGAGGAACGCATCATGACCTATGAGAACGTCAAGATTCACCCGGCGGTGGACGGCGGCGTGAAGATGGGCGACGCGAATTTCAAGGGCGGCACGCTGTCCTGTCACTGCCCGACCGACAAGGTCGAGGTCCAGATCGGCGCGCAGACCGCGCATAACCACGTCTGCGGCTGCACCCGCTGCTGGAAGCCCGATGGATCGGTGTTCAGCCAGGTGGCCGTCGTGGGCCGCGATGCGGTCAATGTCACGAAGAACGCCCAGAAGCTGAAGGTCGTGGACCCGTCCGCCACCATCCAGCGCCATGCCTGCACCGGCTGCGGCGTCCACATGTATGGCCGGATCGAGAACAAGGAACACCCGTTCTACGGGCTTGATTTCGTCCATACCGAACTTTCGCCTGCACAGGGCTGGTCCGAACCGCAGTTCGCGGCCTTCGTGTCGTCGGTGATCGAATCGGGGGTCGATCCGTCGCGGATGGAAGGCATCCGGGGGCGGTTGAAGGAGCTGAAGCTGGAACCCTACGACTGCCTGTCGCCGCCCTTGATGGATGCGATCGCCACCCATATCGCCAAGCGGTCCGGGGCGCTGAAGTCCTGACGCATCTGCGCCGGCGGGCGGCGGCGCGCCGCGTTCCGCCCACCGGCCCAAAGCCAGAGGAGGATAAACCATGCGCACCCGTGCAGCGGTGGCGGTGGCCGCCGGACAACCGCTAGAGATCATGGAAGTGAACCTCGAAGACCCGAAAGAGGGCGAGGTTCTGGTCGAGATCAA
>DJWG01000101.1 GCA_002440945.1 Rhodobacteraceae bacterium UBA6236 | reverse complement strand
TCACCCGATTTATGCAACAGAGCCGCGCGCGGCCATGCATCCGTTATGCGCCGACAATAGCCAACATTGCCGAGGGCCTGTAATTCAAGTGGCCTGGACCCCGACGCTCGCGCTGGATCGCGAAGACCCGACCGGGCTCACCCGGCGCCCGAAATGCGCCAGATGATGTCACCGACGTCATCCGCCATCAGAAGGGACTTCGCGTCAGGTCCAAGGGCCACACCGACGGGTCGTCCATAGGCCAGCCTCTCGTCCTCGGACAGGAAGCCGGAAAGGATGTCCCTTGCCGGACCGCTGGG
Organism: Rhodobacteraceae bacterium UBA6236; assembly: GCA_002440945.1. The sequence continues at coordinate 31,096 of DJWG01000101.1, read as the reverse complement.
TATTCCGTCTTTGAAGGGCACGAAGATGAGCTTGTAGCCGCTCAGTTTCGAGCGGTTCCACGATCCGTGCTGGCCGATCACCATCCCGGCTCCAAATCCCGGCAGGGTTCCCTCGGGCATCCAGCAGAGGCCCAGCGATGCCGTGTGGCCGCCCAGCGCATAATCCGGTGTGATCGCGCGGGCGACCATCGCCGGATCCTGCGAAACCCGGTCATCCACCGTCTTGCCCCAGTAGCAATAGGGCCAGCCGTAGAACCCGCCGTCCTTTACCGAGGTGAGGTAGTCGGGCGGTGTTTCGTCGCCCAGGCCGTCGCGTTCATTGACCACGGTCCAAAGCTTGCCCGTCACCGGCTCCCACGCCATGCCGACGGCGTTGCGCAGGCCCGAGGCGAAGATCCGGGCCTGCCCGGTGGCCACATCCAGTTCCCAGATCGCGGCGCGGCCTTCCTCTGCCGCCATTCCGTGATCGCCGATATTGGAAAGCGACCCGACGCCGGCGTATATCTTCGCGCCATCGGGCGAGGCGATCAGGCTCCGCGTCCAGTGGCCGTGCGGCTTGAACTCCACCAGCTTCCGGCCCTCGCCCGAAAGCGCTGTATCGCCAAGGGTGTAGTCAAAGACCCGGATGCCATCGGTGTTGCCAAGGTAGAATCGGTTTTCCACCAGCGCCATCCCGAAGGGCTGGTTCTGGTTCTGGACGAAGACCTTGCGGACCTCGGCGATCCCGTCGCCATCGGCATCCCGCCAGAGGGTCACGCGGTTCGCGCTTACACCGACCGCCTTGACCCGGCGCATGGTGGCCTGGGCGGCGTGATCCATCAGCGTTCTTGGCGGTCCGGCCTGTTCCGTCGATTCCGCGACCAGGACATCGCCATTCGGAAGCACCTCGATCCAGCGGGGGTGATCCAGCCCCGAGGCAAAGGCATTCACCGCCAGACCGGGCGCGCAGATGGGCAGACGCCCGTCCTTCCAGCCTTCCGCCATGGGCATCTTCAGGGTCATGATCCCCTGCTTGCGCGCCAGCGGGATGTCGGGATCGACGCCGAAGGCCTGCTTTCCGGGCGACCTCATCCGCCGCACGAAAGCGACCGTGCCGCCCACAAATGCGGTGGCTCTTGCGATAAGCTCCATGCGAAATCCCCCATTGCCGACCGGGGCAGCTTAGCGAAGGTGGGGAAACAGGGACAGCATCTTTGCTGCGCTTGCCCGCCCTGCACGAAGGCTGCCGCGATGATGCCACCGCCCCGGGTGTCATTTACGGTGCCGGCAGGTTCCGGGCTTCGCTTAGGGCCCGGGCCCATACCCGATCCCCTCCGAAAGGAGGGCGGGGTCATCCTTACGGACGCATAAAGCCCCTCTCCCCAGGGTCGTTGGTATTCGGGCGAACAGAAGGCCCGAATTCGGACAGGAGATGACAGGATGGCGGATCAAATCCCGGCCCTGACGGGTGCGCTTCGGCATGCGGATGCCGAGGCGCTGACGGTCGATCTGCGCGACCGTCTGGATGGGGGCGTCTTGCGGATCGACCTGTCCGGGCTTGATGGCCTGGACTTTGCCCCCCTGCAGGTGCTGCTGGCCGCCGCCGCCACGGCGGAACGGCGGGGCCTTGCGTTCGAGCTTATCGCCCCGCCCGACGGCGCGCTTTGCAAAGCACTCGCCGCCCATGCCCTTGATGGGGCCCTGCCGGTTCGCGCGCCTCTACCGACGATGCCGGAGAAGACGGAATGACCAAGATCATACTGACCGTGGACGACAGCCCTTCGGTGCGGCGCATGATCGCCATGACGCTGCGCGAGGCCGGCTACAGCGTGCTTGAAGCCTCGGACGGGCAAGAGGGCCTGCAGGTGGCGACATCGACCCGCTGCGACGCGATCATCGTCGACCAGAACATGCCCAACCTGAACGGGATCGGGATGATCCAGTCGCTGCGCAAGCACCCGAATGGCCAGGGCATCCCGGTCATCGTGCTGTCCACCGATTCCACCGACAGCCTGAAACAGCAGGCGCGCGAGGCGGGGGCGCTGGGATGGATGGTCAAGCCTTTCAACCAGGAAAAGCTGTTGTCCGTGATGCGGAAGGTGCTGGGCTGATGACCGACGATCTGGCTTCGATCTTCCGCGAAGAGTTGCGCGACCTTCTCGAAAGCCTGGAACGCGGGCTGATGGACCTGCGGTCGCAGCCCGGCGACGCGCGGCTGGTCAATCAGGTCTTCCGCGACCTCCACACCGTCAAGGGCAGCGGCGCGATGTTCGGCTTCACCGATCTTGCCGCCTTCATCCACGATTTCGAAACCGCCTTCGACAGGGTCCGGTCGGGACTGGCGCCCGTCACGCCGGAACTGATCCGCCTTGCGCTGGCCGCTCGGGACGAGATCCCCGGGCTGGTGGACGGGCTGCCCGACCCCGAAGGCCGGCGCCAGGGGATCCTCGACGCACTTCGGCAAGCGACCGGGACGCCAGAGGCCCTGGATGCACGTCACGATCCGAAGGCGCCGGAGGCTGGAACAGCACCGGCGGGCTTGCAGTCACTGTCCTTCCGCCTGATTGGCGCCGCGCTGGCGCTTGGGGCGCGGCCGGAACTCTTGCTTCGGGAACTGCGCGATCTTGGGGCAGAGGATATCCGGGCCGACCTTGCGGACCTGCCGGACCTCTCTGACCTCGACGTCGATACCTGCCATGTCCGCTGGACCGCGACCCTGCCGCCTGCGGTCACCGCCGCGCAGATCGACGAGGTGTTCATCTTCGCCGATGCGGACTGGACGCTTGAACCTGCCGAAGGGGCCGTCGTAGAGGCCGCCGAAGCGCGACAGCCCACGGAAACGCCCGCCCTGCCCCCTGCCGCAGCGCCCGCTCCGCTGGCAGACCCGACCGGCCCTGCCGCAACTTCGGCAGCGCCCGCTGCCCCTGCCGCCACCGTCCGGGTTCCCGCCGAACGGCTGGACGCGCTGATGGATTCGGTGGGCGAACTCGTCACCATCGAGGCCCGCCTGACCGAACTGGCCCGCCAGTCGCGCGACCCGGCGATGATGGCCACCGCCGAACAGATCACCCGTCTGGCCGCGCGGCTGCGCGAAGCCACGATGACGATGCGGATGGTTCCCATGCGATCGCTCGTCGCGCGCTTCCGCCGGTTGATCCATGGGCTGTCGGACAGTCTGGGCAAACCGGTCAGCTTCACCGTGCTGGGCGAAGAGACCGAACTTGACAAGACGGTGATCGAAAAGCTTGCCGACCCGCTGGTCCATGTGCTGCGCAACGCCATCGACCACGGCATGGAAACGCCTGCGGAACGGCTGGCCGCCGGAAAGCCCGCCGAGGGGCGGATCGAGCTTTCGGCCCATCATGCCGGGGCCGAAGTGCTGGTCCGCGTCCGTGACGACGGCCGGGGGATGAACCCCGCCCGCATCCGCGCCAAGGCGGTCGAACGCGGGCTGATCGCCGCCGACGCCACGCTGACCGATGCGCAGGTTCTGGCGCTGGTGTTCGAGCCCGGCTTTTCCACCACCGACACCGTGACCGAACTGTCGGGCCGCGGCGTCGGAATGGATGTGGTCAAGCGCACCATCGAAAGCCTGCGCGGCAAGATCGACATCGATTCAACCCCCGGCCACGGCACCACCGTCACGCTGCGCCTGCCCCTGACGCTCGCCATCATCGAGGGCCTGCTGATCGAGGTGGCCGGCGAACGCTACACCCTGCCCCTTTCGGCGGTGCAAGAGATCATGAAGCTGCCCGACGACAAGGCCATGGCCAGCCGCAGCCGCGATTTCCTTGAGGTGCGCGGCCAGATGGTGCCCTTCCTGCGCCTGCGCCAGCTTTTCCACTGCGCGGGCGATCCGTCATCCGAACAGAACGTCGTCGTCCTGCAATCGGGCGAAGGGCAGCTCGGCGTGGTTGTCGATCACATCATCGGAACCAACCAGACCGTCATCAAGCAGATGTCGATGCTGCATTCCGGGGCACGCTGCATTTCCGGCGCGACGATCCTGGGCGACGGGTCGGTCGCGCTGATCATCGACGTGGCACATCTGGTGGCCGCCGACCGGCGCGGCACCGCGAAGGAGGCCGCATGACCATGACGACAAACTGCACCGAAACCGCACTGACGCTGGTCACGTTCTCGATCGGGCCACAGGTGCTGGCGATCCCGGCGAGCCTCTTGCGCGAGATCATCGAGCCCCTGCCCCGGACCCGCGTTCCAGGCGCCGGACGCTGTGCGCCATCGGTGCTGAACGTGCGCGGGGCCGTGGTGCCGCTGGCGGACCTGCGCATCCCGCTTGACATCGAGGATCAGGGCCCGCCCGACCGCGACCCCGAGGCCCGCCGTTTCCCCGTGATCGAGGTCGAGGTGGGGGGCGAGCGCATCCTGGCCGCCATCATCGCCGATGCCGTCCACGAAGTGACCGCCCTTCCCGCCGGCGGCCTTCTTCCGCTTCCCGCCACCAGCCGCTGGCCCGCCGAATTCCTCTGCGGGATCTGTCAGGGCAAGGAAGGTTTCGTCCTCCTGCCCGACCTTGCCGCCATCTTCACCACCATGTCGCAGCACCCCGTCGCTGCCTGACCGAAGGACCGTTCCATGAAACTGACCATCCTGATGAAACTTGCCCTGACGTTCCTGCTGGTCTTCGCTCTTTTCGGCGTGACCCTGGCGGTCTCGGTCCGCAACTCCAGCAATTTCAACGACACCGTGAATGACATCATGGGCGACGACGTGCAGCGCGTTCTGCTGTCGGACCAGCTTCTTGTCGATGAACTGATCATCCAGACCCATGCCCGCGAGGCGCTGCTGGCCGATCCGGCCGACACCGAGGCCTTCAAGGAGATCCGCGGCGAGATGGAGAAGGGCCGCACCCGGGTCGAGGCCGGCGTGACAGCGCTGCGCACAAGGCTGAGCGACGAGAACCTCGCCACGCTGGATGGTTTCGTGAACGCCCATGACCAGATGAGCCAACTGATCGAGCGGACCGGCAAGCTGCGGGACGAGGGCCGCACGCCAGAAGCGGTTTCTCTGCTTCTGAACGAAGGCAACACCCTTTACAACGAAGCCGTGGGCACCGCCGAAAAACTGCGCGCCGATGCGTCCGGCGACATGAAGATCGCCGAAGACAACGTGGATGCCGATTATGCAGCGGCCATGCGCAACATCCTGATCCTGATCGCCGTCACGCTGGCGGTTTCGACGGCGGTCGCCGGGTTCATCATCCGCTCGATCTCGTCGCGTCTGCTGAAGACGGTGGAACTGGCGCGGGGCGTTGCCTCGGGCGATCTGCGCAACACGATCACGGCCACGGGCAGCGACGAGATCGCCGGGCTTCAACGCGCGCTGAATGAAATGGTCCAGCGCCTGCGCGAGGTCGTGGGCAGCGTGACCACCTCGGTCCGTCAGGTCACGGCCGGGGCGACCCAGATGGCCGCCACCTCGGAAGAACTGTCGCAAGGCGCTTCGCAGCAGGCGTCCTCGACCGAAGAAGCCTCGGCCGCGATCGAACAGATGGCCGCCAACATCAAGCAAAGCGCCGAAAATGCCACCGCGACCGAGCAGATGGCGACGAAATCGGCCGAGGATGCGCAGCTTTCGGGCAAGTCCGTCACCGATGCCGTCAACGCCATGCAGACCATCGCCGAACGCATCATGATCGTGCAGGAAATCGCCCGGCAGACCGACCTTCTGGCGCTGAATGCCGCAGTCGAGGCCGCGCGGGCGGGCGAACACGGGCGCGGCTTCGCCGTCGTCGCGGCCGAGGTGCGGAAGCTTGCCGAACGCAGCCAGACCGCCGCCGCCGAAATCTCGTCGCTCTCTGCCGCCACCGTGCGGTCTGCCGCCAGCGCCGGAACCATGCTTCAGGGTCTGGTGCCGAACATCGAAAAGACCTCGACCCTGGTCACCGAAATCACCGTCGCCTCGCGCGAACTGGCGACCGGCTCGTCGCAGATCGCGCTGGCCGTCCAGCAACTTGACCGCGTGACGCAGGAAAACACCTCGGCCTCGGAGGAACTCTCGGCCAGCGCCGCGCAACTGGCCGGTCTGGCGGAGGAGCTTTCGGAAACGGTAAGCTTCTTCAAGACCGACGAGAGCGAGTTCCGGGCGGAACTGACCGACGCCCGCAAGCCTGCGCCGCGCAAGCCCAATGCGCGCACCGCGGTTTCGGCCCGGTCGGCTGCGGGGCTTGACCAGGACGGCGGCTTCGATTTCGACCTGACCGACACTGCGGGCGATGCGCTGGACGACCGGTTCAAGCGCCGTGAAGCGGCCTGACGGAGGGCATGGCATGACCTCGGCCCCCGATGTCGTCACCTTCCGGGTGGAGCAGGCGCTTTACGGTGTCGCGGTGGAGCGGGTCCAGGAAATCCTGGACCTGCGCCCGATCTCGCCGATGCCCAATGCGCCGGGCTACCTGCTGGGCATCACCGACCTGCGGGGCGACAATATCCCCGTCGTGGACCTGCGCCTGCTTCTGGGCCTGCCACGGGCCGAGGACACGGCCCAGACCCGCATCCTTGTGACCCATATCGCGCATGGGACGGATGAGGCGGTGGTGGGGCTGCGCACCGACCGGGTGATCGAGGTCACGCGGCTGGATGACGACATCCTGCGCCCGCTGGCCGAGGCCGACCTCTTGCGGTGGAAGGGCACGACCATCGCCGGGATCGGACGCCGGAACGGCGAGGTGGTCAGCATCATCGACCTCGACAACCTCTTCAACGATGTCGCCCTTTCGGATGGCGCGGTCCACCATACCGGCGCCTCGGCAGAGGCCACCGCGTGAGGGATGCGCTGGCCATGTCCGCCCCCGCCCATATCGAGGATCACACCAGCGCCCGGTTCCGCAGCCTGATCCGGGATCTGACGGGGATCAACCTTGTGGCCACCAAGGTTTCGCTGATCGAACAGCGCCTGCGCCGGCGGGTGCTGGCGCAGGGCCTGCCCGACACCGAAACCTATCTGCGCCGGTTGCTTGATGGATCCCTTGGCGAGGGCGAGGTCAGGACCGTGGTCGATCTGATCACGACGAACACCACAAGCTTCTTTCGCGAACCGGAACATTTCACCTACCTCGGCGGCCATATCCTGCCTGACCTGCTGGCCGCGTCCGGCGTCGGGCGTCCCCGCGTGAAGATCTCGAGCGCGGCGAGTTCCGAAGGGGCGGAAGCCTTCAGCGCCGCGATGGTGCTGGCCGAGGCCGAACGCGCGGGCGCGGCTTTCGATTGGGGCGTGCTTGGCACGGACATTTCCGCCGGCATCCTCGGAAGGGCGCGCCAGGCGACCTACGACCGGTCGCAGATGCAGACCGTTCCCCAACCGCTTTTCAAGCGCTATTTCATGACCTCGACCGACCCCGAGTTTCGCGACACGGTCCGTGTCGTCCCCGAATTGCGCCGTCGGGTCCGCTTCCACGCGCTGAACCTGATGGACCCCGTCTATGCCGTCGCCCGCGATGTATCGGTCATCTTCCTGCGCAATGTGCTGATCTACTTCGATCCGTCCGACAAGAAGAAGGTGGTCCGCCGGATGCGCGACCATCTGGCGCCGGGCGGCTTCCTGATCGTCGGCCATGCCGAAAGCATGGTCGTCGATTGCCCCGGGCTGGTGCAGATCCGCCCGACCATCTTCAGAAGGGTTGAACCATGACAGGACCGGTGCAAGAGGCGATCAGGGTTCTGGTGGTGGACGATTCCGGCTCGTCCCGGGTGATGCTCAGGCGGATTGTCGAAAGCGATCCGGGGCTTCAGGTCATGGCCACGGCATCGGATGCCTATGCGGCGGCGCAGCAGCTGAAGCTTGGAATGCCGGACGTGATCCTTCTGGACATCGAGATGCCGGGCATGGACGGCATCACCTTCCTGCGCAAGATCATGCAACAGCGCCCGATCCCGGTGGTGATCTGTTCCGCGCTGACCGAAACCGGATCGCGCCGCAGCCTCGAGGCGCTGGAGGCGGGCGCGCTGGATGTGGTGCTGAAGCCCTCCGCGAAAGACGCGGCGGCGCTGGCCGAATCCACCGCCCGGATCTGCCAGGCGTTGCGGGGCGCCGCCCAGTCGCGCCGCCGTGGGGCCCCGCCGCCACCCCCGCGCCGCAGCCTGCCGCCCGAAGTGTCGCCGAAGCTCACCGCGGACGAAATCCTCCCGCCGCCCAATCCGCGCCTGCCCGTCGCCAGGGGCGAGCCGGTGGTCTGTATCGGCGCCTCGACCGGCGGGACCGAGGCACTGCGCAATGTGCTTTGCGCCCTGCCCGCCGATGCGCCGCCGATCCTTGTCGTCCAGCACATGCCCAAGGGCTTTACCGCCGCTTTCGCCAACCGGCTGAACGGCTCGGCGGCGATCCTTATCCGCGAGGCCCGCGACGGAATGACCGTCGGGCGGGGCGAGGCCGTGATCGCCGAGGGCGACAGCCACATGCTGCTTCAGGGGGTGTCGGCGGGCTACAAGGTGAAGGTGGCGGGCGGACCCGCCGTCTGCCGCCATCGTCCTTCGGTGGTCGTGCTTTTCCGGTCTGCGGCCACGGTGGCGGGGCAGAACGTGCTGGGGATCCTCTTGACCGGGATGGGCGACGACGGCGCCCGCTGTCTGGGCGAGATCCGCGCCGCGAACGGCATGACCATCGCCCAGGACGAAGCGACCTGCGTCGTCTACGGGATGCCGCGCGAAGCGGTGCGGATGGGCCACGCGGTCCAGACCCTGCCGCTTCACCGGATCGCAGCCGCCATCATGGCCTTCGCGCAGCAGCACCGCGCGCCCGGGGCTGCGGCATGACCCTGCGCTTCGATCCCCCGTCCCTTCCCTTGCCCCTGCCCTCCTCCGCTTCCCAGGCGACCCTGCCGCTTGCCCGGCTTCAGGCGACGGCGGAAAGCGCCTTTCTGGACGCAGGCCGCAACCTTGAAGAAACGGTCGATGAACTTCACGCCCTGCGCGGGCAGTTCGACGATCTGCACCGGGCGCTTGGCCCCGAACGCAGCGCCGAATTCGATCAGCGGATTCAGGCGGTCAACCGCCAGATGGTCACGCTCCGGTCCGATCTGGATGCCTTCGGCAGCGCATCTGGCACCCTGCGCGGCGCGCTGCGCGAAATCCGGTCCGAGGTCGCGGCGCTGGACCGGGTGATGCGCACCATCGCCATCGTCTCGATCAATGCCCGCATTCAGGGCAACGGCCTTGTCCCCGCGCGCCCGCAGGTTTCGGCCTTCATCCGGCAGCTTGGCCTCATGTCGGAACAGGCCGAGGTGATCCTGCGCGAGGTGAAGCACACGATGTCCGGCGCGCTGGACGATATCGAGGCGATGGGCATCCGCCACCAGGACATGATGCAGGCCCTGCATCGTGACGTCCTGCCCGACATCACCCGGTTTTCGCGCGAAGCGGAACGGATGCGCGACCGGCAGGCGGGGCTGCACCTCGCCGCGCAGGATCTTGCCGCCCAGATGTCGGATCTGTTCGCCGATGTCTCGCGGCTGGTTGTCGCGCTGCAGATCGGCGATTCAACCCGCCAGCGGCTTGAACGCGCCGAGGACACGGTGACGCGCAGTCTTGACGCCGATCCGGCGCTTGCTTCGGCGCTGGTCGATCTGGGCTGCCGGTTGATCGGGGCGGCCCGCGACGATGCGCGAACGGAAGTCGAGGCCGCCGTGGCGACGCTGGGGGAGGTGAAGGCTCGCGCCCTTCTGGCGATCCGGTCCGCCGGGGCATCGGCCTTCGGTCAGACCGCGCAGGGCCGGATCACAGGGCGCAGCGTCACAGAGGCGCCAACCGGCGCGCTTGAACAGCATCTGGCCGTAGCCCAGGGCCACTTCGCGGCCCTGCGCGCGCGGACGGAGCACGTCCACGACCAGCTGGACAGCATCCTGCGCCACGAACCCGCGCTGCGCAGCATCGCCAACCAGATCCGCCTTGCGGGGATCAACGCGGTCATCACCTGCGCGAAGCTGGGCCATGAAGGCCGGACGCTGCGCGAACTGGCGCAATGGCTGCGGCGGCTGACCGATGAAAGCGATGCCATCGTGCTGCGCCTGCAAGACATCCTCGCGTCGTCGCAGGCGATCATCCGCAACGTGGGCGAAGCGCGGATCGGTGGGGTTGATCGGAGCCTTTCGGTCTTCCTGCAAGAGGCGCAGCAGCTGGGGCACATGACGCAAGAGACGACCGAGACGTTGCGTACCACCACAGAAGGCTTCAGCGCCACGACCCGCCGCCTACCAGACCGGATCGACAAGGCGCGGCTCGGGCTTTCGCTGTTCCTTGGCCAGATCACCGATCTGGAGGAATACCTGCGCGACCTTGCCGCCCGACAGGCGCGCCTTCCCGCGCCTGTCCTGCCGCTTCCGCCAGAGGCCGAGGCCGAACTTGCCGCCCTGCGCGGGCTTTATACCATGGCCGAGGAACGCCGCATCCACGACCAATGGGACCAGAGCCTGCGCGAAGGCGCACCAGCCGAAGCCCCGACCAAGGCGGCCTGCGACGCGGAAGACGACGAGGTGTTCTTCTGAAGGCCGGCGCCGGTCAGATCACCCGATCCGTTCGATGGCCAGCGCCGTGGCCTCCCCTCCGCCGATGCAAAGGGATGCCACGCCGCGACGCAGCCCATGCGTTTCAAGCGCCGCAAGCAGCGTCACCAGAATCCGCGCCCCAGAAGCGCCGATGGGATGGCCCAGCGCACAGGCACCGCCGTGGATGTTGACCACATCGTGCGAAAGACCCAGGTCGCGCATCGCGGCCATGGCGACCACGGCGAAAGCCTCGTTGATCTCGAAAAGGTCGTAGTCGGTCAGCGTGGTCCCCGTCCGGCCCATCAGCTTACGGACCGCACCGATGGGCGCGGTCGGAAAGAGGCTGGGCTTGTCGGCATGGGTTGCGTGGCCAAGGATGCGGGCGCGAGGGCGCAGGCCGCGCCGTTCGGCCTGTGACCCGCGCATCAGCACAAGGGCCGCCGCGCCATCCGAGATCGACGAGGAATTGGCCGCCGTCACCGTGCCGCCGTCGCGGAAGGCCGGTTTCAGGCGGGGGATCTTGTCGGGCTGCGCCTTGCCGGGCTGTTCATCGATGCTGACGACCGTCTCGCCGCCCCGCCCCTTCACCGTGACCGGGGCGATTTCATCCACGAAATCCCCCCGGGCAATCGCCTGCCGCGCGCGGGTAAGCGAGGCGATGGCATAGTCGTCCTGCGCCTCGCGGGTGAACTGGTAGGCCTCGGCGCAGTTCTCGGCGAAGGTGCCCATCAGCCGGCCCTTGTCATAGGCATCTTCAAGCCCGTCGAGGAACATGTGGTCCAGAACCTGACCGTGGCCCATGCGATACCCGGCCCGCGCCCTGGGCAGCAGGTAGGGCGCGTTCGACATGCTTTCCATCCCGCCTGCAACGACCACATTGGCCGAGCCTGCAAGGATCAGGTCATGGCCCAGCATCACCGCCTTCATCCCCGAGCCGCACATCTTGTTNNGCGCCGCCTGCCGCGCCGGCGCCTGCCCCTGCCCGGCGGGCAGGACACAGCCCATGAGGATTTCCTCCACCGCTTCCGGCTCCAACCCCGCCAAGGCCCCGCGAATGGCGGTCGCCCCCAGCGTGGCCGCATCGACCTTGGCGAAATCGCCCAGAAAGCCGCCCATCGGGGTCCGGGCGAACCCTGCGATGACGATGGGGTCTGAATTGGGATCTCTGGGCATGGCGATCTCCTTCCGCGAAGGGGGCGCTGGCCGTCGCGGCGGGCGGCGCTTGTGGTCCATAATGGGTCTGCGCTTCCTTCCGCACAAGCGGCGGGTCTGGACGGTGCCCGTGATCTTGACAGTCGGGCGCCCCGGCCTTCCCTTCGCATCTGTCGCCAAGGAACAGAAGGAATTGCCCGGATGCTGCGCGTAAATCTGGTGGGGACCGGCAAAGTCGGCAGGACGCTCATGTCGCGTCTGGCAGAACATCCGGGATATGAGATCGGAGATATCCATTCCCGGCGCACCGAAAGCGCCAAGGGCGCAGTCAAGGCGGTCGGCGCGGGGCATGTCGCGCCATCGCTCGCGGCGATGCGGGCCGCCGACATCTGGTGTCTGGCGGTGCCGGACGACAAGATCGCCGACATCGCCACCGAGCTTGCGCAGACCACCGCCACCGAATCCGACGCCCAAACCATCGCCGTGCATTTCAGCGGGTTCCTGTCGTCCAAGGTTCTGGCGCCGCTTGCGAAGCGCGGCTGGTCGACGGCCAGCTGCCACCCGGTGCTGAGCTTCGCCGACCCCGAAGGTGCGAAGGCGCAGTTCCCCGGCACCTTCTGCGGCATCGAAGGCGAGGCTCTTGCATCCGCCCGGATTGCCGCGCTGATGTCGGACCTTGGCGGGCGGCCCTTCGCCGTCGCTTCGGCGCAAAAGGCGCTCTACCACGCTGCGGCGGTCTTTTCGAACAACTTCACCGTCGTGCTTCAGGCCATCGCGCTGGAAGCCTGGGCCGAAGCGGGGGTGGACGACGATGTGGCGCGCGACCTTTGCGCCGCGCTCTTGCGTTCAACGGTCGACAACGTGACCCGCATCGGCCCGGTCGATGCCCTGACCGGACCGGCCGCCCGTGGGGACGAGGCCGTTCTTTCAAAGCAACAGGCCGAGGTCGGGGCCTGGCATCCCGATGCAGGCGAGGTCTACCGGATGATGAGCCGCCTTGCGCGACGGCTGAAGAAGGACGGTTCGACCCTGCCGCCCTTCGAAGGCTGACATGGGCGCCGCGAAGGTCGTCCTTCGGGTCGTAAAAGCCGATACGCGGGAACACTCTGACGTTGAGAATGCTGTAGCCTGCGTCACAGGTGAACCGAAGGGTCGGAGATGAAGCCCCAAGACGCCGAAAAATCATTCCTGGCGCTTTTCTTCGCGGCCGAGCTTCGGGCCTGGCGGGGTCAGATGCCCTTGCCGCCGGTTTTCTGGGGCTATGGCGTCGGCACGAGCCTCGCCCTCATCGCGCTGACCGCCACGGCGCTTGTCGCCGGAGAGCTGGTCTTCCAGCAGATCCTCCTGCTGCTGTCGCTGGCTTACACCATCTGGGTTCTGGTCGCGATCTGGCGGTGCGCGCCGAATGCCGCGCTGGTCTGGGCGACGGCGGCCCGTCTGGCGGTGGTCGCCTGGGGGTTGAACGCCGCCTTCGTCCTTCTGTTCCTGCAGATCGAACTGGTCGTGCGCTTCGCCCGCGGATAGGGGGCCCGCGGCTACCAATCCCTTGAACCGACGACAAAACCTTCTGGAAGACGTCGCGTTTCTGTCATGGAATCCCTCTCATAAGGGCCGCGCGCTGCGATCCCAGCAGCTTTCCCAGACGGAGACAGGGACAATGACCCAGAAACTTGCCACCGCCGCCGTGCTGGCGCTTGCTGCCACTGCTGGCGCGGCCTCGGCCGAAAAGACCAAATTCGAATACTGGTATGGCCTGACCGGCGATCTTGGCGCTGTCGTCGCCGAAACCTGCACGCGCTTCAACGCGAGCCAGGACCAGTATGAAGCGGTCTGCGTCGGCCAGGATGGCTACGAGAAGGCCGTGCAGAACACCATCGCGGCCTTCCGCGCCCAAAAGCACCCGACGCTGCTGCAGTCCTTCGACGCCGGCACCGCCGACCTGATGCTGTCGGGCCAGTTCTATCCGGTCCACAAGCTGATGCAGGACACCGGCGTCACCATCGACTGGAAAGACTACTTCCCCGGCATCTCGAACTACTACAGCGCCTCGACGGGCGAATTCTTCTCGATGCCCTGGAACTCCTCGACGCCGGTCTACTACTACAACAAGGCGCAGTTCGAGAAGGCCGGGATCAAGGAAGCCCCGATCACCTGGGAAGGCATGGAAGAGGCGTTCAAGGCCCTGAAGGCTTCGGGTCAGGCTTGCGGCTATGCCTATGCCCCGTCGTCCTGGGTCGACCTTGAACAGTTCTCGATGGCGCATAACGTGCCGGTCGCGTCGAACGACAACGGCTATTCGGGCCTGAACACCGAACTGCTGTTCAACACCACGCTGCACGCCAAGCACATGGACAACATCCAGCGCTGGATCAACGAAGGCTATGCGGCGGTCCGCACGAAGGCCGCCGGCAAGACCGCCCGCGACAGCTTCGTCGAAGGCGAATGCTCGGTCTTCTTCTCGTCGATCGCCGACCACAACACGATCCACAAGCTGGCGCCGGAAGGCCTGTCGTGGGACGTGCAGATCATCCCGACCTACGAAGGGGTGGAACGCCACAACACCGTCGTCGGCGGCGCCTCGCTTTGGGTTCTGGCGGGCAAGTCCGAAGCCGAATACAAGGCCGCGGCCGCCTACCTCGCGTTCCTGGCCACCAAGGAACAGCAGCAGTTCCTGCTGGAAAACTCGGGCTACATCCCGGTCACGAAATCGACCTATGACGCGCTGCTGGCCGAAGGCTTCTACGCCAAGGAGCCCTACCTGCACCGCGACATCGCGATGAAATCGCTGACCTGGACCGAACCGAGCAACCTGACCAAGGGCCTGCGTCTGGGCGGCATGATCCAGATCCGCGACGAATGGACCGCCGAGGTCGAGGCCGCGCTGGCCGGTCAGAAGACCATGAAAGAGGCTCTGGACACCGCCGCGTCGCGCGGCAACGAGATCCTGGCCCGCTTCGCCAAGACCTACGAAGGCAAGACCTTCCCCTGATCCTGCCTGACAGGGGCGCGGCGGTCCACGGGGATCGCCGCGCCTGATCCCTTTCGCCTGGAGGCCGCCGATGCGCCGCGCCCATTTCAAGACCAGCTGGATCGTCGTCGCCCTTCTGGCGCCGCAGCTTCTGGTGATCTTCGTCTTCTTCTACTGGCCCTCGGCGCAGGCGCTGTACTGGGCCTTCACGCTGGAACAGCCCTGGGGCGGCGGCAATACCTGGGTCGGTTTCGACAACTTCATCGAAGTGCTCTCAGACCCCTATTACTGGGCATCGGTCCGGGTTTCGGTGACCTTCGCCGTCGCGACCACGGTGCTGGCGATGGGCATGGCGCTGACGCTTGCGCTGTTCGTCGACCGACAGCTTCTGGGATACCGCGCATTCCGCGTGGGCCTGATCTGGCCCTATGCCGTCGCCGCGCCCGCCGTCGGTCTGGCCTTCCAGTTCATCTTCAACCCCGGCGCGGGCATATTTTCCTACATCAACACGATTTCGCCGGGGCTGTGGGATCCATCGACCCGCCCGGTCCAGGCGATCGCCGCCATCGTCATCGCCGGGGCCTGGAAACAGGTCGCCTACAGCTTCGTCTTCTTCCTGGCGGCGCTGCAATCCATCCCCCGCAGCCTGACCGAGGCCGCCGCCATCGACGGCGCGCGCCCGCTGCGCCGGATGATCGACCTGCAACTGCCGCTGCTGACGCCCACGATCTTCTTCCTGATCGTCATCAACATTACCGACAGCTTCACCGACAGCTTCGGCATCGTCGATACCCTGACCGGAGGCGGGCCGTTCCGGGCCACGAACCTCATGGTCTACAAGATCTATTCCGACGGCTTCCGGGGCTTTGACTATTCCGGCGCCGCGGCGCAATCCATTATCCTGATGCTCCTCGTCATGGCGCTGACCTTCGTGCAGTTCCGCTATGTCGAACGGCGCGTGCATTATTCGTAAGGGGGGCCGAAGATGATCGAACGCACGCCGATCCTGAACATCCTGACCCATGTGATCCTGATCTCGGGCCTGATCATGATCCTGGTGCCGATCTGGCTGGCCTTCGTCGCGGCGACGCAGACGCTGCAGGCGGTCAACGCCGCGCCGGTCGAATTCTGGCCGGGCGACCAGCTTATGATCAACCTGCGCGAAGCCTGGGCCAAGTCGGACTTCGGGCCGAAGTTCGTCAATTCGTTCATCGTGGCGGCGGGCGTGGTGACGGGCAAGATCACCCTGGCCTGCATCACCGCCTTCGCGCTGGTCTTCTTCAACTTCCGCGGCCGGATGCTGATCTTCTGGATGATCTTCATCACGCTGATGCTGCCCCTGGAAGTGCGGATCGTGCCGACCTATTCGGTCGCCGCCAATGCCTTGTCCCCCTTCCAGGCGATCCTTGACGCGACCGGGCTGAGCGCGCTCATTGCCGCCGTTTCGGGGGTGGAGGTCACGCTCAACTGGAACCTCCTCAATTCCTACACCGGGCTGATCCTGCCGCTGGTCGCCACCGCGACGGGCACCTTCCTTTATCGCCAGTTCTTCATGACCATTCCCGACGAACTGGTGGAGGCCGCCCGCATGGACGGCGCGGGGCCGGTGCGGTTTCTTTGGGACGTGCTGATCCCGCTTTCGGTGACCAACATTGCCGCGCTGGCGACGATCATGTTCGTCTACGCCTGGAACCAGTATCTCTGGCCGCTTCTGGTCGTGACCGACCGGGCGAACTACGGCGTCGTCGTCGTGCAGCTGTCGGACCTTGTTCCCGACCAGCTGACCACCGGCGGCGGCATTCCCACCTGGCATCTGGCCATGGCAGCGACCCTGCTTGTCATGATCCCCCCGATTGCCGTCGTCATCATCATGCAGCGCTGGTTCGTGCGCGGCCTGATCAACACCGACAAGTGAGGCGCAAATGGCCGAAATCAGCATCCGCAACGCCGCCAAGACCTATGGCAAGACCACGATCATGGAAGGCATCGACCTTCAGATCGCGAATGGCGAATTCGTCGTGATCCTTGGCCCCTCGGGCTGCGGCAAATCCTCGCTTTTGCGCATGATCGCCGGTCTGGAGGAGATCAGCGCGGGCGATATCGCCATCGCAGGCACCGTCGTCAATGCGCTTGAGCCGCGGGAACGGGGCTGCGCGATGGTCTTCCAGAACTACGCGCTTTATCCGCACATGACGGTTGCGGGCAATATCGGCTATGCGCTGAAGGTCGCGGGCGTCGCCAGGGCCGAGCGCGAGGCGCGGGTGAAGGCCACCGCCGAGTCCGTCGGGCTGGCAGAGTTTCTGGACCGCAAGCCGGGGCAGCTGTCGGGCGGGCAGCGGCAGCGGGTGGCGATGGCGCGCGCGATCATCCGCGAACCGAAGGTTTTCCTGTTCGACGAACCGCTGTCGAACCTTGACGCCAAGCTGCGGGTCCAGATGCGGCACGAGATCCGCAAGATCCACAACCGCATTGGCGCGACGAGCATCTTCGTCACCCATGACCAGCACGAAGGCATGACGCTGGCCGACCGTCTGGTGGTGATGAACAAGGGCACCATCGAACAGATCGGCACCCCGTCCGAGGTCTATGACCACCCCGCCTCGCTTTACGTCGCGGGTTTCATCGGAAGCCCCGCGATGAACATCCTGCCCGGCCAGTATTCCGCCGGACGCCGGGGCGTGGTGCTGGAAAACGGCACCTTCCTGCCCCTTCCCCAGGCCAGGGATCTGACTGACGGGCATCTGGTGCACATTGGCATCCGCCCCGAACATGCGGAACTTGCGCCTGCGGGTCAGGGGTTCTTCGACGCCAAGGTGGACATGACCGAAGAAATGGGCGCGGCGCGGCTGTGCAACCTGCTTTTCGAAGACATTCCCTTCTGCGTCATGACCGAAGACCGCCCGAACATGGCCGCGGGCACGCCGGTCGGCATCCGCTTCGCCATGGACCGCGCCCATGTCTTCGACGCGGTAACGGGCCGCAGGGTCAAGACCGAGGCGGTCGCGTCGCGGCAGGCGGTCGCCGAAAGCGTCGCCTGACCGCATCCTGACCCGGTCAGACCATGCGTCTGACCGGGTCGAAATGGTGCATCGTGTCGAAGTTGCAGAACTCGACCGCGCCCAGCCGGATCGCGGCCAGTTCGGGCGTGTAGCGCGCCCGCAGATCCTCGCTGAAATCGGCAAGCGCCCTGGCGGTGGGTTCGGTGACCCAATCCAACAGATAGGCCAGCGTGATGTGGAAGACGTAGGTTTCGAACCCTGCGGGCAGGATTCCCGTGGCCTCGCGCAGCTTGACCCGCGCGTCGCGCAAGGCGGCCTCGCCTTCGGCATCCGCGCCGGTGACGGTGATGCTGTGTGCGGCGAAAAGGTCGGTCATCGTGACGACGCGTTCTTCGGCAAAGGCAAGGGCTTCGGTCGCCTCCAGCATTCGCGCGGTCGCTGCATCGCGGTGCGGCAGGTTGAAGTCCTCGGGCCGAAGCGGCGAGATCCCCTGGAATACCGTCATGTGAAAGGACGAAGGCGGCAGGAAGGCAAAGAGCCGCGAGAAGCGGCTCAGCCGGATTTCCTCTTGCAGGGCGCGGATCGTGTCATGCGAGGGGCCTTCCGCGACGTGGCAGACGAAGGTGTTGCCGGGCCAGAACTGCACCGAACCATCGGTCGTGAACTTGCCCTCACCGCCCGGCAGAGAGATCCCTTCGGGTCGTGGCCCCTTGGAAAGCCGTCCCGTCAGGAAAGAAACCGGGTCGCGCGGCCGGACCGGAGTGTGATGTGTCATGCGTTTCAACTTTCAGATCGGTAAAGCTTGATCGTTCCGCGCAGATGCGCCGGGCGCATCTAAACAGCATCGCGCAACACATTCGTTGCGGTCCGAAGCAATCAAGCAGCGTTTTTTCCAAGGTCGACGGCGCCAGCACCAGTCGTCGCCGCGACTTTTAGGCAATCAGGATTTTGCCCTCTGGCCTTTCGCGGCTATGCCTTGGTCATCCCCCCACGCTGCCGTGGCTGATGACACCCCCCGCGCAGAATGCGCCGGGTTCACCGGGGTCGAACCCGACCGGGAAATCCCAGCCACCTTCGCATCCATCCGTTTGCCTCGGCGACCGAGACGAACGTCGGTCTTGCTGCTGCCTGCCTGTCGAAACCATCCTTAACGCAACTGTCATGAGGTAAGAAATGTCCCGGAAAATCTCGTTCGCCCTGACCTTTTGCGCGTCGGCATTGATTGCTCAGGTCGCCTTGGCCGAGCCGGTGCAATTCGGTCAGGACTTCGGCGTTGAGACGCAGGCGTCGCGCAAACGGGTGAAGTCGCCCCCGAAACCCCCGTCGCGGGCGCCGAAACAGGCCCCGGCAAAGACAGCCGCCGCCGTGACGGTCGCACCCATCAACACTCCGACGCTTCAGGCCTGGATGAGCCCGGAAATCGCCGATGCCTGGCGCGCCGGATACAAGGGCCAAGGCACAACAGTCACGGTCGTGGACGACTTCCAGGGCAAGTCGGTCTATTCCGGCAACTTCGGCACCGGCGCGCAGTCGCTGCGCCACGGCGAATGGACCCGCCTGCAAGCCTCGATGCTGGCGCCTTCCGCGAACTTCGTGTCGCAGGACTTCTCGAACGGCGCTGCGGTGCAACTGTCGAAGTCGGGCCTGAACGTCGCCAACCTGAGCTATGGCATGATGGCCAGGTCGGGCTACAGCCTCAACCAACTCGGCTTCGCTCCGCGCGAAAACTCGCTGATTGCCTATGCGAAGGGCGGCTCAGCCGTGATCGTCAAATCCGCCGGCAATGACGGTATCGCGATCGGCGGGGCGAACGCGCAAGGCAATACCGATTATCTGGGCATGGCGCTGGTGGGATCGCAATCGGGGATCTTCGTGGGCGCGCTCGACCGGAACGGGACCACCGCCAACCAGGCGAACAAGGCCAGCTATTCGAATTATGCGGGCGCCGATCCCCGCGTGCAGAACAGTTTCGTGATGGCCGGTGTCCGTGGCGACCTGACCGGGCTTTACGGCACGTCCTTCGCGGCCCCGGTGGTCAGCGGCTATGCCGCCGTCCTGGGCAGCAAGTTCACCTCCGCCACGCCGACCCAGATCACCAACCAGCTTCTGAACACCGCCCGGCAGGACACGATAAGGGGCTATAACCCCGCCCTCCACGGCCGTGGCGAAGCAAGCATCGCCCGGGCGCTGGCCCCCGCCGCCATCCGATAGGCCGGCCCCACGGGTCACGAAGCGAAAGACCCGACGCCGGCCTGCCCGCGTCGGCCCCCCGTAAGGTCGGTCCCCAAGCGTCCCGGCAGTTCGTCATGTTGCAGAACTCCCTTTTCCTTCCGCTTCTTCTGTCGCTTGGCCTTGCCGCCGGGTCGGCCCGGACCGAGATTTCCGACGCCACGCAGCTTCTCGACCTTTCTGCCGGATCTTCGCGCAGTTCGTCGGCGCGGCAGCTGGGGATCGGCGGCTATGAGCTGTCGGATGGCACGCCGGTGTCATTCCGCGACTGGTATCGTCCGCAGTCGCTTCCCGAACTGACGCTGTTGCTTCTGACGCAGGTGTCCGAAAACGTCGGCATCATCTGGGGCCTGTCCACCGGCGAACATGGCAGGAAATACCGCATCTCTCCGGCGGTCCAGCTTGGGCTGGTCGCCCAGACCGAGGTCTTTGAAGGCGCGACCCTGTCGCTGAACCTGACAACGACCATCGGCGGCGACCTGAAGGAAAAGCCCTGCCAGGCGGATTACGGCGCCTTCGGTTCCAGCGCGGTGAACTGCCGGCTGGCTGCCACAGAGATTCCGCCGGAAGAGACGCTGGATTACCTGCTGGATCTGCCGGGAAGCCGCAGCACCAGCGTGACGATCCGCTTTGATTACAGGTTCTGATCCCCAGTCAAAAAAACACCCCCGCGCGGCGGCGGGGGTGATCGGTTCAGTTTCGGATTGCCAAGGCGGATCAGCTGGCGAACATCGGTCCGCCGCGCCAGCGCGGGTAGCCGTAGCCATGCACCTCGACCAGATCGATGTCAGAGGGGCGCTGCGCGATGCCTTCGTCAAGGATCTTCCGGCCCTCATCCGCCATCGCCGCCACCATCCGGGCCGAGATCGCGGCGCTGTCCAGTTGGGCACGGGGCTGGATGTGGGCGGCAAGCAGTGCGGCGACCGCGTCCGACGGCTTCGGGCTGCGGTCGCCCGGCACATAGTCATACCAGCCGCCACCGGTCTTCTGGCCCTTCCGGCCCGCGCGGACAAGGATGTCGCCCAGCGTTTCCGGCACCGCCTGCCCCGCCGCGCGCGCGCCTTCGCGCTGCAGGAAGGCGATGTCGAGCCCGCCCAGATCCTGCGCCTCGAAGGGGCCCATGGCGAAGCCGTAGTCGCGCATCGCCTTGTCCACCGCCGCGATGGCTGTGCCCTGACGGACGATCGCCTCTGCCTCGGCCCGGTAGCGTTTCAGGATGCGGTTGCCGATGAAACCTTCGCAGATCCCCGCCTGGACCGGGATCTTGCCCAGCATCCGCCCCAGCGCAAAGCCGGTGGCGAGTGTTTCGGGCGCTGTGTCCGGCGTCGGCACGATTTCCAGAAGCTTCATCACATTGGCAGGGCTGAAGAAATGCAACCCGATGAAGCGCAGCGGATTGCGCAGGCCTTCCGCGATGGTGCGGGGATCGAGGTAGGAGGTATTGGTGGCCAACACCGCATCCGGGCGGCAGACGCGGCCCAGTTGTTCGAAGACGGCGCGCTTGATGCTGATTTCCTCGAAGACCGCCTCGATCACCAGATCGACATCGGCCAGGGCGGAATAGTCGCTTCCCGCGGTCACGCCGGCCATCCGCGCCTCGACCTGCGCTTCGGTCAGCTTGCCGCGCTTCACGGCGCCCGCGTAGATGCCGCGCAGGTTGGCAAGCCCCCGTTCAGCCGCTTCCGCATCGCGTTCGATCAGCGTCACCGGCAGACCCGCATCGCGCAGCGCGGCGGCAATCCCCGCCCCCATCGTGCCACCGCCGATAACAGCGGCAGTGCGCAGCGGCAGCGGCGCAACATCGGCCAGATTGCCCGGGCGCGGGGCGGCACGTTCGGCGAAGAAGATGTGGCGCAGCGCGGCGGCCTGATCCGACCCGCGCAGGTCAAGGAAGGTGGCGCGTTCAAAGGCCATCGCCTCGGTGAAGGGCACTTCGGTCGCCCGACGGATCGAGGCCAGCGCGCGAAGCGGCGCGACCTCGCCCTTGGCGCGGCGGGCGATGGCGGTTTCCTGAGCCTCCCAGAACCCGGCCTCGGGCGCGGCGATGGCGCGGGCAGAGGTCGCGGGCGGCAGCGGTTTTTCCAGCGCGGCGCGGGCGAAGGCGACCGCCCCGGCCCGCAGATCGCCGGTGACGACCGCATCCAGAAGGCCCATCTGAAGCGCGCGGGGCGCCTTCACCGGGCGGCCCGTGGTCACCAGTTCGACCGCCGCCTCAACCCCGGCAAGGCGCGGGGTGCGCACGGTGCCCGAAGCGCCGGGAACGATGCCCAGCGTGACTTCTGGCAGACCGACCGAGGCGCCTTCGACGGCGACGCGGAAACGGCAGCCCATCGCCACCTCGAACCCGCCGCCAAGGGCCGAGCCGTGGATTGCGGCGACCCAGGGTCTCGTCGCGGTTTCTATCCGGCCCACCAGGTCGGGCAGGTGCGGCTCCATCGGCGGTTTGCCGAATTCGCTCACATCCGCGCCGGCGATGAAGGTGCGGCCCGCGCAGATCAGCACGACGGCGCGGATGCCCTGTTCGACATCGAGCGCCTCGGCCGCGTCCCAAAGACCCTGGCGGAGCGCCTGGCTCAGCGCATTGACCGGCGGGTTGTTCACGGTGACGACGGCGATATCGCCGTCGCGGTCGATGGTGACGATGCTCATGTCAGATCCCCAGATAGGCTTCGCGGATGCGCGGGTCGGCAATCAGGTCTTCCGCCGGCCCGTCCATGGTGATGCGCCCGGTTTCCATGACGTAGCCCCGGTCAGCGATCTTCAGCGCGCCATAGGCGTTCTGTTCGACCAGCAGCACGGTCACATTGAGGGCTTTCAGCCCCTTCACCACGTCGAAGATCTGGCTGACGATGATCGGCGCGAGGCCCATCGACGGTTCGTCCAGCAGAAGGCAGGACGGCCGCCCCATCAACGCCCGCGCCATCGCCAGCATCTGCTGCTGGCCGCCCGACAGGCCGCCTGCGGACAGGTTGCGCTTTTCCTTCAGGATCGGGAACATCTGGAAGGCGTCTTCCATGTCCTTCTCTACCCGGTCGTCCGAGAAGAGATAGGCGCCAAGGCGAAGGTTTTCCTCGACCGTCAGGTTGGTGAAGATCTGTCGTCCCTCGGGCGACTGCGCAAGGCCCCGCCCCAGCCGGTGCCAGGACCGCACCTTCGACATCGCTTCCCCGCGGAAGGTGATCTCTCCGCCCGCCGCGGGATGGACGCCCGACAGGCAGCGCAGAAGCGTCGTCTTGCCCGCGCCATTGGCGCCGATGACGGTGACGATCTCGCCGGAATCGACGTTCAGGTCGATGCCGTGCAGCACCTCGATCCGCCCGTAGCGGGCGCGAAGTCCTTCAACCAGCAGCATGTTCGGCCCCCAGATAGGCAGCGATGACGGCGGGATCGCGGCTGACCGTCGCAGGATCGCCCTCGGCGATCTTTTCGCCATGATCCAGCACGACGATGTGGTTCGAAATCCGCATCACCATCTTCATGTCATGTTCGACCAGCAGGATCGCCACGCCCGATGCGGCGATTTCCGCGATCAGGTGGTCGATCTCTTCGGTTTCGACCGCGTTGCATCCCGCCGCCGGTTCATCAAGCAGCAGCACCTTCGGCTTCAGCGCCATGGCGCGCGCGATCTCGAGCCGCTTGAGCGACCCGTAAGACAGGCTCCCGGCCTCGCGTTCGGCGGCGCGATCAAGGCCCACGCGTTTTAGAAGCGCGCGGGCGCCTTCCTCGGCGGCCTTGGCGCGGCGGCGCGAGGACGGCAGGTTCAGAAGGTCCGCCAGAACCGGGCCGCTTTCCTGCAGGTGATACCCGGCAAGCGTGTTTTCCAGGACCGTCATGGTCTGGAAGATCTGGAGGTTCTGGAAGGTCCGCGACATGCCGCGCCGCGCCAGCAGATGCGGCGACATGGCGGTCACGTCTTCGCCGTTCAGGACCACCTTGCCGGTGCCGGGCTGGTAGACGCCCGAGATCATGTTGAACAGCGTGGTCTTCCCCGCCCCGTTCGGCCCGATGACCGACACGATTTCACCGGGGCCCACGCGGAACGAGACATCCTTGACGGCGGCGATCCCGCCGAAGGAAATCCCCAGACCTTCGATCGACAGCAGCGTCGTCATGCTTCGCTCCCCCGGAACTTGCGCATCAGCGACGGCAGAAGCCCCTCGCGCAGGAAGATCATCACGAGGACCATGATCAGGCCCAGAACCAGTTGTTCGTATTCCGCGAAGACCGTCAGCACCTGCGGCAGAAGCGTCAGCACCGCAGCGCCGAAGATCGCGCCCAGAACCGAACTGACCCCGCCCAGAACCGCCATCGTCACCATTTCGACCGAATGCATGAAGCCCGCGACATCGGGGGTGATGAACTTGTTCTGCAGCGCCAGAAGCGACCCCGCGACCGAGGCATAGACCGATGAGATCACGAAGGCCTGAAGCTTCATACGCGGCACGTCGATGCCCACGGTGCGTGCGGCGATTTCCGACCCGTGCAGCGCGCGCAGCGCCCGGCCCGTGGGGCTGTTGAGGATGTTGAGCGCGAACCACGCGCCGATCATCAGGCAGATGCCGCAGAAGAAATACCAGAACTGGCCGTTCGAGAGGTCAAGCCCCGCATCCTTCAGAAGCCCGCGCAGGCCGAAGTCGGGCACGTCGATGCCATCGGGGCCGCGGGTCAGGTCGCGTTCGTTGTTCAGGACCATCGAGACGAGGACGCCGAACCCCAGCGAGGCGACGGCAAGGTAGTAGCCCTTCAGCCGCAGGATCGGTCGGCCCACCAGCCAGGCCAGCACCGCCGAGATCACCGCGCCAAGCACAACCGCAAGCGCCGGGTGAATGCCCAGATGCGCGGGCGCCAGCGCGCAGGCATAGGCGCCGATCCCGGCGAAGCCCGCATGTCCAAGGCTGATCTGACCGGCCCAGCCCGTGAGGATCACGATACCCGTCACCGCAAGGCCGTTGACGAAGATCATCGCACCGACGCGGTAGTAGAAGCCCGAAGGGAAGAACAAGGGCGCAATCACCACGAACGCCAGAAGCGTCAGCAGCGTTGCCGATTTTGTGGTAAGTCGCATGGTCACACCCGATCCGACGATTTGCGGCCGAAAAGGCCCTGCGGCATGAAGAACAGCACGGCAAGGATCACGATGAAGGCAGCCGCGTCCTTGTATTGCGACGACAGGTAGCCTGCGGTCATGCCCTCGAGCACGCCCAGAAGCAGCCCGCCCACCAGCGCGCCCTTCGGGTTGCCCATGCCGCCCAGCATGGCGGCGGCAAAACCCTTGAGCGCAAATGCGAGGCCCACGTCGTAAGAGGTCATGGTGATTGGTGTCACCAGCACACCCGCAAGCGCGCCGATACCGGCGGAAAGCGCGAAGGACAGCGTCATCACGAAGGTCGTGTTGATGCCCACAAGCTGCGCCGCCAGACGGTTGTTCGAGGTGGCCAGCACCGCGCGGCCCAGAAGCGTGCGCGTGAAGAACAGCCACAGGCCGATGAACACCGCGACCGCGCCCACGATCACCCAAAGGCTTTGCGGCAGGATGGTCGCGTCAAGAATGCGGATCGGGTCATCACCGGAAAAGGCCGGGAAGGTGTGGATCTGCTTGCCGAAGATCAACTGCGAGGCGCCGCGGATCAGGATCGACACACCGATGGTGATGATGACCAGCGACACGACCGGCGCGCCGCGCGCGGGCTCGATCGTCAGCTTGTTCATCGCCACGCCGATTGCCGCTGTCGCCAGAATTGCGATCACGGCCGCCAGCGGCAGAGGTGCCCCCGCCGCCTGAAGGAAGAAGGTGATCATGCCGCCCAGCATGACGAATTCGCCCTGCGCGAAGTTCACCACGTCTGAAGCGTTGTAAATGATGGTGAAACCAAGGGCCACCAGCGCATAGACCGCGCCGACCGTCACCCCCGAAAGAAGGAATTGCAGAAGTTCCGACATCGTCGCTCTCTGACTGAATGCTGGATTGGGGCCCCCGGGCCGAAAGGATCACCCCCACCGCGTGGCGGGGGTGACCGGCGTGCGGATTATTCGACCACGGTCCACTTGCCGCCCTTGATCTCAAGCATGCGGAACGCCGAGAGGTCGAGGCCCAGGTGGTTTTCCGGGGTCATGGTGTAGACGCCGGTGGTGCCGGCAAGGCCCGAGGTCGCCTCGATGGCGTCGCGGATCGCTTTCGGCTCGGCCGAGCCGGCGCGGGTGATGGCGTCGGTCAGGATCAGGAAGGCGTCATGGGCATAGCCGCCGAAGGTGCCGACCGGGGTGCCGGTCTTGGCTTCGAATTCGGTCTTGTAGGCGGTGACGACCGGTTTCTGCACGTCGCCGTCGGCCAGCAGATCCGGGATCAGCAGCGCGTTGCCCGGCAGGCGCACACCTTCGGCCGCTTCGGAACCGGCCAGTTCGATGAAGCCGTCCGAGGCCACGCCATGCGACTGGTAGAACGGCAGGTCGATGGCCAGCTGCCTGACGTTGCGGGTCACGATCGACGGGCCCTGGCCGAAGCCCGGGTTCAGGATCGCCTGGACGCCTTCGGCACCCTTGATCTTGGTCAGCTGCGCCGTCATGTCGGCGTCTTTCGGATCATAGGTCTCGTCCGCGACGATCTCGATGCCGAAGTCGCCCACGACCTTCTTGCACTGCGCCTGCATCGAGGCGCCGAAGCCGTCGGTCCCCGAGATCAGGCCGATCTTGGTGATGCCGCGCTTCTTCATGTCTTCGAAGATCTTTTCGCAGGCCATGCGGTCGGTGTGCGGGGTCTTGAAGGTGAAGGGCTTCACCGGGTCGATGATGTCGATGGCGCCGGCCAGCGAGATGAAGGGCACTTCGGCGTCTTCGGCCACGTCGAGGATCGACATGGTGGTGCCGGTGGTGGTGCCGCCGATGATCGCCACGACCTCGTCATCCTCGATCAGACGGGTGGCGAAGGTGCGGGCCTTGTTGGGGTCGCCGCCGTCGTCGTAGGATACCAGCTGGATCTTCTCGCCGTTCACGCCGCCCTTGGCGTTGATGTCCTCGACCAGCATTTCCAGCGTCTTGGCTTCCGGGTCGCCCAGAAAGGCCGCCGGGCCAGTCGCCGAAACCGAGGCACCGATCTTGATCTCGGCCAGCGCCGCCTGCGACAGGCCAAGGCAGGCGAGGGTCGCGACTGCGGTCGTGGTCAGGTATTTCTTCATGATCTCCTCCCAGAGATGCTGTTGGAACGGATTGATGAAATCACGCCGCAGAAAGGCGGCGGCTCATGACGCGACGGAACCGGGTCGCGACAAAGGCGGTGTCGGTCAGGCTGGCGTTCCCGGCCGGGTTCGCCCCGGTGACGTGGAAATCGCTGAAGGCCGCCGACTGGTTGACGAAGATATTGCCGGTCAGATTGATCGACAGGTTCACTCCGGCCCCGGCAAAGGCGGCCTCGGCCCGGGCAATGCGGGCCGGGTCGGTGTCGTAAAGCGCCGCGGTGATGGCGCCCTTCGTGGCGGCAAGACCCGCGGCCTGCCGGATCGCCTGATCGGCATCGGCACTGGCGATGACAAAAGCCACCGGGCCGAAGCATTCATCCGCCGCGACCGCGTCTTCCGCCGTCACGGCAAGCAACAGCGGCCCCGGCTGGCCTTCCCCTGCCCCGGCGCGGAGCCTGCGGCCATGGCCCTGAAGCCCGGTCACGCGTGTGGCGGTCGCCGGGTTGGCGATGGCGCCGCAGATCCCCGCCGCACGGGCCGGATCGGACAGAAGGGTGTCGATGGCCGCCGCGAGGCTTGAAGCGACGTCGTCAAAGCTCTTGTGGCCGAGGTTCGTCTTGATCCCGGCTGCGGGGATGTAGATGTTCTGCGGCGAGGTGCACATCTGCCCGGAATAAAGCGACAGCGCGAAGGCCAGGTTGGCGTTCATGCCGTCGAAGTCGTCCGTCGCCGCGATGACCACGCTGTTCACGCCGGTTTCCTCGGTGAACAGCTGGGCCTGACGGGCATTGTCGCGCAGCCAGGTGCCGAAGGTCGACGACCCGGTGTAATCGATCAGCTTCACTTCCGGGCGGGTCGCCAGATCCTTGGTGATTTCGGCGCCCGGTTCGTCCACGGCAAGCAGGATCGCGTCGGCGGGCAGCCCGGCTTCGGTGAGAACCTCCCGCAGGACGCGGACGGTCAGCGCCAGCGGCAGGATGGCGCGCGGATGCGGCTTCACGATCACCGGATTGCCGGTGGCAAGGCTAGCGAAAAGGCCGGGGTAGGAATTCCAGGTCGGGAAGGTGTTGCAGCCGATGGTCAGCGCGATCCCTGCCGGGCGTAGCGTCCAGGTCTTTTCCATGACGATCGGCGCGGCCTTGCCCTGCGGCTTTTCCCAGCGCGCCGAGGACGCGAAGCGCGTCATCTCGGCCCAGGCGGCGGCCAGGGCTTCCAGCCCGCGATCCTGCGCGTGCGGTCCTCCGGCCTGGAAGGCCATCGCAAACGCCTGCCCCGTGGTGTGCATGGTGGCATTGCCCAGAAGAAAGCTTTGCCGGTTAAGGCGCTGCAGCGCCTCAAGGCAGACGCCAAGGCGCGTCTCGGGGCTTGCGGCGGCCAGCGCCGGGGCGGCGGCGGTTGCGGCGGCGATCAGTTCATCCGGGGTCGCGGAAGGATAGCGAATCCCCAGGGTCGGACCGAAGGGCGACACTTCCGCCCCCGCCCTTCCGGCGCCCGGGTGGCCCGGCAGACCGAAGTCCTTGCCCAGCAGCGATTCGAAGGCGGCTTCGCCTTCCGCCTTGGCGGTTTCACCGTAGATCTTGCCACTTGGCACTTCGGGAAATGGGGTCCAGAATCCACGCGCGTGCAGGGCCTGGACAGCAGCATCGAGCATCGGCCGATGAAGGTCGAAAAAGTCGGTCATGCGTTCCTCCCGCCGGGCTCCTCGGCCCGTCTTGCTTTATCATTGACCGGCCGGTCGGTTTATGCAAGATATTTTTGAGCGTCGGGCAAGGTGAGCCTGACGAGGGAGAGCATCATGACCGGATCCGAGACTGTCCTTGTCGCACTCGAGGCGGGCGTTCTGCGCCTTACGCTGAATCGTCCCGACAAGCTTAATTCCTTCAATGAGGAAATGCACCTTTCGCTTCGCGCCGCGATGGAACGCGCGCATGAGGATCAGGCGGTGCGGGCGGTGCTTCTGACCGGTTCGGGTCGTGGCTTCTGCGCGGGCCAGGACCTGGGCGACCGCGACCCCCGCAAGGGCGGCGCCGCGCCGGATCTGGGCCACACGCTCGAGACCTTCTACAACCCGACGCTGCGGCTGATTCGCAGCCTGGAAAAGCCGATCGTCTGCGCCGTGAATGGCGTGGCCGCAGGCGCGGGCGCCAATATCGCGCTGGCCTGCGACATCGTCCTGGCGGCGAAGTCGGCAAAGTTCATCCAGGCCTTCGCCAAGATCGGCCTCATCCCCGACGCCGGCGGCAGCTGGAGCCTGACGCGCATCCTGGGCGAACCGCGCGCCAAGGCGCTGGCCATGACGGCAGAGCCGGTGACGGCGGAAAAGGCCGCCGACTGGGGCATGATCTGGAAAGCGGTCGAGGACGCCGATCTGATGGCGGAAGCCCAGGCGCTGGCGGCGTCGCTGGCGGCCGGTCCGACGCTGGGCCTTGGGTTGACCAAGCGGCTGATCCAGGCTTCGGCCACGCAATCGCTTGACGAACAACTGGACATGGAACGCGACCTGCAGCGCACCGCCGGTCGCAGCGCCGACTATGCCGAAGGCGTCACCGCCTTTCTTGAAAAGCGCAAGCCGGAGTTCAAGGGCCAATGAAATCCGTCGCGGAAATGACCCCGCAGGAAATCGCCGAAGGCTCGGCGCGGGAAATGTGGAACGGCGACAGCGCCAGCCAGCGGCTTGGCATGTCGCTCGACCACGTCGCACCCGGCGCGGCCACGCTGAGCATGACCGTCACCGAATCGATGTCGAACGGCCATGGCAATTGCCACGGCGGCTACATCTTCACCCTGGCGGACAGCGCCTTTGCCTTCGCCTGCAACAGCTACAACGACGTCGTGGTCGGCCAGCATTGTTCGGTCACCTATCTGAAGCCGGTCCGCCTTGGCGACCGGTTGACTGCCGCGGCGCGCGAAGTCGCGCGCCAGGGACGCTCGGGCATCTACGATGTCCATATCACCAACCAGGACGGACAGCATGTGGCCGAATTTCGCGGCCATTCGCGCACCGTCAAGGGCACGCATCTTCCGGTCGCCGAATGACCGGTCCTGACTTTCCAAGGGAGGATTGAACCATGGAAGACCTTACCCCCCGCAAACAGGATCTCGACCCGATCGAGATCGCGTCCCGTGATGAAATCGAGGCGCTGCAGTTCCACCGCATGAAGCGGTCGCTGAAGCACGCCTACGAGAATTCGCCCTTCTACCGGAACCGGTTCATCGAACATGACGTCCACCCGGAAGAGCTGAAGTCGCTGAAGGACATCGCGAAGTTCCCCTTCACCAACAAGCAGGACCTGCGCGACACCTATCCGTTCGGGATGTTCGCCGTGCCGCAGTCGAAGCTGGTGCGGGTTCACGGATCGTCGGGCACCACCGGCAAGCCGACGGTCGTGGGCTATACCGCCAATGACATCGACGTCTGGGCCAACCTGATCGCGCGCTCGATCCGCGCGGCGGGCGGTCGTCCGGGCGACATGCTGCACAACGCCTATGGCTACGGCCTGTTCACCGGCGGCCTTGGCGCGCATTACGGCGCTGAACGTCTGGGCTGCACCGTGGTTCCAATCTCGGGCGGGCAGACCGAACGCCAGGTGACGCTGATCGCCGACTTCAAGCCGCGCATCATCATGGTGACGCCAAGCTACATGCTGTCGATCCTCGACGAATTCCGCCGCCAGGGCCTTGATCCCCGCGAAAGCTCGCTTCAGGTCGGCATCTTCGGGGCCGAACCCTGGACCAACGCCATGCGCGAGGAAATCCAGGACGCCTTCGACATGCACGCCGTCGACATTTACGGCCTGTCCGAAGTGATGGGCCCGGGCGTCGCGCAGGAATGCGTTGAAACCAAGGACGGCCTGCACATCTGGGAAGACCATTTCTATCCCGAGATCATCAATCCCGAGACCGGCGAGGTCCTGCCCGACGGCGAGTTGGGCGAACTGGTCTTCACCAGCCTGTCCAAGGAAGCCCTGCCGATCATCCGCTACCGCACCAAGGACCTGACCCGTCTGGTCCCGGGCACCGCCCGCTCGATGCGCCGGATCGAGAAGATCACCGGCCGTTCGGACGACATGATGATCATCCGCGGCGTCAACGTCTTCCC